>JAIYAA010000096.1 GCA_027489295.1 Sphingomonadales bacterium | reverse complement strand
GCACTCCTGCTGGTCGCGTGCCATTGCCTTGGCGGTCAGCATCAGGATCGGCAACGTCTTGCCCCAGGGCTGCTTGCGGATCTCGCGCGTGGCGGTCAGGCCGTCCATTTCCGGCATCATCACGTCCATTAGCACAAGATCGACCGGATCGGTGAGGGTCCGCGCTGCTTCGTCGAGCGCGTGCAGCGCCTCCCGGCCGTTGCGGGCGATACGAACCTTGACTCCATGCGGCTCGAAAATGCTCGTAAGGGCATAAACGTTCCGGATGTCGTCCTCGACCACCAGGATCGAGCGGCCTTCGAGCGCGGCGTCGCGACCGAGCGACTTGGCGATCAGCTGCTGCTGCGGCTCGGGCAGCTCGGATACCACCTGGTGGAGGAACAGCGTCACCTCGTCGAGCAGGCGCTCGGGCGATTTGGCGCCCTTGACGATGATCGACTTGGAATATTTGCGGAGCCGCAACTCCTCGTCCTGGCTCAGATCGCGGCCGGTATAGACGATCACGGGCGGGAAACCGACGCTCTCGTCCTCGCTCAGCCGGTCGAGCAGGTCGAGGCCCGAGGCATCGGGCAGGTTCAGGTCGAGCACCATGCAGTCGAACGTGTCGCGGCCGAGCAGTTCGAAGGTCTGCGCTGCGGAATGCGCGTCCACCGTCTCGACATCGCGCGAGGCGAGCAGTTGCCGGACGCTTTCGGCCTGCTGGGCATCGTCCTCCACCACCAGCACGCGGCGCATCCGCTGCGCCATGCGGGCTTCCAGCCCCTCCAGCATGTCGACCAGCTGCTCGCGCCGCACCGGCTTGAACAGATAGCCCACGGCGCCGCTCGACAGCGCCGCCTGGCTGTCGTCGTCCACGGATACCACGTGCACCGGGATATGCCGGGTGCGGACATCGCGCTTGATCCGGTCGAGCACCGACAGCCCGGTATGGTCGGGCAGGTTCATGTCGAGGATCACCGCGTTCGGCACATATTGGCGGGCGAGCAGCGCGCCTTCGTCGGCCGTGCCGGCGATCAGGCACTGGAAGCCCTGGTCGTGCGCGATGTCGCACAGGATGCGCGCGAAGATCGGATCGTCCTCGACGATCAGGATCACGCGCGAATCCCCCGACAGCGTCTCGCGGTCGTCCTCGGTCGGCTCGGCGCTGCGACGGCGGCCGGGCTTGGGATTGGAGGGCTGCGGCTTGACCGGCTCGGGCCGCGGCAATGGCGCCGAGGCCTGGACGAGTGCGGGGTCATAGCCCTCCGGCAGCACCAGCGAAAACGCGCTCCCCTCGCCCGGCGTGCTTTCCACCGCCACTTCGCCGCCCAGCAGCCGCGCCAGCTCGCGCGAGATCGACAGGCCAAGCCCGGTGCCGCCGAATTTGCGGCTGACGGTGCCATCGGCTTGGCGGAACGCCTCGAAGATCACCTGCTGCTGCTCGGCGGGGATGCCCATGCCGGTGTCGCGCACGGTGAAGGCGATCCGCCCGTCCGGCCGCCGCGCGACGCCGAGCGACACCTCGCCCTTGGCGGTGAACTTGATCGCATTGGACAGAAAGTTCTTCAGCACCTGTTCCAGGCGCTGCGGATCGGTCTCGATCTCGCCCGGCGCCCCGGCGACCTGCTCGACGCGGAAACCAAGTCCCTTGGTGGTGGCCGAAGCCGCGAAGATCGCCTTCAGTTTGTCGAGCACCGGCGCGATGCGGATGCGGCGGGGCTGCAGCTCCAGCTTGCCCGCCTCGATCTTCGAGATGTCGAGAATGTCGTTGATCAGCGTGAGCAGGTCGTTGCCTGAGGTCTCGATCGTCTCGGCATGGCGGACCTGATCGGCACTTAGATTGCCCGCCCGGTTCTCCGCCAGCAGCCTGGCCATGATCAGCAGCGAATTGAGCGGGGTGCGCAGCTCATGGCTCATGTTCGCGAGGAATTCGGACTTGTAGCGGCTCGCCTGCTCCAGATCGGCGGCCTGCTGCTCCAGCGAGCCCTGCGCACGGGCAAGTTCGTCGCGCTGCAGCTCCAGCGCGCGGGTCTGCGCCTCAAGCTCGGCATTGCTCTGCTCCAGCGCGACCTGCTGCGCCTCCAGCCGCGCGGCGGTATCCTGCAACTGCCGGCTCTGGGTTTCGAGCTCGTCGTTGTTGGCGCGCAGTTCCTCGCTCTGGACCTGCAGCTCCTCGGCCTGCTTCTGCGTCTCTTCCAGCAGATCGCGCAGCCGCGCACGGTACTTGCCCGATCGGATGGAGACGCCGAGCTGGCCGCTGATCCGCTCCAGCAGCGCCTGCACCGGCGGATCGATAACGCCCGGAAACCCGAGTTCGAGGACGCCGTTCACTTCGCCGTCCGCCTCGGTCCATCCGATCAGCAGCGCACGCGGCTGAGCCCGGCCGAGACCCGAGCCGTAATAGAGATACCCCTCCGGCACCGCGTCCAGCACGAACTGCCGCCGATCGGCGATCGCCTGGCCCAGCAGCCCCTCCCCCGGCTTGATCCATTCGGGCAGGGGCGCATCGCCCGGCACGGCATAGGTGCCGCGCCGCCGGAACCCCGCCCCACTAGGATCGCGCACGAAGATCGCACCGGCCTGCGCGCCGGTATAGTCCGACAAGAAGCGCAATGCCGCCGTGGCCAGCTCGTCCAGCGGCAGTTCGCCGGCAACCGCCTTGGCCAGCCCGACCTGCCCCGATTGCAGCCATTCCTCGCGCCGGATCGCCAGCCGGTTGCGGACGAAAGCGAAGCCGATGCCCGCCAGGATCCAAATGATCGCGGTGCCGAGGATCCGGTTCACCAGCACGATCGACGGATCGATCCCGGCCGGGGCGAGCGTGAAGCCGGCGAAGTTGAGCAACGTCGCCAGCGCCGCCACCACCAGCGGCACCACCGGCCGGCCCGCGACATAGGCGATGACGGTGGGCAGCAGATACCCCGCCCAGGTCGCGGTGCCGAGCGGCAGCACGGTATCGGCGCCGAACGGCAGCACCAGCAACGCGGCGAGGCCGGCGTAGAGGGGGAACGAGGGCTTTCGGCTGCGTTGGCTTGGCGACATGAGAAAACTCAAAGGGATAGCTGATGAAGCGGTTACCCGCCTTTTCCATTCCGCCGCAACCCCGCCGGCCCCGCATGGCCATGCCCGCTGAACCATCCCCCCGCCCAGCAGTTACCCCGGCATCTTCGGGAGACGGCAGATGGCGAAGCAGACGAGCGACTTTTTCGTGGAGCGGCTCAAGGCCTGGGGCGTGACGCGCATCTATGGCTATTCGGGCGACGGCATCAACGGCGTGCTCGGCGCGCTGCAGCGGGCCGAAGCCAAGGGCGACGGCATCGAGTTCATCCAGGTGCGGCACGAGGAAATGGCCGCGTTCATGGCCTCCGCCCATGCCAAGTTCACCGGCGAGCTGGGCGTTTGCCTTTCCACCGGCGGGCCGGGCGCAACCCATCTCGTCACCGGCATGTACGACGCCAAGCTCGACCATGTGCCCCTGCTTGCCATCGCCGGTCAGGCCGAGACCACGGTGCGCGGCGCCAGCTATCAGCAGGAACTGAACCTCGACCGGCTGTTTTCGGATGTGTGCGGCTATGTCCAGGAAGTCTCTGCGCCCGCACAGCTCGGCCATGTCACCGATCGCGCCATCCGCATCGCCATCGCCAATCGCGACGTGACCGCCATCGTGCTCCCCAAGGACGTGCAGGACGAGCCGTATCAAGCGCCCCCGCTCCGGCACGGCTTCACCCGGTCCGGCCCGGGCTATGTCCGCCCGCAGATGGTGCCGCCGGCAAGCGCGCTGGCGCACGCGGCCGAGATCCTCGACGCGGGCCGGAAGGTTGCCATCCTGATCGGTGCCGGTGCGCGCGGAGCCGAAGCGCAGATCATCGAGCTGGCCGACCGGCTCGGTGCCGGCGTCGCCAAGGCGCTGCTCGGCAAGGACGTGCTGCCGGACGACCTCCCCTTCGTCACCGGCACGATCGGTCTGCTCGGCACCAAGCCCTCTTCGGACATGATGGCGGGGTGCGACACCCTGGTGATGATCGGCACCGGCTTTCCCTGGGCCGAGTTCCTGCCGAAGGAGGGCCAGGCCCGCGCGGTGCAGATCGACATCGATCCCGCGATGCTCGGCCTGCGCTACCCGGTCGAGTGCAACCTCCATGGCGGTGCCGCCGAGACGCTGGACGCGCTGCTGCCGCTGCTCGGGCGCAAGCAGGATCGCAGCTGGCAGGAGGGGATCGCGCACGAAGTCACCAAATGGTGGCAGACGATCGAGGCGCGCGCCATGGCCGAAGCCAAGCCCGTCAATCCGCAACGCGTGGTGTGGGAGATGTCGCCACGGCTGCCCTCCAACGCCATCGTCACCTCGGATTCCGGTTCGTGCGCCAACTGGTATGCGCGCGACTATCGCGTCAAGGCGGGGCAGCGCGCGTCGCTGTCCGGCGGGCTTGCCTCGATGGGTGCGGCGGTGCCCTATGCGATCGCCGCCAAGTTCGCCCATCCCGATCGCCCGGTGGTGGCGCTGGTCGGCGACGGCGCGATGCAGATGAACAACATGGCCGAGCTGATCACCGTCGCCAAATATTGGCAGCGCTGGGCGGATCCTCGCTTCATCGTCTGCGTCTTCAACAATCAGGATCTGAACGAAGTCACTTGGGAGCAACGCATCATGGAAGGCAATCCGCGCTTCCCGACCACGCAGGACATTCCGGACGTCCCCTATGCCCGCTTTGCCGAGTTGATCGACCTGCAAGGCATCCATGTCGACACGCCCGAGGCCCTGGGCGACGCCTGGGATACGGCTTTGCGGGCGGATCGCCCGGTAGTGCTGGAAGTAAGGACCGACCCCGACGTTGCGCCCTTCCCGCCGCACCTCACGCTCGACCAGGTCAAGGGCTTCCTGTCCTCCATGACCAAGGGAGATGCCCGGCGCGGCGGCGTGATCCAGGAGACGGTGCGCCAGATCGCGAAGGAAATCACCGGCTAGGCTGCGGCGCCTCTAAAGAGCGCGCCGCGTCCCTCCGGCGGCAGCGACGGGGGGCGCCGCCGGGCTGCCCCGCGCCCTGCAGCGTCTCCACGCGCTCGCGCTGGCGGCGGAGGAACAGGTCGCGTCGCGCCGCATACCTGTCGTCGGCTTCCTCCACCTCGCGCAGCATCGCCTCCTTCTGGTCCCGCCGGTCGAGGATGCGGATCGTCGCCGCACTGATCACGTACGCGCGCGAGCGGAACGGCCCGCCCAGCGTGAAGGGTGAGGCGAAGAAATCGATGAAGCCGCCGGCAATGTCGCGCAGCGTCGTGGGGCCGGCAACCGGCACATAGACATAGGGGCCGGGCTTCACGCCGTAGAAGCCGAGCGTGTCCGAAAAGCGGTTGTCGCGCAACGGCAGGTCGAACGGGCAGCGCTTGGCGACGTCCAGCGTGCCGGCAAGCCCCAGCGTGGTGTTGATCGCGAACCGGCCTACCGTTTCGAACGCCTTGCCCGGCTTCAGCTGGAGGAGGAAATTGGCGGCGACCACCGGCTCGCGCAGGTTGCGAAAGAAATTGCGCAAGCCCATCCGGATCGGCTTGGGCACCACCTTGACGTAGCCGCGAGAGGCGGGCGCCGTGATTGCGTCATCGACATGCTGGGTCAGCTGGAACGAGAGCGCGTTGATCTTTTCCAGCGGATCGCCCGGCGTGGCCCGATGGCGACCGGAGACAACGATTTCCTGCCCCTCCTCCGTCGCGGCTTCGGACGCGGCGACCGCTACCGCCTCGGTCGCGACCGTCAGGGCACTGTGCTGCGCATTCTGCAGCTGCGCGGTCCAGATGGCGGTAGCCAGCGCGGGCGCGGCGGGGGGCACGAAAAGAAGGGCACCAATCGCGGGGCCAATCATCGTGCGCCGAGCCGGAAAGGAAGAGCGGAAGATAGTGCGGTAGACCGGCGGGTCGGCAAGAAATGTCCCTCGTTAACGCTTCAACAAGAAGACGTCGCCGCTGAAACATTCCCGCACCCGCCCCCGCCCGCAAAATGCGTGGCGCCCGTCGATCAGAGCCCCAGCACGCCGCGGTCCGCCGTCGCCGCCGCCAGGTCTGCCCGCGCGACGAGCGCCTGGTAGCGCGCGTCCAGCGCCCGCAGCCGGGCATCGGTCGCACTCTCCTCGCGCTGGTTGATCAGGAAGAAGTCGCTGGCGCCCATGTCGAAACGACGCTGTTCAGCCCCTGCCATCTTGCCCGCCAGTTCGGCCTCCTGCGCCGCGAGATCGGCGACCTTGTCGGCACCTTCGATGCCGATCGCGATCCCCTTCACCTCGATCGCGATCTGCTCCTCCAGCATGCGGTGCCGGGTGCGCAATCCGTCGATCTCCGCGCGCGCCTCGGCGATGCGCCCCTTGGCCGAGCGGCGCTCCAGCGGCACCGAGAACTTGATCCCCACCATCGCCTCTGCCGGGGTGCGCGACGGGCCGCCCAGCCCCACCGCGCCGACATCCTTGCCCAGCTCCGCCCGCGCATCGAGGCGCGGCTTGAGGTCGTTCTCGGCCAGGTTCAGCCGGGCCAGCGACTGGTCGATCCGCACCAGCACCGTCTTGAGGTCCGGGCGCAGGATCGGTCCCGCCTTGCGCGGCGCGATCGCCAGTTCGGGCAGCGCCTCCGGCAGTTGCTCGACCACCGGCACCAGCGGCACGCCATTGGCGTCGCGCCAGAAGAAGGACAGCGCGTTGGCGGTTTCGGCCAGCTTCTGCTCGGCCTGCGCCACCAGCGAGCGGCGACGGGCAAGATTCTGGTCGTTCTCCGTGATCAGGATCTGCGGCCGCGCACCCAGCTGCACCTGCCGCGCCAGCTGCGCCCGCCGCTTCTCGGAGAGCGCCAGCAGGTCGCGATAGGCCTTGAGCCGCAGCCCGGCGATCGCCCAGGACTGGTACGCGCTCATCGCCCGGCGCTGCACGCCGATCGCCACCATCTCGCGGTCGAGCCGGGCGATGTCGACATCCTGATCGGCGAGGCGCAGCTTGGTGCGGCGCTCGTCCGTCACCCGGTCGCGCAGCAGCGAGAAGATCGCGCCGACTTTGAACTCGCCAAGCTGGTTGGTGTAGGCCTTGTCCTCATAGACCGGGAACTTGCCGCGCGAGAGGCGGTAGCCCGCGTACAGCCCGCCGCCATTGGTATCGAGGGCGCGGCTGGCCTTCGCCTCGACCACGGAGCCGTCATAATAGCCGAAGGGCCGGGTCTGCGCGTCGACGTCGAACACCACGTCGAACGCGCCCTCGGCGCTCAGCGCCTTGCCTTCGGCCTGGCGCTGCTTGGCCAGCGCCTCGATGATCTGGGGGGCGTTCTGCGCCGAGGAGCGCAGCACCTGATCGAGGGTGAGCGGCCCCTGCGCCGCGGCGGGCGCCGCGAACACCAGGGCACAAAGCGCGAGCAGCTTCCGGATCATTTCTTTTTCTTCTTGTAGACGTCCATGCCCTTGTCCTCGTCCTTGCCCGAGGCGGCACCGAATTCGAGCGGGAAGTCGTTGAGCTGGCGCCAGAGTTCGTAGCCGACCGGCACCGTCTCGCCCTGCACCCAGCCGCGCACCTTGGCCCCGAGGCGGACGAAGCGGTCGTTCGGCCAGGTAGGGGTGCCCGGCATCGGCTCGATCAGCACGCGGAACAGCCCGTCGGGCATCGCGGAAGGATCGAGCGAGCGCACCCGCCCGTCGAACAGGCCCCAGGCCATCGACGGCCAGCCGCTCAGCTGGATCGCCGGCCAGCCCTCGAACTCGAGCCGCACGCGGCGACCGGGGCGGACCAGCGCGATGTCGCGCCCGTCGACCATCAGCTCGACGACGCGCTCGGTGCCGCCCTCGGGCGCCAGCGTCGCGAGCTCGGTACCCGCGCTCACCAGCGTCGCGCCGGCGGCAGCGTTGATCGTCTGGATGCGGCCATCGCGCGGCGCGGTGACGATCTGCACCGACTGTCGGTTGAGCGACACCTCGATCCGGTTGAGCTTGGCGCGCGATTCCGCGAGTTTGGCGCCCTGATCGGCGACGCGGATCTGCGCCTGTTCATAGTCGCGGCGCGACGCCAGCCCTTCGTTGAAGAGCGTGCGGGCGCGATTCACGTCGATCGAGGCGGTGGCCCGGGCGCTCTGGACCGAGGCGATCTCGGCCAGCACCTGGTCGCGCTCGGCCGCGAGGCGGGCGAGCAGCTCGGGATCGTTGTCCGATACCTTGGCGATCGGATCGCCCTTCTTCACTGCCTGCCCGTCATGGACGAACCAGCGCTCGACCCGGCCCGGCACCAGCGCGGTGACGGACTGCACGCGGTCGTGCGGATCGAGCGCGACAACCTTGCCTTGGCCGGGGGCGGTCTGCACCCAGGGCACATAGACCATCGCCACCGCGGCGAGCACCACGACGATCACGATCATCCAGGCGATCACCCGGGCGATGCGCGGGGGGCGCATGCCGGCAAGGGTCGGGAAATGGCCGATATGGTCCGGTTTAAAGGGCATTGCGGGCCTCCAGATCGGCAAGCGCGGCGTGGAGCTGGTCGAGCGTTTCGAAGCGGGCCTGGGTCGTGCGGCCCAGCCACAGATAGCCGTCGCGGCGGATCGCCTCGGGCCGGCCGGTGAACAGCAGCACGGTGGTGCCGGCGTCGCGCAATGCGTCGAGCGCAGCGGTCAGCCGCTCGGGCGGCATCAGGTCGTAGAGGGAACTGAGCAGCAGCACCCGCGGCCGGGCAAGCAACGCGTTGGCGAGCTTGAGCGCCATCAGCTCGCCGATCGACAACGGATAGCCCGAGGCAGCGAGGGTCGTGTCCAGCCCCTCCGGTAGCTGGCCGATCCGGGAATCGAGCCCGACCAGCGCCAGCGCGTCGAGCACCCGGCCCGCCGGGATACCGGCACCGGCGAGGGCGAGATAGTCGCGGATGCGGATCTCCACGATCGTCGGCCGGTCGAGCACGATCACGTCGGAGCGGAGCCGATAGACGTCCAGCGCCTCCAGATCGACGCCGCCGACCATCACCAGCCCGCGATCCGGCTGGGTGTTGCGCTTGAGCAGCAGGGCGAGGCGCGTGTCCATCGTCGCTGCGCCGACCGCGACCAGCTGGGCGCCGGCGGGGATGGTCAGGTCGATGCGGGCATCGCCTGCCTCCACCTCGCGCAGTCGCACCTCGCCGCTGCCGGGCGCCTCGCTGCTGCGTGCGTGCGTGTCGTGCGGGATGGCGTAGAGCAGCGACACTTCCTCCGCCGCCGCGACCATGTCGTAGAAGGCGTCGAGATAGTTGCCGAGCTGACCGAGGCCGTAGAACACGCCGGACAGGATCAGCTCGGCGGCGACAAGCTGGCCGATCGACAGCTGCCCCTGCAGGATCAGCCAGCCGCCCATCGCCAGCAGCGCGGCGCTCGCGGTGGCATAGAGCAGCAGATAGGCGCAGGTCTGGGTGAAGCTGTAGCGGAAGTGGCGGCGATGCGCGGCGACATAGGCGGCGGTCATCGATTCCGATCCGTCCATCGCGAAATCGAGATGCCGGCTGGACTTGTAGAAGCCGTTCGAGGTGCCCAGCCCTTCCAGCCAGCGCGCGGCATCGTGCTTGGCATGGCTCAGCGCCACGGCGGAGCGGATCGCGCCCGGCGACCAGAGCTGCCAGATCAGCCAGACCAGCGCGATCAGGATCACGTTGAAGGCCAGGAAGAACGGGTGGTAGAAGCTCGTCACTACCAGCCCGACCACCGACTGGAGCAGGATGGTGAAGCCGCCGATGACGAGGCTCGGCACGCTCTTCTGCACCGTCATCAGGTCGAAATAGCGGTTGAACAGGTCGACGCGGCGGGCATCGGCGAAGAACGGGTTGCGGGCATGCACCGCGCGGATGGTGATCTCCGCCACGGTGCGCGCGAACAGGCGCCGTTCGAACAGCGCCATGATGTGGACGCGCAGCGCGCTCAGGATCACCACGATCAGCAGCAGCGTGAACAACAGTGCCGAAAGCGTGATCAGCGGCGCGGGCAGCGCGATCTTGGCGACGCTGTTGATCAGCAGCTGCACCGAGATCGGGGTGGCCAGCGACAACAGGCTGATCGCGATGCCATAGACCATCGCCAGCCGCAGATAGCCGCCATCGGGCCCCACCACCTCGTTCAGCCAGCCGCGCACCTGCGCCCAGCCGATCTTCTGTTTCGCCATTGTACCGTCAACTCCCTTCACGATCGATGAAGTGCGGCCGCCACGTCATAAGCACAATGGCGCGCCGGCTATATCACCGATAGGAAATTCCTATGCCTTCAACGCAGGCGACCAGTTCCTGCGCAAGGCGCTTGTAGGCAGCCGCGCGCGCGACCCCGTTGCGCCAGAGCAGGCCCAGTTCGCGATAATGACGCCCGGCCCGGAACGGCCGCGACACCACGTCGTCGCCCGGGCGGATCTCCTGCCGCACATACAGCTCGGGAAGCACCGCCAGCCCCATGCCCATGCCGGCCATCTGGCGGATCGCGTCGAGGCTGGTGCCTTCATATTCCTCGCGCACCTGCGCGCCCGCCTCCTCGGCGATGGCGATGGTCTGTTCCGCCAGACGGTAGCCGCGCTGCAGGGTCAGCAGGTCCTGGCCCGCCAGATCCTCGTGGCCGATCGTCGCGCGCGCGGCGAGCGGATGGTCCGCGGCCATGGCGAGGTGGAGCGGCTCGCGGAACAGACGTTCGACATGCGCGCCCGGCGCCGCGATCGGCAGTTGCACAAGGATCACATCGAATGCGCCTGCCGCCAGCCCTTCCACCAACTGCGCCGGCGGGTTCTCGCGGACATGGACGCGCAGCTCGTGAAATTGCTGGTGCAGCCGCGCGACCAGCCGCGGCAGCAGATAGGCGCCCACCGTGGGCGTCACCCCCAGCCGGATGGTGCCGAGCAGCCCCGTATCGCCTGCGCCGGCCAGTTCGCGCAGATCGCGCACCTCCAGCAGGATGCGCCGCGCCCGCTCCGCGACTTCGCGACCGAGCGGGGTGAGGAAGGCACGGGCGCCGCGCTCCACCAACGGCGCGCCCAGCGCCTCCTCCAGCTGGCGGATCGCCTGCGACAGCGACGGCTGGCTTACGCCGCATTGCGCCGCAGCGCGGGTGAAGCTCGCCTCCCCGCCCAGCGCCACCAGGTACCGGAGCTGGCGCAGGCTCACCTGCTGCTCGAAGCCGGGCGTCGTCTTCAAATCCATAGCGATGGTATACTAAAGCACAATTGTTACGTCTTCGCCTACGGCCTTTCCCTCAGCGGGCAGTCGCCGCCACGAGGATGGCATGGGCTGTACTGCGCGGCAGCAGCAGGTGGCGCATCATCTCCACGTCGTTGGCGACCGCCACCGGATCTTGCGTCAGCGCCGCTTCCAGCGCGGCGCGGAGCCACGGGCTGGTGCCCGGATGCGCCAGCACCCAGGCGATGCGACGCTCGATCGCCGCGATCTCCACCTCCGGCTCGGGCAAGGTGCGCGGGGGGAGCCCGGCTTCGACCCTCATGCGAAGCCCTCCTCTTCCGCAAAGGGCCGCCATTGGAGCCCGCCGGCATAGCGCCGGGCGATGCGCCCGCCCGCGTCGATCGCGAGCAAATGCAACCAATGGTTGTCGAACAGCGCGCGGACCGCATCGTGCCGCGCCAGGATCGCTTCGATCGCGTCGGTCGGCGCCTCGACGACGACGGTGAGCCGCAGCGGATCGTGGACCAGCCGCGATCCGTCATGCACCGATTGCCAGGGCAGGCCGCCGCGCAGCAGGCCGCCATTGCCTTCGAGCACGCCGATCCCGCCGACCGCATTGTGCAGCAGCTTGTTGCCCGCCCCGAACACTGCCGGCGCAACGCTGGAGCCGTAATATTGCAGGCTGATCCAGCTTGCGACCACCACCGGCGCGGTGAGGATCAGTTCCAGCACCGACAGGTCGGCATCGGCACGCCAGTCATAGTCGTGCAGGAACGCCCGCCCGCCCAGCGACCGGCCGGCGGTGCGGGCCCGCGGGGCGGCGATGAACGCGCTGCACCCGGCGAGCCCCCATTCGGGCCGGACTTCGGCCCAGTCGCGGCCGCGGGACTCGATCTGCCTCGCGCCCTCGGCGCGCGGCAGCCGCGCCGCCCGGACAATCGCCGCCTCGACCGAAGCGCGAGCGAGCGCCTGCTCTACCGGCGCCAACCGTTCGGCCGGCACCGGCGCATCGTCGGTGAACAGGTGGATCCGGTCGCTGGTCGTGTCGTGCAGGCCGCCGATCGCCACCGTCTCGGCCGGCAGATGAATCCCCCGCCCCGCCAGCCCCTTGCGGACGACCGGATCGTTGAGCAACCCGGCGAGCAGCCGCGCATTGACGTCGCCGGCATGGCCGCCGCACGCCCCACACTGGAGCGCGCTGGCATGAAGATTGTTGGTCACCCCCGCGCCATGCCCCACCAGGATCAGCAGCGGCGCGAAGTCACTGGTCAGCGACATGCCGCGCAGGATCCGCTCCGCCGCGTCGACGGCGTCCTTGTGCGGCAGGGGCGGATGGAAGCGCGGCTTGCCCTTGGCCTGCTTGGTCGCGGCGATCCCCAGCGTGCCCTTGAGCAGCTTGGCGGCATAGACGAACCCGGCCGATTCCACGAAGGCGAAGGACGAGACCGCCGCCTGTTTGAACCGACCCCAGGCGCGGTCGCCGCGGACATTGGCATGGTCGAGGGCCTCGAGATGCGGATCGCCACCATCGTCGCTCGTCAGGCCGGGCCGCAACAGCACCGGCAGCCGCGCCTCGCCGTCACACCCGGCATGCGGCCGATGCGCGGTGCCGATGCCGAAGAAGCCGGCAAAGCCCTTGGTGCGAATGCCAGGCGCCGCCTGCTCGATCGCGGCACGGATCGGCTCTGAACGGACATCGATGCAAAAGGCCATGTGCGCGAGCGGCGCGACCTCGGCGGCCGGTGCGACCGGTGCGTGCAGGCGGTCGGCCAGCCGGCGCTGCTCGGCGATCTCGGCGGCGTGCTGGAGGATTGCGTCGATGCACGCGTCCTCGTCTGGCCGGGCGGTGGTGGCATGGCCCTGCCCCGCCATCGCCCAGCGCCGGCGCAGGCTCGCGCCGCCCAGTTCCCACAGCGCCGCGTCCCACAGCAGCCGCACCGCCAGCAGCTCGACCAGCGTATCGTCGACACCGCTCGACAGCTCCGCCTGGAAACGGCGATAACGGGCGAACTGCGCCCAGCCCCCCAGGCCCATCAGCAACCGCTCGAAATAGCGCGCCGCCGCATCCGCCTTCAGCCCCAGCCGCGCCGCGCTTACCGCGATGGTGTCGCTCGCCGTCTCGGGCGCATCGGCGATGAAGGCGCGGAAGCCGGCGAGGCCGAAGATCTCCGGCGTGCGATCGAGGACCGCCTGCTGCCGCCAGCTGGCAAAGGCGCCGCCCTGCTGCGGCGCGGCCCAGAGCGCCTGGCCGGCATCGAAATAGCTGCCCGCCCAGCCGCCGATCTGGTCCGCGACCACCGACGGCCAGTCGACGCCGCCGACCACCGCCGCCAGCTCCGCGATCGTCGGGAGGACGGAGGGCGGGGCATCGTCCTCGCCGATCATCCTCAGGAACGTCTCGAACCGGACCGGCCGCTCGGCGGCGGGGGTTGCTGCCCAGGCGGCGTGCAGATCGGTTTCGTAGATCGCGCTTTCGGCGATCCGCGCGCGATACCAGCTGCGCGGCATCGTCGCCCTGGCGCCGCCGCTGCGCGCCAGCCAGGCCGATGCCTGGGCAAGGCTGCGGCCGCTATGGCCGAGAAAGGGGTTCACCGCGACGCTGGTCGCCAGCGGCCAGAGCGGCGGGATACCGCGCGCGGCCTGCTCGGCGGCATCGAGGAGCAGCCCGACATAGCTGGGCTGCAGACCGTGGGATTGCGGGTCGGCACTGCGATACATGGGATCAAGCCTTTCCGAGGACCCGGCCGCCGATCACCCGATCGAGCAGCGCGTTGACATAGAAACCGTGGCTGAGGTGGGTGCGCAGCCGCTGGGCGGCGGGATGGTCGCACCACAGCGGCAGCATCGCCTGCGCCACCGCAATCCCGCCAAAGGCGAGCAGCGCAACCGCGAGCAGCACCCATTGGAACGGGCCCGGCGCGGGCACCGCGGGCAGCGTGCCGGCGGTCAGTCGCTCGGCAGCGCTATGCAGCAGGAAATAGGCGCTCGTCGCAAGGATGGCGAAGCCGAGCGTGCGCTGGAGCAGCGGGCGCGGGGCGGCCGGGCTCATCCCCTGCACGATCAGATAGGCGACGCCGAACACCAGGATCGCGCCGAGCGCCACCGCCTGGGGCGGCTTGGCCCACGCCCCGAACCCGATTGCGAGCGCGCCGTAGAGGATCGCCGCGCCCAGCATCGCCAGCGCGACGGCCACGCCGTCCGGCTTCGCCACCGGCCCCAGCCGGCGAGCGGCCGCGATCCGCTCGACCGCGCCGCCCGAGGAGAGGAAGGCATGCGCCTTGTAGAGCGAGTGGGCGACGATATGCAGCAGCGCCAGATAGAACAGCCCGAGCCCGCACTGCATCACCATGAAGCCCATCTGCGCGACGGTGGACCAGGCGAGCTGGGTCTTGATCGCCGGCTGTGTCGGCAGCACCAGGCTACCGAACAGAGCAGTGAAGCCGCCGATCACTGCCAGCAGCGCCAGCGCCGCGGGCGAGGCAAGCATCACGTCCGCCAGCCGGATCAGCAGGAAGCCGCCGGCATTGATCACCCCGGCATGGAGCAGCGCGGAAACGGGCGTGGGCGCCTCCATCACCTCGGTCAGCCAGCCGTGCAACGGAAACTGCGCGGATTTGAGCATCGCCGCGATCGCAATGCCCCAGGCGGCGACCGCCATTGCCTCCGGCGCGGTGCCCGCGCGGGCGGCGGCGAGGAGCTGGGCAATGTCGGTGGTGTCGGTCGCGCGCCATAGCAGCAGCGACGATCCGATCAGCAGCACATCGGCAAGGCCGGTGCTCAGCGCCTTCTTGCGGGCGGCGCGACGCGCGGCGGCGCGCTCGGGATAGAAGAGCAGCAGCCGGCGCAGCCCCTGGCCGGTCGCGATCCAGGCGAAGACCAGTTGCGGCAGCGTGCCGGCGCTGACCAGCAGCATCACGCCCGCGAGCGTTACCGCCAGCCAGGCCATGAACCTACCCTGCCGCGCCTCGCCGTCGAGATAGGTCGCCGCGAACCGCACCACCACCCAGCCGACGAAGCTGACGAGCAGCAGCATCGTCACGCTCACCACGTCCAGCCGCGTCGCGACCAGCGCCTCGGCGCCGGGCAATGCCAGGGTGCGCGGGCCGCTTCCCAGTACCCAGCCGGCGAGCGCACCCGCCACGGCAAGCGCCGCGATCGCCGCCAGCGGCACCACCCGCAGCGTCCACCCCGGCCGGAACTGCCGCCCGCCACCTGCCGCGAGCGCTGCCGCGGCGAGGAGCGCCGGTCCGGCATTCGCCAACCACCACATGCTCACACCCGATCTCCTGTTTTCTCGTGGAGCGAGCGTTAGGCTTGCGGAATGATCCTATAAAATTCATTGTATGGCGAATATCGTTCGCTTTTAGAGAACATGATGCGCGAGCTGAACTACAACCATCTCCGCTATTTCTGGGCCGTGGCGCATGACGGGAACCTCACCCGCACAGCCGAGCGGATGGCCGTTTCGCAATCCGCGCTCTCCACTCAGATCCGCAAACTGGAGGAGCGGCTGGGCCATGCGCTGTTCGAGCGCGAGGGGCGCCGGCTGGTGCTCACCGAAGCGGGCCGGATCGCGCTCGACCATGCCGATGCGATCTTCGCGACCGGCGACGAACTGCTCGACGTGCTGCGCGAAACCGGCCGCGCCCGGCAGGCGGTGCGGATCGGCGCACTCGCGACCCTGTCGCGCAACTTCCAGATCGGCTTCGTCCAGCCGTTGCTCCACCGGCCGGACGTGGAGCTGGTGCTGCGTTCGGGCAGCGCGGCGGAACTGATGCAGGCACTGGCGAGCCTCCAGCTCGACGTGGTGCTGGCCAACCGCCCGCCGGCCCGCGACGCGATGACGCCCTACCTTTCCCACAAGATCGCCGAGCAGCGCGTCAGCCTGATCGGACGACCCGGCCTGTCCGGGGACACCAGCCTGGCAGCGCTGCTCACGACCCAGCCGGTGGTTCTGCCCACGCTCGAGAGCAGCGTGCGCGCCGCGTTCGACGCACTTGCCGCGACGCTGGGCGTCCGCCCCCAGATCGCCGCGGAGGTGGACGACATGGCGATGATGCGTCTGCTTGCACGGGACGGCGTGGGCCTCGCCGTGCTGCCGCCGATCGTGGTGCGCGACGAGCTGGCGGCGGGCTCGCTGATCGAACTGGCGCAGCTGCCCCAGGTGCGTGAGAGCTTCTATGCCGTAACGCTGGACCGGCGCTTCCCCAATCCTTTGGTGGGTGAATTGCTACGCGACGCCAGCGCAGGGCACGATTAGCAATGCGGTCACATTACAGAGGCTTGGCCAACGTTTGCCAAATGTTATCGAAATCAGAATAGCAGCGGATACATGGAGATGCGGAAGATTTGCACCGGTTGCCGCGACGGCGCCGATTTCGACATTCCGTTCGACATGGCCTTCCAGCCGATCGTCGATACGGCGACGGGAACGCCTTTCGCCTATGAGGCGCTGGTCCGCGGCGCAGACGGATCGGGCGCGCTGGGCGTGCTGTCGCAGGTCAACGACCAGAACCGTTATGCCTTCGATCAGGCCTGCCGCGTCAAGGCGATCGAGAGCGTGATGGCCGCCGGGCTGATGGAAACGGACGCCTGTCTTTCGATCAACTTCCTGCCCAACGCCGTCTATTCGCCGGTCGCCTGCATCCAGCTGACGCTGCAGACCGCACGCCGCGCCGGCCTGCCGCTTGATCGGCTGATCTTCGAATTCACCGAGAACGAGCAGATGGCCTCGCCCGACCATGTCGCGACGATCATCGAATCGTACAAGCAGATCGGCTTCAAGATCGCGATCGACGATTTCGGTGCCGGCCATTCCGGCCTCGACCGCTTCGCCCGCTTCGCGCCGGACGAGGTAAAGCTCGACATGGAACTGGTCCGCGGCATCGACGGCGACCCGCGCCGCCAGGCGATCGTGCGCGCGGTCGCGGGCCTGTGCGCCGAGCTCGACACGCTGCTGATCGCGGAGGGCATCGAAACCGCCGCCGAAGCCGCCACGCTGCGCGCGCTCGGCGTGCGCTACCAGCAGGGATATTGGTATGCGCGGCCGGCGCTCGGCGCCCTGCCCGCCATCGCCGTCGAGGCGCTGCGCATCTGACCCGACTAGTCCTGTCGCG
>JAIYAA010000336.1 GCA_027489295.1 Sphingomonadales bacterium | reverse complement strand
GGTGTTCCTGCTGCCGCCGAGCATGCCCGGCGCCGACTATCACGCGCGCATCTTCACGCTTGATCGCGAACTGCCGTTTGCCGGCCATCCCACGCTCGGCGCCTGTCACGCCTGGCTGGAGGCGGGCGGGGTGCCGGCCGGCGCGCAGATCGTTCAGCAATGCGGCGCGGGGCTGATCCCGATCCGCCGCGACGACGATCGCCTGGCCTTCGCCGCACCGCCGCTGCTGCACGGCGGGCCGGTCGACGCCGAAACGCGGGCGACGCTCGCACGGGCGCTGCGGATCGATCCGGCCGCGATCGTCGACGCGGCCTGGGCGGATAACGGCCCCGGCTGGATCGCCGTGCTGCTGGAGTCGGCCGAGGCGGTGCTGGCGGTGGAGCCGGTGCGCCACTGGGATGGTCGCCTGGAGATCGGACTGGTCGGCGCCCATCCCGCCGGTGCCCCCGTCGCATGGGAAATCCGAACGCTGTTCACCGATGCGTTCGGCGGAATCATCGAGGATCCGGTGACCGGCAGCTTCAACGCCTCGGCGGCACAGTGGCTGTATGAAAGCGGCCGCGTGACCGACGGCTATGTCGCCGCGCAGGGCACCCGGCTCGATCGCCGCGGCCGCATCTTCGTGGAGTATGACGCCGGCGGCCAGGCCTGGATCGGCGGGCGCAGCATGACGATTGCCGAAGGGAGCCTGCCGGGCCTCGGCGCCCTCCGCTGACCAGTCGCGCGACCAGCGTCGTCGCGGTCAGCCGAACGGTCACGCTGGCGCGGGTGATTAGCATGTCGGGGTCGCCGCCGTGGCGATGTACAGCGGGATGATCGCTAGCGGGCCACCGAGGATTCGCCGCTATCTTGCCTATCCCCGCCGCCGAAGCCTGCGGGCCGATGCGCGGCCACCGCCCTGCATCGACGCCAGCGTCATTTTTGCGGAAGGCGGCTCAGGCGAGGCGGGTCTTGGGCCGCGCCACCACATCCGCCAGCGCCGAGGCACCGCCCACGATCACATGGGTAGCCAGCATCAGCGTCGCCACGAACAGCACTGCGCCGGCGAGACCCGCCGAATCGCCCAGCAGCGTCACGATCAGCGGCGCCAGCAGCGCCTCGCGCGCCGGCACGAACGGCAGGCGCGACAGCATCATCTTCAGCGTCGACACCAGGATCAGCGCCGCCACCGGCACCGCCGGCAGCAGCAGCTTCCACAGCAGCGCGGTGAGAAACAGGTTGATCAGGATGCGCGCGACATGGATGCCGAGCGTGATCGCCAGCTGGCGCGGCGGCAACGCGAACACCATGCGGCGGAAGAAGAAGATCGCAAGCGACGAGAGCACGATCGTCGCGGTCGAGATCAGCAGCGTGTTGAACAGCGCGCCCCTGGCGAGGCCGTGAACCAGTGGCGCGTGCAGCACCAGCATGCCCAGCGTCACGAGATTGCCTGCCAACGCCGAGGTGACCGCCACGTCCCGCAGCGTCTCGAACGGCCGCCCCCCTGCCCCCAGCGTGCGGCGCGCCCAGACATAAAGCTGCGCATCGCCCGAATAGCCGAGCACGACCTCGTTCGCGGCCTGCTTGCGCAGCAGTGCGGGGAAGGCCGCGGCGCCGATGCCCCAGATACGGCGCAGGATCAGCCAGTCCATGAACGGGGCCAGCGCGTAGGTGGCCGCGAAGCACAGCCAGAACAGCGGGCTGGTCGGCGTCTGGGTAAGGACGGTGAAATCGAGCCCGTCGAGCTGGTAGAACACCGCCACCAGGATCGCCGCGGAAAATGCGAGACCGATGACCGCCAGCAGCCGTTCGCGCGTCGTCGACGACAGCGAGGCATAGGCGGTGCGCACCGCGGTAACGGGAGAAATCATGCGTGAGCCTCTTGGTCCAGCCGGATCGGCTGGAGGGTGGTGCGGGCTGCCGCCGCCTCGGCGAACAGCGCGAGATAGTCCTGTGCCGAACGCTCGATGGTGAAGCGTCGCAGCGAGGTGAGCAGCGCCGGCCGATCCGGCGCGGCGATGGGGGCGGCGCGAATCGCGGCGGCGAGCTGCGCCTCGTCCTGCGGGACGATCGTACCGAACCGGCCCTGGCCCAGCAGACTACGCAGGCCGGCGCCGCAATCGGTGGAGACCACCGCCAGCCCGGCGGCCAGCGCCTCGATCACTACCGCCGGCACGCCCTCGTAGCGCGACGACATCAGCAGGACGTCATAATCGACGAGCCTGGCCGGTGCATCGGCGACATGGCCGGCAAACTGCACACGATCGGCGATGCCGAGCGACGCGGCGAGCGCCTCCAGCGCAGCGCGCTCGGGCCCGTCGCCGAAGACCGTCAGAGTCTCGCCCGGTTGCACCGCCTTGGCGAAGGCGCGCAGCATCAGCGCGAAATGCTTCTGCCCGACCATCCGGCCGATCGCGACGAAGCGCCGCGGCCCCGCCGGGCGCGGCGCGCGCACCGGCACGAGCTGCGTCGTGCAGATCGCCGGATCGTGGACCACGCGTCCGCGCGCCGCCATCACCGGCGGCAGCTCGGGCGTCATCGATTCGTCCATCACCACCCAGGTGTGCGCGCACCGCGCCTGGATCCGGAGCCATGCCCGCCAGAAGAAGCGCCCGATGGGGTTGAGGTCGCGCCGGGCGAGATCGTTGCTCACCTTGACGACGATGGGGGGGCAGCGGCGCCCCAGCACCAGCCGCATCGCGAAGGCGACGATCGTGTACGTCGAGCCCGCCACGAACAGCACGTCGGGACGCAGCCGGCGAATGACCGCCGGCAGCGTGAGGATCATCCACAGCGTTTCCCAGCCGGCCTGGCTTCGGCGCGGCTGGCGAGGCATCAGATAGTCGATGTCACCGAATTCGTCGTGCATCGCGCCGTCGGCACGGCCGAGAAAGAGCGGTGCATCCACGCCCGTCGCCCGCCAATGCCGCACAAGCCGCAGTGCAACCCGCTCCACGCCGCCGGGATGGAAGCTGTGGAGGAAGGTGAGAACGCGAAGGCGTCCGCTGCTAGTCTGTGGCGACAATCGCTGGTTCCCTGTCATCGTTGCGACATCGTATCGCCAGTATGTACGCTTTTCTTTCGGAGCGGTAGCAAGTCGCACCGTCGATGCGACCAAACGTTCCATCGATTTGCATACTAGTTCACGATAAAAATGTGCATTTGTTAGACGACGCCGTTCACCAGCACCCACACCCGCCACCTAAAAATTTTTTAACGGCGCGCGGTGGGACGGAACCAAATGCAAAAAGCCCGCCGAGCGATGGTCGCTGGCGGGCTTTTATATGGTGGGCGCGGCAAGGATTGAACTTGCGACCCCTGCGATGTCAACACAGTGCTCTACCACTGAGCTACGCGCCCGAAACTCGGGAAGCGCGCCTCTAGCGGGGCCCCGCACCCCGCGCAAGCGCAAATTTCAATTTTGCCCCACATTTTCGGATTCGAACATCCGATCGACCTCCAGCACCAGATCGCGCAGGTGAAACGGCTTGGAGAGCACGCGCGCCTGCGGCACCTGCTTGCCGGCGCGCAGCGTCACCGCCGCGAAGCCGGTGATGAACATCACCCGCATGTCCGGCGCCATCTCGGCCGCGCGCTGGGCGAGCTCGATGCCGTCCATTTCGGGCATCACGATATCGGTGAGCAGCAGGTCGAATCGCTCGGCCTCCAGCAACGGCAGCGCGGCCGTCCCGCGATCGACCGCGCTGACCGCATAGCCCGATCGTTCCAGTGCGCGGGTGAGGTATTCGCGCATCACGCGGTCATCCTCGGCCAGCAGAATCCGGATCATCTTCACCCCACTCGATACGAACCGCCTGTTCCTTATGGGCGAAGCCCTTAACATTTTCCAGCGCGGCGACGCCGCTGCGTTGCCCGCAGCGGTGCCACCGCCTAGTCTTACACGCGTGACTCGTGCCTACAGCTTCGACCGATACGGGCCGATACCCCCGGAAAGCCCGGTGGTGCTCTCGGCCCCGCATGGCGGCCGCGACTATCCACCGGCGCTGATCGAGGCCCTGCGCGTGCCGCCCGCGGCGCTGCGCGCGCTGGAGGACCGCCACGTCGATTCGCTGGCATTGCAGGCGCAGCGCGACGAGACGCTGTTCGTCGCCACCCGTGCCCGCGCCTGGATCGACCTGAACCGTGCCGAACATGACCGGGACCCCCAGATCGACGAGGGTGCGCAACTGCTCGGCCGGCCGCTCTCCACCAAGGTGCGCAGCGGCCTGGGGCTGGTGCCGCGGCGGGTGGGCACGCTCGGCCAGCTGTGGCGCGGGCGGTTCACGGCCGAGGATATCACCGCGCGGATCCATGCCGACCACCGGCCCTATCATCTGGCGCTGAGCGAAGCGCTGGCGGCGGCGCGGGCGCGGTTCGGTGTGGCGGTGCTGCTCGACGTGCATTCGATGCCGCCGCTGGGCGCGCCGGCGTCGGCGCCGCGGCTGGTGATCGGCGATCGCTTCGGCCGTTCGGCGAGCGCGCGGTTCGGCGCGCGCGTCGAGGCGGTAGCGCGGCGGCACGGCATCGCCTGCGCGGCGAACACCCCCTATGCTGGCGGGCACGTCCTCGAGCGGCACGGCGATCCCAGACGCGGCGTCCATGCGCTGCAGCTGGAGTTCGACCGATCGCTCTATCTGGATGCGGCGCTCGACGCGCTGGGCGCCGGCGCGCCCGCGATCGTCACGCTGCTCCGCGCGATCATCGACGCCGTGGCGGACGAGGCCCTGCCGGGCGCGCTGGCCGCCGAGTGAACCGCACATAAAAAACCACCTCGCGGGATACCCACGAGGTGGCCAAGGTTCAGGGAGGAGACACGCCCGAAGGCGCGTCGCACGGCATCGCGAAAGGGGGGACACGAGCCGTACCTTAGAAATATAGACACGTGTCGACCGAGTTCAAGGCAACTCGTCGCACATAATCGTCGACTGAACGGTGGCGCGGTTTTCAGCCTGCGGAAACGCGGCGCGGGACCTGCGGCCTAGGGGCGGGGAGCGGACCGGCCGCCCCCCGCAGGGTCGTAGTGTGGATCAGCCGACCAGCTGGACGTCGGGCTGCCAGCCAGCGCGCATCTGGCGGGCGAACAGCTCGCGCATCTGCGCCAGCGAGAAGAGGTGGGCGTAGATCAGCGGCAGCATGCCGTTCTGGACGATCTTGCGCAGCTGGTCGCCGCGCATCTCGTTCAGCTTGTTCTCGTCGACCATCATGAAGCCGCGATAGATGAAGGGCTGCGCGGCGCCGTCCGGCTGGATCGAGACTTCACCGTCGATCAGCAGGTTCATTTCCTTCAGCTCGCGCATGAACTGGCTGGTGCGGGCACCGGCCGTCTCGAACTGCTCGTTGAACTGCAGGATGTTCTTGGTGACTTCGCTCGGCTCGGTGCCGTCGAACAGCTTCTCGCCTTCCTCGAAATTGCCGACCACATCCGAGGTCGGATCGAAGCAGAGCGACAGCTCGTCGCTGTCCGGGCGCAGGCGCGCCAGCAGGAACGGATAGCGGCGGATATAGGCCGGCACGTAGAAGTTCGGATCGACGAGCTTGCCCTCGGCGTCGAAGAAGGTGTTCACGCCCTCGTTGAGGCCCATCAGCGCCAGCGGCACGGGATCGTCACCGACCGAGAACACGATCGGCATGAAGCGCTGCACCAGCGGGAATTCCTCGACCGTCACCGGCACGGCATGCTGGTTGGCGAGGAAGGCTGCGCGGTCGGTCGAACGCGTGCGGAAATCGGCATGGACCTGGCTCGAAAGCGGCTCGAGCTGATTGTAGAACAAGGGAAGCGACTGCTGCGGCGCGCTGGCCATGAGGATCTCCTGAGAACTTTTTTCGTCGAAATGCGT
>JAIYAA010000246.1 GCA_027489295.1 Sphingomonadales bacterium | reverse complement strand
GCCGAACTGAAGAATCGAGTCGATCTGCTCGATCCGAAGCACGGCGCCGATCCCGACATGGTCGACGAGCTTGCCCGCAAGCAGCTCAACGTCGTCCGCCCCGACGAAGTGATCATCCCGCTCGACAAGAAGTGATGCCGTAGGGGCAGTTGCCAGCTACGGCGGAGCGTCTTAGGGCGGATGAACGTGGTCCGACCCGCGCGTTGGTTGCAAGCCTTGCGAAAACGCGCGTATAGGCCACCGCCTTTCCCCTCCCCGGATGAGGAATATCTGATCGTGGCCAAAGCACCGGCACGCAACGCACCGACCCCACCCGCCGTACCGAATCGCGAGCGGCCCAGCGAACCGGAACGGTTCAAGGCCTCGAAGGAACAGCTGCTCGAATTCTATCGCCAGATGCTGCTGATCCGCCGTTTCGAAGAGAAGGCGGGCCAGCTCTATGGTCTCGGCTTCATCGGCGGCTTCTGCCACCTCTACATCGGCCAGGAAGCCGTTGCGGTGGGCCTGCAGTCGGCGCTGGACGGCGAGAAGGACTCGGTGATCACCGGCTATCGCGACCATGGCCACATGCTCGCCTACGGTATCGACCCCAAGGTGATCATGGCCGAACTGACCGGCCGCGGCGCGGGTATCTCGCGCGGCAAGGGCGGCTCGATGCACATGTTCTCGACCGAGAAGAAGTTCTACGGCGGCCACGGCATCGTCGGCGCCCAGGTCTCGCTCGGCACGGGCCTCGCCTTCGCGCACAAGTATAACGAGGATGGCGGCGTCGCCATGGCCTATTTCGGCGACGGCGCCGCGAACCAGGGCCAGGTGTACGAATCGTTCAACATGGCCGAGCTGTGGAAGCTCCCGATCATCTACGTCATCGAGAACAACCAGTACGCCATGGGCACCAGCGTCAACCGCTCCTCGGCAGAAGACCAGCTGTACAAGCGCGGCGAGAGCTTCCGCATCCCCGGCATCCAGGTGGACGGCATGGACGTGCTCGCCTGCCGCGGCGCGGCGGAAGAAGCACTCGCCTGGGTCCGCGCCGGCAAGGGCCCGATCATCCTCGAGATGAAGACCTATCGCTATCGCGGTCACTCGATGTCCGATCCGGCCAAGTATCGCAGCCGCGAGGAAGTCCAGTCGGTCCGCGACAAGTCGGACCCGATCGAGGCGGTCAAGCGCGAGCTCGAGACGATGGGCGTGACCGAAGAGCAGCTCAAGCCGCTCGAGGCCGAGATCCGCAAGATCGTGAACGAATCGGCGGACTTCGCCGAACAGACGCCGGAGCCCGATCCGGCCGAACTCTATACCGACGTACTGGTGGAGACCTACTGAGATGGCGATCGAACTCAAGATGCCGGCGCTCTCGCCGACCATGGAAGAGGGCACGCTCGCCAAATGGCTCGTCAAGGAAGGCGATGTCGTGAAGTCCGGCGACATCCTCGCCGAGATCGAGACCGACAAGGCGACGATGGAATTCGAAGCCGTCGACGAAGGCACGATCGCCAAGATCCTGGTGACCGAAGGCACGGATAACGTGAAGGTCGGCACCGTGATCGCGCTGATCGCGGGCGAAGGCGAGGACGCCTCGACCGCCGCCGCCGCGCCGGCCCCCGCCAGCGAGCCGGCCCCTGCGCCGGCCGAGAAGGCCCCGGAAACCGGCACCGCCCAGTTGACCGCCGCGGTCGAGAAGACCCGTCCGGCCGATCCTGCGGTGCCCGAAGGTACCGAGATGGTGAAAACCACGGTCCGCGAAGCGCTGCGCGACGCGATGGCCGAGGAAATGCGCGCCGATCCGCGCATCTTCGTGATGGGCGAGGAAGTCGCCGAGTATCAGGGCGCCTACAAGGTCACCCAGGGCCTGCTCGACGAATTCGGCCCCAAGCGCGTCATCGACACGCCGATCACCGAATATGGCTTTGCCGGCGTCGGCACGGGCGCTGCGATGGGCGGCCTGAAGCCGATCATCGAGTTCATGACGTTCAACTTCGCCATGCAGGCGATCGACCACATCATCAACTCGGCGGCCAAGACCAACTACATGTCCGGTGGCCAGATGCGCTGCCCGATCGTGTTCCGTGGTCCCAACGGCTCGGCGAGCCGTGTCGGCGCGCAGCACAGCCAGAACTATGCCCCTTGGTACGCCAGCGTCCCCGGCCTGATCGTGATCGCGCCGTATGACGCCGCCGATGCCAAGGGCCTGCTCAAGGCGGCGATCCGGAGCCAGGACCCGGTCGTGTTCCTCGAGAACGAGCTGATGTACGGCCGCAGCTTCGACGTGCCGAAGCTCGACGACTATGTCCTGCCGATCGGCAAGGCCCGCGTCATGCGCGAGGGCAAGGACGTCACGCTGGTGAGCTACTCGATCGGCGTGGGCGTGGCCCTCGAAGCCGCCGACAAGCTGGCGGCCGAGGGCATCGACGCCGAGGTGATCGACCTGCGCACGTTGCGCCCGCTCGACAAGCAGACCGTGCTGGAAAGCCTGAAGAAGACCAACCGGATCGTGGTGGTCGAGGAAGGCTGGCCGACCTGCTCGATCGCGTCGGAAGTCGCCGCGTTCGTGATGGAAGAAGGCTTTGACGACCTCGACGCGCCGGTGCTGCGCGTGACCAACGAGGACGTGCCGCTGCCCTATGCCGCGAACCTCGAGAAGCTCGCGATGGTGACGGCGGACAAGGCTGTCGCGGTCGTGAAGAAGGTAACCTATCGCTGATCCTGTCAGCATAGGCGAAAATCAGGCCCGTCCGACATCCGTCGGGCGGGCCTTTTTCGTCACGCGGCATAGACGTCGCAAGTCGAGCGGGTGGTCGCCGGTGCGGGATTGTAAACCTGGGTGTAGTCGCGATTGTCGCGAACCACGAACGAGGCGACGTAGCGCAGCACCTTGGTGCTGGCGAACCAGCCGTTGCCGACGATCGGCGTGTAGAGATAGTTGATCTCGACGAACATCACCCCCGAATCGGGTGGGGCATTCACCTGCGCGCCGGTCTCTCCCATGCCGTTCGGCGAGAGCGTGCCGGGATTGCTGGCGCTGTTGTCGCCCGAGCTGGCGGTATTCACGCCCGCGGCGGGATCATAAGTCACGCCGTCGGCCTTCAGCGTCCTGCCATAGTGCGAGTCGTAGTCTACGCCCGATTTGGCGCCGAGGCATCGCTGCCAATGGATGCGCTGCGTGCCGCCGCTATTCTCCAGGCTCGACAGCGTGATGCGGCCGTTGGCGGTGAGGTTGAACGGCGTGCCCTGCTGCTTGGCAGCGAGCAGCACGTCGTTGAGGTCCACCTCGCGCAGCTGGGTGGTGCCGGTGCCGTTGAACAGCCCGACCCGGCTGGAATTATCCGCCAGCGCCAGCGCGACCTGGCTGAGCCGCTGGTTGGTGAGGGCAAAGTTGGTCAGCTCCGCCGCCCATAATCCACCGGTGAGCAGCAGCGGCAGGCCGATCGCGAATTCGATCAGCGACGCGCCCGAGCGATCGGCGGCAAGCCGACGCGACCACGCAGGCGGCCTCATTTGCAAAGCACCTGCTGGGTGGGGATCGACTGGGTGCTGTAGGGCTGGTTCTTGAACCGCGTGGACGCGCTGAGCGTCACCTGGTTGCTCCAGCCGATCAGCCCGGCGACCGGGAACAGCCGCACATAGCTGACCGTGACCTTGTAGACGGTCACGTCGCTGGCATTGCCCTGGCCGGCGATGCCCGGATCAGAATCCCATTGGCCATTGCCGTTGATGTCGGTGAAGCACTCGCCCGCATCGTACTGGCCGTTGGCGTTGGTATCGGTGAAGCTCTCGGGCTTGATCACGCCGAAGCTCGAATAGCTGAGCCGGCTGGGGATCACCGTCGCGTTGCCGGCGACGCGCTTGACCGCGGTGACCACGCGCGTGTCGATGGTGCTGGTGTCCGCCGCCTCGATCGTCGAGTCGCGGCCGGCCTTCTGCACCGCACCTTCGAGGGTGGCCTGGATATAGGCCTGGTAGGCGGTGTCCATCAGCCCCATCACCAGCGCCATCAGCACCGGCAGCAGGATCGCGAATTCGATCAGCGTCGCGCCGCGACGGTCGGAGAGGAACCGCCGGATCATTTCGTCAGTCGCAACATCGCCACGCGCTTGGCGATCGTCTGGAAGGCGGCGTTCAGAGAGGTGTTGTCGGCAGCGTAGAAGGCCTGGCCCGGCGACGCGCAACTCGTCAGCTGGCTCGTCAGCGTCTGGCCGAAACCGACGACGAAGACCGAGAGGTTGCGGGCCTTGGCCGCCGCACATTCGGCGAGGAAGCGGGCGTAATGATTGGCCTGCTGGCTGCTGTCCGAACAGTCTGACTGAAAGCCGGTGGTCGTTACCCGGTGGTCGTAATTCTCGATGCCGTACATGCCGTACAGGCACATGCTGGGCGCCATGTCGCCGTCGGTCATGAAGACGATGTAGCGCTTCGGCGGGTTGCGGCCCGGCCAGGCAGCGGTATCGGCAGCGAACAGCCCGGTAGGGGAGAGCAGCCGCGTGCCCCAGATCATGCCGGTGTCGTGATAGGTGCCGCCCTGTGGTACGAAATCGCTTGCGTTGACGTAGGTGCTTACATCGGCCCTAGTCATCACCTTCAGCCGCTGCACGGGTTTGCCGCAGGAAACCCAGCCATAGGCGATGTTCTGATAGGCGGTGAGAGGCGTATAATAGTCCAGCGCATAGTTGCTGGTACCGTCGCCGTAAGGGTTGGCGCTGTTGCCCGAATAGGTCAGGCTGGAATAACCGCCGCGATAATAGACCACGTCCGGCCACATCGGCCGCCAGCGCGTCGCGTCGCTGGTCGGCACCAGATCCGGGTTCAGGTCCGGCGGCAGGTTCGAATAGTCGAAGCTGCCCGTCGCGGTGGTGTCGCGCTCTTCCAGGCATCCCTGCCATTTCGATGTGGCGCCGGTGATTTTCGAGGGGTCGGTCACGGCGGTGCCGAGCTTGTACTGGCTCGTGTCGTAGGTGACCGCATGGTATGTCCAGTCCGGCTTCAGCGGCTGCGTGGTGACAACACAAGTGCCGCCATTGTTCGAACTCCAGCTGCCATAAGTGAGCGTCGCACTGCCCGATGTCGTGTAGCCGCTTGCCGGCGTACGGTTGTAATAGGCGTTACACTGGTTCTGGCTCTTGCCGTAATAGGTTGCGTTACTGCCGGCGCCGTTGTTCGCGTCGCCGGCGAGCGAACGGCTGTTGTACGTCCAGCTGTTGACCACGTAATTGGGCGAGAGGGCGGTCACCGCATAGCCGGCGTTCACCGTCGACGTGTAGGTCACGAATCCGTAGCGGAGGTGCGTCGCCGGATCGACCGCTGCGGCCAGCGTGTCGTAGAAGTTGAGCACCGCCTGGCGCAGGCCAGCGATTTTCGAGCCCAATTTTTCCTGCACATAATAGCCGGTGGTGCCGTCCGGCCGGGTGTAGGTGACGACCGGCTGGTTGCAGCCAGATATATCCGAGCTGAGGCATGCCATCGACCCGGTGGTATCGAGCACGAACATGATGTCGGTATCCGCCACGTCGTATCGCGCTTCGCAGGTGACGCTGAGAACCTGATCGCCAAAGCCCATCATCGTGGTCAGCGTCATCGGCACGGTCGCGGAGGCCGTGCCGGCGACCTGGTTCTCGCTGGTCTTGGAAGGGGTGAAGCTCACCGCCTTGGTGCCGAACAGGCCCAGCTTGAAATTGTTCGCGAAAAAGGCGTTGGCCTGGGTCGTCGCGGTGCCGTCCAGTGTCGTCGCGTTGGTCGATACCATGAACCGCCGGCCGGCCAGCGCACCCGCGTCGCACGCCTGCTGCAGCCGGGTCTTGACCATGTAGAGCCGCGCGGTGTCGATGGCAGAGCCTGCGATGAACAGCAGCGGGATCAGCGCGATGGCCATGATCGCGAGCGTGTTGCCGGCCACGTCGCGCCGCAGGCGCCGAAGCAGACCGGCGCGTGCCGTCGCCCGGGCGCCCAAGCCCCGCTGCAACCGCCGGATAAACAATCTGCCC
Organism: Sphingomonadales bacterium; assembly: GCA_027489295.1. The sequence continues at coordinate 6,746 of JAIYAA010000246.1, read as the reverse complement.
ATGGTGACGTACTGAAACCCTCGGGCGAAGATGCGCGCTGCCTCTTTCCCCATCGCCTGCCAACCCATAGAGGGAAGGCGTGAACGCTTCGCTAAACACGCTTCCCGACGATCCCGAACGGGCCCTGATTCTCGCCTACGCTCCGCCAGTTAGCCGCGCTGCGCTGGCGGCCTTGCTGGCGCTGGACGACGCGCTCGCGCTGCTGCTGCGGACCACCAGCCAGCCGGCGGTGGGTCAGTTGCGGTTGGCCTGGTGGCGCGAGGCGCTGGCCAAGCTCGACACCGCGCCCGCCCCCGCGGAGCCGGTGTTGCGCGGGCTGGCGGCGGAGGTCCTGCCGCGCGGGGTCACCGGCGCGTCGCTCGTGCCGATCGTGCATGGCTGGGAAGTGCTGGTCGAGGAAGAGTCGCTCGACGGCCTCGCGCTCGCGCGCTTCGCGGCGGGGCGGGGCAGCCTGTTCGTGGCGGCCGGCGCGGCGCTGGGAGCATCCGGCGATCCCCTGGCGGTGGCAGGGGAAGGCTGGGCACTGGCCGATCTTGCGCGGCACCTGGGCGACGGCGACGAGGCGTCCGCCGCGCGTGCGGCGTCCCAGCCGCGATTTGCCGAGGCACTCGCCGCGCGCTGGAGCCGAAACGGTCGCGCGCTCGGTGCGTTGGCCCATCGGGCGCGGATGGATCTCGACGTTCCTGCCGATATGCCGCTGCCGATCGGCGCGCCGAAGCGGGTGGCGCGATTGCTCTGGCATCGGCTGAGCGGCCGATAGCGCTTGGCTGCGCGCTCCTGAAGGTATAGCTTGCCGACGGCTTCGGGGGAGGCTTGCATGTGGCGATATGCGGTGGGCGCCGGCGCGGCGCTGTTATTGGCGTTCGGAGGATTGTTGCTGTTCCAGCGCGGGCCGGTTCGAACACCGCTTGCTGCGGTGCTTCCTGCCATGCCCGGCAACGCCAGTGCCGCGACACCGCTGCCCGATGCCGCGCCCGAGGCAGACGCAAAGACCCGCGAGCAGAAGCGCTTCGACCGATATGACAAGGACCGCAACGACGCGGTCAGTCGGGACGAGTATTTCGAGTCCCGCCGCAAGGCGTTCGCGAGGCTCGACGTCAATGGCGACGGGAAGCTGAGCTTCGAGGAATGGGCGGTCAAGTCGATCGCCAAGTTCAACGGCGCGGATGGCGACAAGTCCGGAACGCTCACGCGCGCCGAGTTCGTGACGACGGCGCCGAAACGCCGGCCGCCTTCGGCGCATTGCGCCTGCGGCAAGGCGGCACCGGCCACACCACCGCCCGTCGCCAAGAGCGACGACGAGGAGAATTAGGCGTTCAGCCGACCCGCTCGAAATGGCCGCGTTCGAACCCGCCGGTCATCAGCGCGACGATGCGATCGGCGACGACCTCTGGGGCCTTGACCGTTGCCGGGTCCTCGCCCGGAAAGGCGCGGGCGCGCATCTTGGTGCGGGTGGCACCGGGATCGACGATGCCGACCCGGACCTGGCTGACATTCTCCAGCTCCTGCCCATAGCTGAGCAGCAGGGTTTCGAACGCCGCCTTGGAGGCACCGTACACGCCCCAATAGGCGCGAGGGGTGCGGCCGACGCTGGAGGTGATGCCCAGCACCCGCGCGGCAGGGGCCCGGCGCAGCATCGGATCGAACGCCGCCAGCATCGCACCCTGCGCACTGACATTGAGGGCCAGCACCTTGCCGAATTCCGCGAAATCGATCGCATTCACCGCGCTCAGCGTGCCCAGCATGCCGGCATTGAGCACGAGCATGTCGAGCGTCGGCCAGCGTTCGGCAATCGCGCCGGCGAGGCGGCCGATCGCGTCGTGGTCGGCCAGGTCGAGCGGCGCGATGGTCGCGCTGCCGCCCGCCTGGAAGATCGCGTCCTCCACTTCCTCAAGCCCGCCCGCAGTGCGGGCGGTGAGGACGACATGGGCACCGACTGCGCCCAGCGCGATCGCCGTCGCCGCGCCGATCCCGCGGCTCGCGCCGGTGACGAGGGCGGTCTGTCCCGCCAGCGGACCGTCGCTCACCGGGTCAGCCGACCTTCTCGGCGAGCAGCGCCAGCTGGTCCGGCGGCGGGGCCAGCTCGTCCTGGTCGGTCAGCGTCGTCGGATAGTCGCCGGTGAAGCAGGCGTCGCAATATTTCGGGTGGATATCGGCGCGGCGGGCTTCGCCCAGCGCCTTGTACAGGCCGTCGATCGAGACGAAGGCCAGACTGTCGGCGTGGATGAAATCGGTCATGCCGTCCACGTCCAGCTTGGCCGCCAGCAGCTTGGCGCGTTCCGGTGTGTCGACACCGTAGAAGCAGCTGTGGCGCGTCGGCGGCGAGGCGATGCGCATGTGCACCTCCTTCGCGCCGGCGTCGTGCATCATCTGCACGATCTTGAGGCTGGTGGTACCGCGCACGATCGAATCGTCGATCAGCACGATTCGCTTGCCGGCGATCAGCTCGCGATTGGCGTTGTGCTTCAGCTTGACGCCGAGGTGGCGGACCTTGTCGCCCGGCTGGATGAAGGTGCGGCCGACATAGTGCGAGCGGATGATGCCGAGCTCGAACGGAATGCCCGATTGCTGGGCATAGCCGATCGCCGCCGGCACGCCCGAATCGGGCACCGGCACGACCAGGTCGGCCTCGACCGGCGATTCGATCGCCAGCTGCGCGCCGATCGCCTTGCGCACCGAATAGACCGAGCGGCTGTCACTGATCGAATCGGGCCGCGAGAAATAGACATATTCGAAGATGCAGGGGCGGGCGGCCTGGGGCGCGAACGGCTTGTGGCTGCTGATCTCGCCATTGGCCTTGACGATCACCAGCTCGCCCGGCTCGACGTCGCGGACATATTCGGCGTCGCACACGTCGAGCGCGACGGTTTCGGAGGCGAAGACCACCGACTCGCCCTGACGGCCCATCACCAACGGACGGATGCCCAGCGGATCGCGGCAGGCGATCATGCCCTCGGGCGTCATCACGATCAGCGAATAGGCGCCCTCGACCTGCTTGAGCGCATCGATGAAGCGGTCGATCAGCGTGCGATACTGCGAGGTGGCGACGAGGTGGATGATCACCTCGGTATCCGAGGTCGACTGGAAGATCGCGCCGCGTCGGACGAGATCGCGCCGCAGCCGCATCGCGTTGGAGATGTTGCCGTTATGCGCGATCGCGAAGCCACCGCTGGCCAGCTCGGCATAGAGTGGCTGGACGTTGCGGATCGCCGAGCCGCCGGTGGTCGCGTAGCGGACATGGCCGCAGGCGCCGAGGCCGGGCAGCGCCCGGATCACGTCGTCGCGGTCGAAATTGCCGGCGACATGGCCCATCGCCCGGTGGGAGTGAAACTGATGCCCATCCCAGCTGGTGATGCCGGCGGCCTCCTGGCCGCGGTGCTGGAGTGCGTGCAGCCCCAGCGCGACCATCGCGGCCGCGCCTTCGCTGTTGGAAACGCCGAAAATGCCGCACTCTTCGCGCAGCTTGTCGTCATCGAACGGGTGTGTGGTAAGCATTGGCCCTCGGGGGGAACGGCAACGGTTGAGCGGCCATATAGGCCCTTCGTCCCGCTTTGTCTCCGGTCTGTCACAGGGAAAAGGACCGTTTACCCATTTTGCCGGTTAAGCCCTTGGCAACTGGGAGACGACGCATGGCCAAGGACCATGGTTCGCAGATCAAGAACGACGCCTTGTACGAAAAATTGCGGGGCGAGGGTGCCTCGCAGGAGAAGGCGGCGCGCATCGCCAATGCCGCAGCGAACGGCAGCCTCGATTCGGGCGGCGGCCGGCTCGAGGATCGCAGCAAGGCTGCGTTGTACGAGGAGGCCAAGAAGATCGGGATCGAGGGCCGTTCGACGATGACCAAGGCGGCGCTGGTGAAGGCGATCCGGGCGCATTGAGGCGCGCTCTAATGCCTGGCGCCGCCCTATCTGGGCGGGGATTGACCCGCGGGTGCTTGCGGGATCAAGGGCGGGGACGCGTGCAGGGCGCCCACCCAGAAAAAGCCGTCATAGCCGGTTCGGGTCGAATCGGCCTCGGTCCCGAGGTGCAGGAAGGGCGCGCGGTGCAGGTCGTCCTCGCCCTTGATCGCATGCTCGACGCACTCGATGGCGTCCGCCGGAATGGCGTCGCCGGGGCCTAATTGCAGGCCCGGCTTCAGCTGGCAGCCCCAGATCGTGCCGCCTGCCTGACGCAACTGCAGGCTTACCACGCGCCCGGCGGGTGCCAGCCGCAATGCCATCGGTTCGAACCGGTCAGGCCCTTGGCCAACCGGCAGCTGGCGCGCGTGGAATTGCCCGACGAGGACCAGGACCAGATCATAGGAGGCGGCCTTGGCCGCGTTCGCGATGTTCTCGGCCTGCGCCGCCTCGTGCGGGCCCTGCCCAGGGAGCGTCTCGAAGCGGAGCTGCTGGGCGCGATCGCGCGCGCCGTTGAAGGCGACGATGTCGATCGCGGCTCCCTTTGCCTTGAGGGCATGCAGCCGCAGCAGCAGGTCGAACATCGCGCGGCTGGCAACGCCGTCGGCACGGCCGGCCCAGCCGATCGTCGGCAGCTGTTCGCGAAACGCCGCATCGGGCAGTTGCCAAGCCGCGCGCAGCTGGTCGTTCAGATGCGCGTCGAACTCGATCCCCAGCAATATCCGCTTGCCGCCGGCAAGAAGCCCGCAGGCAACCTCGCCGACGAAAGCAGGGGATTCAACGCTGCCATGCGTTTCGCCGAAGATCACGAACCGCGGCTTTCGTGCCTCCACCGCTTGCCAGCCTTCCGGCAACGTGCAGGGACGGGCGGCGTCGGCCGATAGTGCTGGGCCGAAGGCGAGAAGCAATGCGGCAAGAAAGCTCATGCGCGAAGGCTTGCACGTCTTTTCTTGATAGGCAACCGATCAAGCGTCGGGAGATGACGAGGCGCCATCGCTGGTCTACATCCGCGCGGTGACCGACAACCGCGAAACGGGCGCCACGCTCGACCCGAAATACGACGCCAACGGCCTGATCACCGCCGTTGCCACCCACGCCACCACCGGCGAGGTGCTGATGCTCGCGCATATGAATGCCGAGGCGCTGGCGGTGACGCTGGAGACTGGCAAGGCCACCTTCTGGTCGCGGAGCCGGGGCCGGTTGTGGACCAAGGGAGAGACCTCGGGCCATTTTCTCCATGTGGTGGAGGCGCGGATCGATTGCGACCAGGATGCGCTGTGGCTGCGCGTCGAGCCGCACGGCCCCGCCTGCCACACCGGCGCGCCGAGCTGCTTCTACCGCCGCATCGAGAACGGAGCGCTGGTACGCGACGCATGAGGCAGATGGGCCTCGCGCTGCTGCTGGGCTTGGTGGCATGCAGCGGGCCGTCGTCGGCGCCGAACCCCGGCGCGACGGTGGACCTGGAGACCGCCGCGGTCCAGCGCGGGTTGGTGCGCGATCCCAAGGACATGACCATCCTCGGCGCCTATGCCCGCGGACCGGATCGGCTGTGCATCGTGCCGGCGGGGACGGGCCATCGGATCGGCATCGTGATCGATTATGGCGAGGGCAATGGCTGCCGCGGGACCGGATCGGTCCGCCGGTCGGGGGAGGGCCTGCTGGTGATGCTCGGCAGCGACGACGCCTGCCGCTTTACCGCGCGTTATGACGGTGAGCATGTGGCGGTGCCGGGCGCGGTGCCGGGCGCGTGCGCGCGGCTCTGCACCGGTCGCGCGGCGCTCGCCGGGGCGCAGTTCGCGCGGCTGGGCGAGTCGGCAAGCGAAGCTCGGGCGATGCGCGATCCGGCCGGCCACCCGCTCTGCGGCGAATAGACGGCGCAGCTGAATGTGATAGCATCGCGACAGGCGACGGCGCGTGCCGTCGTGGTGGGAGTCTGCCGATGCGCATCCTGATCCTCGCCGCTGCCGTTGCACTGGGCACTGCGCTGCCTGCATCCGCCCAGATCTGGGGCGGCCCCGTCCCCGCCGGCAGCGGTGGCAGTTTTGCCGGCCGTGGCATCCGGATCGCGCCGCAGCCGAGCAGCCCCCGCCGCGAGATTCGCGCCGGCGAGCGGAGCGGCGAGATCAGCCGGCAGGAGGCACGCCAGCTGCGGCGGGCCGACACCGGCAACAGCGCCATCGCCGAGCGCCTCTCGCAGGACGGCCTGACCGACTCCGAGGCCGCCGAACTCCAGACCCGTTCGATCCTGCTCCACGAGGACATCGTCCGCGCCCGATCGAACGGCGGATCGCGCCCCAAGAAATAGCGCGCGTCGCTTGACGTTCACGTAAAGGGAAACTAAAAAGGTGGCATGACCGCTGCTGCCTTTCCGATCGAGGCCCTGGCGCCGATCGAACCGCGTACGGACCGGGACGCCTTTTCGATTTCCGACCTGTGCGCCGAGTTCGCCGTCACACCCCGCGCACTGCGTTTCTACGAGGACGAGGGGCTGATCTCGCCCGAGCGGCGCGGCACCCAGCGCATCTACACGCACCGCGACCGCGCTCGGCTTGCCTGGATCCTGCGTGGCAAGCGCGTCGGGTTCAGCCTGGCCGAGATCAAGGAGATGATCGATCTCTACGATCTGGGGGACAATCGCCGGCTCCAGCGGCAGGTAACGCTGGAGCGGTGCATGGACCGCATCGCCCATCTGGAAGCGCAGAAGCGCGACATCGACGCGCATATCGCCGAGCTCGCGCAGTTCGTCGACCTGATCAAAAGCAAAGACAACGAGCACTGAGGAACCTGAAATGCCGCAGTTTACGCCCCCCGTGCGCGACACGCGCTTCGTCCTCGATCGGGTCATCGGGC
>JAIYAA010000034.1 GCA_027489295.1 Sphingomonadales bacterium | reverse complement strand
TTCGTCACGCCGGGCATGTCGCTGGGCGCGCTCAGCCCCGAGGCGCACGAGACGCTGGCGATCGCGATGAACCGGATCGGCGCGCGCGCCGTCTCGGGCGAGGGCGGCGAGGATTCGGCACGCTACAAGCCCTATGACAATGGCGACAACGCCAACTCGTCGATCAAGCAGGTCGCCTCGGGCCGGTTCGGCGTGACGGCGGAATATCTCAACGCCTGCGACGAAATCGAGATCAAGGTCGCCCAGGGCGCCAAGCCCGGCGAGGGCGGGCAGCTGCCCGGCTTCAAGGTCACCGAGTTCATCGCCAAGCTGCGTCACGCGACGCCGGGCGTGACGCTGATCAGCCCGCCGCCGCACCACGACATCTATTCGATCGAGGATCTGGCGCAGCTGATCTACGATCTGAAGCAGATCAATCCGCGCGCGCGAGTGTGCGTGAAGCTGGTCAGCTCGGCGGGCATCGGCACCGTGGCGGCGGGCGTGGCCAAGGCGCATGCCGACGTGATCCTGGTCGCCGGCCATAATGGCGGCACCGGTGCGTCGCCGTTCACCTCGATCAAATATGCCGGCACGCCCTGGGAAATGGGTCTGTCCGAGGTCAACCAGACGCTGACGCTCAACGGCCTGCGCGGCCGCATCAAGCTGCGCACCGATGGCGGGCTGAAGACCGGCCGCGACATCGTCATCGCCGCGATCCTCGGCGCCGAGGAATTCGGCATCGGCACGCTGAGCCTGGTCGCGATGGGCTGCATCATGGTCCGGCAGTGCCATTCGAACACCTGCCCGGTGGGCGTCTGCACCCAGGACGAGAAGCTGCGCGCCAAGTTCGTCGGCACGCCGGAGAAGGTCATCAACCTGATGACCTTCATCGCCGAGGAAGTGCGCGAGATCCTTGCCAAGCTCGGCTTCAAGAGCCTGGACGAGGTGATCGGCCGTACCGAGCTGCTCCGCCAGGTCAGCCGCGGTGCCGAGCATCTCGACGATCTCGACCTCAACCCGATCCTCGCCAAGGTGGATGCGGACGATGCCGAGCGGCGCTTCAGCCTCAGCACCTTCCGCAATGCGGTGCCGGACAGCCTCGATGCGCAAATGATCAAGGATGCCGCGCCGGTGTTCGCGCGCGGCGAGAAGATGCAGCTGACCTATTCGGTGCGGAATACCCACCGCGCGGTGGGCACGCGGCTTTCGTCGGAGGTGACCAATACGTTCGGCATGTCGACGCTTGCCGACGGGCACGTCCATGTCCGCCTGCGCGGTTCGGCCGGCCAGTCGCTCGGCGCCTTCCTGTGCAAGGGCATCACGCTCGAAGTGTTCGGTGATGCCAACGACTATGTCGGCAAGGGGCTTTCGGGCGGCGTGATCGTGGTGCGGCCGATGGTCAGCTCGCCGATCGAATCGTGGAACAACACGATCATCGGCAACACCGTGCTCTACGGCGCGACCTCCGGCCGGCTGTTCGCCGCGGGCCAGGCGGGCGAGCGCTTCGCGGTGCGCAACTCGGGCGCCGATGTGGTTGTCGAGGGCTGCGGCGCGAACGGCTGCGAATACATGACCGGCGGCACCGCGGTGGTGCTGGGCCGCGTCGGCATGAACTTCGGCGCGGGCATGACCGGCGGCATGGCGTTCGTCTACGACGTCGACGGCAGCTTCGAGCGCCACGCCAACCCGGAGAACATCACCTGGCAGCGGCTCGCCTCCAGCCATTGGGAAGGCAAGCTCAAGGCGCTGATCGAGGAACATGCCGAGACGACCGACAGCAAATGGTCGAAGGGCCTGCTGGAGGACTGGGACCGCGAGGCGGGCAAGTTCTGGCAGGTGGTGCCGAAGGAAATGCTCACCCGCCTGGCCCATCCGCTGAACGACACCGTCGAGGCGGTGGCGGCCGAATGATCGGCGGGAGGTGGGGCCCGCCCACCTCCCTCCTTTCGCGAGACGCCGGGGCGCACCCGCCGGTCGTGCCGCGGACGCATGGCGATACACGCTGGTCGGTTGCCGGAAATGCGGTGAGCGGTACAACGGCTCTTCCCCGTCTCATTTCCGCTGCTTATGGCTTGCCGCATGTGGCAGCTCCTTCAATTCCCGCTCTGTCCCTTCTCGCGCAAGGTCCGGCTCCTGCTCGGCGAGAAGGGGATCGCCTATGAGCCGGTGCGCGAATCGCCCTGGCAGCGCCGCGACGAGTTTCTCGACCTCAATCCCACCGGCCAGACCCCGGTGATGATCGACGCCGAGCGCCATGTGACGCTGATCGATTCGACCGTGATCTGCGAGTTCTTCGAGGAGACGGTGAGCAAGAACGCGCTGCTCAACGGATCGGCGGTGGACCGCGCCGAGATCCGCCGGCTGGTGGTGTGGTTCGACAACAATTTCTACAGCGACATCACCGCGCCGCTGCTGCACGAGCGGATGATCAAGCGGATCGTCTATCGCCAGCCGCCCGACGCCAAGGTGCTGCGCGACGCGATGAAGGCGGCGGTCGGCCATCTCGATTACATTGATTACCTGCTCGACCACCGCACCTGGCTGGCAGGTGCTACGATGAGCCTTGCCGACATCACCGCGGCGGCGCAGATTTCGGTCGCCGACTATCTGGGCGGCATCGACTGGAAGAGCCATGAGCTCGCCAAGCGCTGGTATATCGGGATGAAGAGCCGCCCGAGCTTCCGCCAGCTGCTCGCCGAGCGCATGGAAGGAATCACCCCGCCGGCCGATTACGAGAAGCTCGACCTGTAATCGCGGGGATAATCGCGGGCGGCCGGGCGTTTGGGTGCCAAACGGGAGAGTCCGCAATGCTCGAACATGTACCGCACTGGCTGGGAAGCGCGATGAAAGGCCTGCGCGCGGGCGCCAGGAAACTGACGATAGTACAGCCGGAGCTGGGCAGCTTCGAGGTGCTGCACCTCGCCAGTCCCGCCTTCGCCAATGGCGGGCGGCTGCCGGAGCGATTCACCGCGGACGGCGAGGGGGTGTCGCCGCCCCTGTTCTGGACGGGGGTTCCCGACGGTACGGCGTGCCTGGCGCTGATCGTGGAGGATCCGGACGCGCCCGCGCCGCAGCCCTTGGTGCACGCGGTCGTATGGGGCCTGCCGGTCGATGGCGACCTCAAGGAGGGGAGCATCCGCGCCGATGGCGCCGGCGACGACGCCGGGACCGATGTCGGTCGCAACAGCTATCTCGGCGAAGGCTGGCTCCCGCCCGACCCCCCGACCGGCCATGGCCCTCACCATTACGCCTTCCAGCTGTTCGCGCTCGGCGCCGGCTGCGAGATCGGCGACAATCCGGGCCGCAGCGCGCTGGTGAAGGCGATGGCGGGGCATGTGCTCGCGGCCGGGCTGCTCACCGGCGTCTATTCGCGCGGGGAGGAGGCCCCGACCGGCCTGATCGGCGAGGCCGCGCCGGTCTGATCCGGACCGGCGCGGCGCGCGCTCAGCCGTTGACGATCGTGCCGCCGTTCGGATGCAGTACCTGGCCCGACATGTAGCTGCTGTCGTCGCAGGCGAGGAACAGGAAGGCGGGGGCGACCTCGTTCGGCTGGCCAGGCCGGCCCATCGGTACGTCCTCGCCGAAATGCGCGAGCTTCTCGGGGCTTGCGCCGCCGCTGGGATTGAGCGGGGTCCAGATCGGCCCCGGTGCCACCGCGTTCACCCGGATGCCTTTCTCGATCAGGTTCATCGACAGGCTGCGGGTGAAGGCAGTGATCGCCCCCTTGGTGGCGCTGTAGTCGAGCAGCTCGGGCTCGCCCTGGTACATCGTCACCGAGGTGCAGTTCACGATCGTGGCGCCCGCCTTGAGGTGCGGCGAGGCGGCCTGCACAAGAAAGAACATCCCGAAGATGTTCGTCTGGAACGTGCGGCGGAGCTGCTGTTCGGTGATATCGACGATGTCCTTGTCGGGATGCTGCTCGCCGGCATTGTTGACGAGGATGTCGATCCGGCCGAATGCCTCGATCACGCGGCGGACGGCGTCTTCGCAGAACGCCTTGTCGCCTACATCGCCGGCAAGGGTGATCGCGCGGCGCCCTTCGGCACGGACCGCCTCCGCCGTATCCTCGGCATCCTGATGCTCGTTCAGATAGACGATCGCGACGTCGGCGCCTTCGCGGGCGTATAATGCTGCGACCGCGCGGCCGATCCCGCTATCGGCGCCGGTGACGATGGCCACCTTGTCCTTCAGTCGATCCGATCCGCGATAGCGCGGCTGCCATTCGGGCTTCGGATCGAGGGAGCGCTCCTCGCCTGGGAGCGCATCCTCAAGGACTCGATCTATGGTGTACTGTTCAGACATCGGCACGGCTCCGCGAAAAGGGGGGAGGGATGCCGAAGAAGCGGGTGTGGCCGCGGTAAGTTCCTGAAAAAACGGGCCGCCGGGGCGGCCTTCAGGGTCAGCCGAGGAGGCTGGAGCCCTGCAGGCCGCTGCCGAGGATCATCACACTGGTGATCGCGAACGAAGCGACGCCGATCATGAAGCTGCGGAACATGCTGATCTTCTCCTGTCGTGCGCGGGGGATCATGCGACCGGGATCACCGGCGTGGAGAACAGGACGAGCGCGGCGGTGAGCAGCACGGCGGCGCTGACGGCAACGGTCTGATGCAGCGAAACGAGACGAGCGGTCATGGTAGTTACTCCCTGTTGGATCGGCGGCGGACCATCCGTCTGCCGATGCCAGCTATTTTGCAGGGAGCGTGCCAATCTTGATAAGTAGCGGAAATAACTACCATCTGCCAAAAATATGCAGGACATACTGGCGCAGAACGCCAGATCGATCGGCGATTTTTGCTATCTAGCGGCGAAAATCGCTATAGCTCGCGCTGCCGATCTTGACCTGATTCCGCCCTTCGTTCTTGGCGAGGTAAAGCAGGCGGTCGGCGCGATGAAAGGCGGTCTGGTGCATTTCGCCCGTTTCCACCGGCGTGAGCCCGGCCGAGAAGGTGATCTCGCCCAGCGGCGCGTCGTTGTCGCGCAGCTTGTAGCGCTTGGCCTGGACGGTGCCGCGGGCATGTTCCAGCACCGCGCTGGCCTTGTCGAGCGAGACATCGGTAAACAGGATGGCGAATTCTTCGCCGCCATAGCGTGTCACCAGATGGCCGCGGCAGCATTGGCTGAGCGCATCGGCGATGACGCGCAGCACACGATCGCCCACCGCGTGGCCGAAGCGATCGTTGACCGACTTGAAGTGATCGATGTCGCAAACCGCGATGCACATCTTGCCGCCGGCAGCCTCCTGCGCGGCAAAGGCTTCCTCGAACGCGCGGCGGTTGGGTAGCTGGGTCAGCGGGTCGCGTCGGGCATTGTCGCGCGCCTCTTCCAGCTTCTGCCGCAATTCGTCGGCCTCGCGGGTGGTCGTCTCCAGCTTTTCTTCCGCGATGCGGACGCGTTCCAGCATCGCGGCGGTAATGCGGGCGACGTCGTCCACGCCCATCGGCGCATCGGTCGCGTTGGAAATGGCCTCTGCGCTGGCCGCCAGGTCGCGGCCGAAGCCTGCGGTCTCCGCCCGCATCGCGGTGACCATGTCGGCGAACCCTTCCACCTGCATCTGGGTCCGCGCGACCAGACCCTCGGTGCGCGCCTTGAGGTCGATCTCGGGCTCGGCGCGCTCTTCGGGCGGTTCCTCTGCGGTCAGAGTCTGGATGTCGCGGGGGGTGATCCGCACGCCGCGCTCGGTGATCATTTCCACCGCCCGCGCCAGCGCGTCGTCGGGATCCGTCAGCAGACGATGCACAAAGGCATAGTTGGTAGGCGTGGGTTCCAGACGCTGGTCGACGAGGAACGCCCCGATTCGCTCGAACAACGTTCGGCCTTCCACCTTGCCAGCATCCGACCGAACGGCACGCGCGATGCGCATACGCTCCCAACCCCCGTGTAAGTCACGGCAACAAGGCCGCTATATTGTTCCGGAGGGATAAGCAGAGAGTGCTAATATCTGGTTGCCGGCTGGTTCACCCTGGCGGCGGCCCAGCCCTCAAGATAGTGAGCTGGACCGTGTTTTCATAACAAAATCAGCTGGTTTCGCGGTTGACTTGCGAGGATCCCACCGATCCGGAGGATTAACGCCTCCGGATCGGTTTCTTGCAGGAACTGGTGCCGACCCGCGAATCGGGGATCAGCGGTGGGTCTTGCGATAGTTCTGCACCGCCTCCAGCGTCAGGCGAATGTGATCGGCCGGGTTCGAGTCGGAGTGGACGAACAGCACCTTGCCGTCGGGCGCGATCACATAGCTAGTGCGGCTGGTGTATTTGGCGACCGTGCCGTCGGGCTTCTTGGCGGCCACGTCATAGCCCAGCGCCACCTCCGGCGAGGCGGCGGCGACGGCGAACTTGCCCGCGCAATACTGGCTGCTGAACTGTTCGAGCTGGTCGACATTGCCGGCGGTCATGCCGATCACGGTCGCGCCCGCCTTGGTGAAATCGGGCAGCGCCTCGGCAAAGGCATGCGCCTCGGCATTGCAGCCCGAGGTGAAGGCGGCCGGGAAGAAGTAGAGCACGACCGGGCCCTTCTTCAGCGCCGCCTTCAGGTCGACGGTGATCGGCTTGCCGGCCACAGCGCCCTTGGCGGTGAACAGGGGAGCCTTGGCGCCGGTGGTGAGGGTCGCGTTCGCCGGCATCATGGCGAAGGGCAGGGCAAGGGCGGCAAGGGCGAGCTTCAGGCGCATATCGATCTCCCAGAGTGGTTGTGCGTCTGTCTACGCCACCACGCGGGCGGGAGCTAGCGGGTGAAGGCGATGCCGATCCGCGCGTGGGTGTCGTTGACGGTGTAGCGGTCTAGCGCCTCGCCATAGCCGGTGAATGCCTGTCCGAAGAGGTAAATGCCAAGGCCCCCGCCCAGCCGGCGCAGCGGGTAGGAGATGAACGCTTCGGCCGCACCGCGCCCGGTCTTCACATTGCCGCGGGCAGTGAGCGCCAGCTTGATCCCGTCCTTCTGCTGGATCGACGCGGCGAGGCCGGTATAGCCGAAATAGTCCTTCATGTCGTGGAAGGTGCCGCTGTTGCCGACATAGACCCAAGCCTGCGGCGCCACGTCCAGCCGCCAGTCGCCGCCCAGGTCGAAGCTCTTCTCGCCGCGCAGGAAGATGCGGTTGATGTCCACCGAATCGGTGACCCCGCGCCCGTTCGAATCGTGTCGCCAGCCGATCGCGACGCGCGTCGTCTCGTCGAACGGAATGTCGGCGTAGAGTTCGGGGGTGTAGTTGGTCGAACGGAACGGGCCGGAGGGTTCGTTCAGCGCCCAGAACATCGTCTGGGTATAGGCGAAGCGGAGGTTGCCGAGCTGCAGCGGCGCGTCCTCGGCGAACGGCCGCACCGCGAAGCTCAGCTGCAGCTTGCCGCCCGCGTCGCTGAGCCCGAACGCGCCATAGACCGGCTCGTGCGGCTCGAAGCGGGCCAGCAGGCCGCTGGAGCTGCCGGTCGAGCTTTGCACCACCGTCTCCTGCTCGGGCACTGCGGCGGGCAGGTGCTGCGCGGCGGGCGGCACGGCGAGGCCGGCGATGCCGACCGGCACGTAGCGCGCCTTGGCGAAGCCGTGCGGGGGGATGCTGGGGGTCGGGCCGGGGGTGCGCTCCAGCATCAGCCGTGTGCCGTCGGCCGCGGTCACCTCGATCTGGCGCGGGCCGGCATCGGCGATCGGCGCCTCGGTCTCGTTGACCAGGAACACCTCCACGCCGCGCAGCGCCGCCTGTTCGGACGCCGGCTGGGCCGGCACCGCACGGACCTGCGCATGCGCCGGCAAGGCGACGAACCACAGGCCGAGCAGCGGAAGAGCGGCGATCACACGCATGTTCGGCGAAGTGACAGGCGTTTGTGACCTTGGCGAGTCAAAATCGGCCTTGTAGGGCAGTTGCATGGCCGTTTCCCAAACCGACATCGCGCTTGCCGCACGCCTCGCCGACGCGGCAGGTGCTGCGATCCGTCCCTATTTCCGCGCCGAGCACGGTGTTGAGGCGAAGGAGGACCACTCGCCGGTCACCCTCGCCGACCGCGCGGGCGAGGAAGCGATGCGCAAGCTGCTGATCGCCGAGCGCCCGATGGACGGCATCATCGGCGAGGAATTCGGCGTGCGCGAGGGCACGAGCGGGCGGCAATGGGTGCTCGATCCGATCGACGGCACCCGCGCCTTCATCGCCGGGCGGCCGGTGTTCGGCACGCTGATCGCGCTGGTCGACAAGGGCTGGCCGGTGCTGGGCGTGATCGACCAGCCGATCATCGGCGAGCGCTGGCTGGGGGTGACCGGCCGCCAGACGCTGTTCAACGGCAAGCCCGCCAGCACGCGCATCTGCCGCGAGCTTAATCAGGCGATCCTCGCCACCACCTCTCCCGCGCTGTTCGACGACGGCCAGCTCCACGCCTTCGAGCATCTCGACGCCAAGGTGATGAGCACGGTGCTGGGCGGCGACTGCTATAATTATGGCTGCGTCGCGAGCGGCTGGCTCGATATCGTGGTGGAAGCGGGCCTGAAGCTGCACGATTTCGCCGCACTGGTGCCGGTGATCGAGGGTGCGGGCGGGCGGATGTGCGACTGGCAGGGCGATCCGCTCCATGCGGGCAGCAACGGCGAGGTGATCGCTGCAGGCGATCCCGCGCGGATCGACGACATCCTCGAAGCGATGGCCTGCCAGGGGCACTGATCCGGATCAGTGCCCGTCCCAGAAGGCGGGGTGGGCGTCGATGGCGCCGATCAGCCACGCGGCAATCCCGCGTTGCGCCTCCAGGCCGTAATGGCCGTGACACGCGGTGGCGCGGAACGCGGCGGCCGGGAAGGGCAGGAACAGCACGTCGCGCGCCCCCGTCGCCAGCGCCGCTGCGCCGATGCGGCTTTCGGCGGAACGCAGCAGCGTCGCCTGCTCCGGCGGCGCGCCGCGGGTGTCGAACCACCACAGCAGGAACACGGCGCGCGGGTAGCGGCCCCGCAGCGCCGCGAGCAACCGGCCATAATGCGCGGCATAGTCGTCGACGAGTGCCGCCAGCGTCGGCCAGCGCGCACCGGGCCGAAAGCCGGCGAAATCCGCCTGCAGCTTCAGCATCACGATCTGCGGCTGCCATGCCGGATCCGCGAAAAGCGCCGGTTCGGAGGGCAGGCGGCGCGGCCAGAGCCGTTCCATCGTCCCCTGGGGCACCGTGCCGCCGAAATTGCGGATGAGCCCGCGGCCGGAGATCGCGTTGATCTGATAGTCTGCAGCGAAATGCTGCGCAGCAAGTGCCGCGAACGCGTCCGGCGTATCGGTGGTGGCACGCACCTGTTCCGGCGTGCAGTCGGTGCGACTGCTGCGGGCACCATAGCCTGTCATCGACGAATCGCCGATGAATTCGATTTGCCGCGTGCGGGGGCGCGGCGCGAGCAGGCTGTTGCCCCGAGCGACGAAGAATCCGCCGAAGCGCGCCGGCGCCGCGCTCTCGGTGACCTTGTCGAGCCGGATCCGGTGGATGCCGGGCGCGAGGCGGTCGATCGTCACCGCCGCTGTGCCGGGGCGGTCGATCGGGATGGCGGGGCCGTCATCGATGCGCGCGCGCCATGCGTTGACCGCATCCTCGAAGCGTAGCGCCACGCCGCGCCCGCGGAAGGCGGCCTCCACATAGATGCCGGGCCATTGATGGCGCAGGCCGGTCGCGGTGCGTTCCACCCGGCCACCGACATGCATCGGCAGGATCTCCACCGCATCCGCCGCAGCACTGTTGATGGTCACGCGCTGCGGCGGGCGCGCGTCTCCGGCCATGACGAGCGCGGCGGCAAGGACGAGGAAGCGCAGCATCACCGGTAACCCTGCGCCGCCGGCCGCCTCCGGCGCAAGCGGTCAGAAGATGCCGAGGAACTTCTTGCGCTGCCGCTGCGCCTCGCCCGCACCCGCCTTGCCGCTTTCCGACGTCGCGGTGGTGCCGCGGCCGACATCGCCGCGCGGCCGGCCCTTGCTGTCGCGCTGGCTGGCGGCCGTCGCGCCCGTGAGCACCGGGCCGCAATCCGCCGCCTTGGCATCGCCGAAGTCGACGAACGCCAGCACGCCCGCCAGCGGCGAGGCGACGAGGCCGAGGCCGAGGCCCGCGCCCGCCCGGCCGATCAGTTCGGGGCTGATCACGTTGATCCCCGGCTTGGCGAAAGTGCCGCCGATGCGCACCGGCGACTGGCCGGAAAACAGGCTGAACCGCTTCGAATCGGCGCGGAAGGCGAGGTCGATCGTCTCGTTCCGGAAGCTGAACCCACCGCGGCCGAGCATCACGTTCTTCTGCGTGTCGATCAGGATCGGGTCCGCCGCCGCGACGCCGTCGCGCACGGTGAAGCCGATCAGCCCGCAATTGATCTGCACCGGCTCCTTCAGCTTCTTCTCGAACATCTTCTGGACGAAGGTGCCGATGTCGAACTCGGCGAGCTCGGTGTTGCGCGTCCAGAAATCGCCCTTGGGCAGGATCACGGCGATGCGGCCGTTGGCGTTGGCCAGCGAATCGCGCACGCTGTTGCCGCTGCCGTTCATCTGGATGCGCGCCTTCAGCATGCCCGTGGTGCCCGATTGCTCGGCGCCGAAGCCTGCCAGCAGCACGCCCATCGGCGTCGGCGAGAGACGGATATCGTAGCTGGTGAACACCGGCGAGCGTCGCGCATCGATGCGGATGTCCGACGTGACCGTACCGCGCGCGAGGCTGAAATTGAGCGGGCTGAGCGTGAGCAGCCGATCGTCTAAATTGAGCCCCAGCTCGATGTTCGACACCGGCAGGTTGGGGGCGCGGACGGTGCGCACCTGCCAATGGACCTGCGCATCGAAATTCTTGAGCGCATCCACCCGCAGCGGCGCATCGGGCAGCAGCCGCGGCGTGTCGGAAATCTGCGTCACCGCCGCCTGCGCACCCTGCGCGGCAAGCGCATTGGGGTTGTAGCCGATGAACGGCCCGGCATCGACGATGTCGAGCGCGTGGGTGAACAGGTCGGCCGTCACCAGCAGGCGGGGCTGGAGGAGCTTCACCGTGAACTTGCCGGCAAGATCGCTGTCCCCGAAGCGCCCCTTCATGCCCGTGAAGCGCCACTCGTCACCCGCCTTGGTGACGACCGAGGTGATCCGATAGCTGCGGGTATCCGGCACCGCGATGCCGGCGACGAGGAATACGTCGGCGAGGTTCTGCCCGCGCAGGTCCATGTGGAGCTTCGCGCCTTCCAGCACCGTCGCGCCCGGCAGCGTGCCCGCCACGTCCACCTGGCTGCGCACGCCCTCGGCATGGAGGCGCAGGCGGTTCTCGCCGCCGGCCAGCGTCTTGTTGGAGGAAAGCAGCGCACCCGCCAGGGTGAAACGGGCACCGCGCGCGGTGCCGTTGCCGTCGAAGCGGATCGTGTCGGCGAACCGGTTGTCCTCGGCGGCCACCGTGTCGACGCGAATCGCGGCATCCAGCTGGTGGCGCGGATCGAGATAGCGCAGCTGCGTGCCTTCGATTCGCGCGCGCTGGATCAGCGGCATGGTCAGCGGCTTGCCGCCGCCGCTGCCGAAGGTCCACGTGTTCTGCCGGCCGTCGCGATCCCATTGCAGGTCGATGCGGCCGTCGGTGAGGCCGAGCCACTGGAAGCGCTTCTGCGCCGCGAGCAGCGAGAAAGTGGCGATTCGCGCGTCGATCCGCTTCGCCGTGAAGAACGGGCTGGTGCCGGCCCAGCCCGGGTTCTCGACGCGCAGGCCTTCGGCCACGAACTTCAGGTTGAACGGCGCGAAATAGAGCTGGAAGTCGCCCGCCACCCGCACCTTGCGGTGCGTGCTGCTGCTCGCGATCGATTCGAACGTGCCCTTGAGGAACCGGCCCTTGGTGACGAACAGCACCGCCCACGCCAGCACCACCAGCCCGATCAGGCTGGTGACGACCGCGAGGGTCGCGGCAAGCGGTGTACCCATGGTGCGGGTGGGGCGGATCGGCGAAGGCGCCGAATCGGCGACGAGCAGGGGTGCGTCCGGTTCAGCCATGGGTCTCCAAATCCTCGCCCGCCCCGGGGTTCCCCGGTGGTTGCATATCCCCGATCCATCCGCTAATGGGCCGCCTTTCCGCGATCGAGAGACCGTCCGGCTAATAGGGCTGCCGAGGCTGTCTGCAATCGTCGAACCAGAAGGAGACGAAAATGCCCAAGCTCAAGACCAAGAGCGGTGTGAAGAAGCGCTTCAAGTTCACCGCGACCGGCAAGATCAAGCACGGCGTCGCTGGTAAGCGCCACCGCCTGATCAGCCACAATTCCAAGTATATCCGTACCAATCGCGGCACTTCCGTGCTGGCCGATGCAGACGTCGCGCGCGTTGTCGCGTGGGCGCCGTACGGCCTGAAGTAAGGGAGTCCTGAAAAATGGCACGAGTGAAGCGTGGTACGACCACCAAGGCGAAGCATAAGCGGATTTTGGATCAGGCGAAGGGCTATTATGGCCGTCGCAAGAACACCATCCGCATCGCGCGCCAGGCCGTCGAAAAGGCCGGCCAGTACGCCTATCGCGACCGCAAGGTAAAGAAGCGCAGCTTCCGCGCCCTGTGGATCCAGCGCATCAATGCTGGTGTGCGCGCCGAAGGCTTGACCTATTCGCAGTTCATGCACGGCCTGAAGCTGGCGGGTATCGAACTGGACCGGAAGGTCCTGGCCGACATCGCGATGCACGAAGGTGAGGCGTTTACGGCCATCATCGCGCAGGCGAAGGCGGCACTGCCCCAGGCCGCCTGAGCGGACCTGCGAGCAAGCTGATATAGGGGCGTCGAGGCTGCGGCTTCGGCGCCCTTTTTCATTCCAACCGGGGGAGACGATCCCGTGGCGATGAAGACCTGGTGGCTCTACGTCACCGCCGTGTTTTTCGTGTCGATGACGCCGGGGCCGAACATGCTCCACGTGATGGTGCAGAGCATCCGCGAGGGCGCACGCAGCGTGCTGCCGACCACGGCGGGGCTGATGAGCGCGAACCTGTTCTGCCTGGTCGCCTCGGCGGCGGGGCTGGGGGCGCTGCTTAAGGCGTCGCCGGGGCTGTACGACGTGCTGCGCTATGCCGGCGTCGCCTATCTGGTGTGGCTGGGCATCAAGGCCTGGCGCGCCCCGGTGGCGGACGCGCAACCCGATGCGCCGCTGCCCGCACGCCAGTCGGTGCGGGCGCGCTACCTGACCGGGCTCGGCACGGGGCTGTCCAACCCCAAGCTGATCGTCTTCGCCGCCGCGCTGTTCCCGCAGTTCCTCGACGTCGGTCGGCCGTTCCTGCCGCAGCTGGCGATCCTGATCGCGACCTTCGCAGTGATCGAGGCCTTCTGGTTCTCGGTCTACGCGCTGGGCGGCCGCTCGCTCGCGGCATGGCTGGCGCCAGCGGCGCGCCAGCGGATGTTCAATCGTGTCACCGGCGGCGTGTTCGTGGCATTCGGCGCCGCCCTGCTCGGCAGCCGGGTGTAGCCGACCCTCAAACGCCTTGACCTGCGGCCCCGTCTGGGGTTCCAGCCATCTCGCACAGTGAACGGAAAACGATGACCACCGATCTCGATACCCTGCGCGGCGAGCTGCTTGCCGCGATCGATGCCGCCACCGCGCTCGATGCGCTGGAGGCGGTG
>JAIYAA010000040.1 GCA_027489295.1 Sphingomonadales bacterium | reverse complement strand
TCCTTGTACTTGGCGCGCGCCTCGATCACCGCGGTCATGTCCACGTCGTTGAACGTGGTGAGCATGGCGGCGGTGTTCTGCGCTTCCTTGAGGCGCTTGGCGACGGTCTGGCGCAGGCGGGTCATCCGCACGCGCTCTTCCTTGCGACCACCGGTCGAGGCAGGCGCGGCAACCGGGGCAGCGGCCGGGGCCGGAGCCGCAGCAGGCTTGCTGCTTGCGGCGGCGATCACGTCGTCCTTGGTCAGGCGGCCGTCCTTGCCGGTGCCCTGCACCGTCGAGGGATCGACACCGGTTTCGAGCACCGCACGGCGGACCGACGGCGACAGCGCGGCGGCATCGGCCGACGGGGCCGGGGCAGCGGCGGGTGCCGGAGTTGCTGCCGGGGCAGCAGCGGCAGGAGCAGCGGCCGGCGCGGCAGCAGCACCACCGGCATCGGCGATGATCGCGATCACGGCGCCGACTTCGACGGTGTCGCCGACCTTGACGACATGCTCACCCATCACGCCGGCAACCGGCGAGGGGACTTCGACCGAGACCTTGTCGGTCTCGAGGCTGGCGATCGGCTCGTCGGCGCGGACGGGATCGCCCGGATTCTTCAGCCATTCACCGACGGTGGCTTCGGTGATCGATTCGCCCAGTACGGGGACTTTGACTTCGGTGGCCATTCTCAACCTTTCCGGGTGCGGCGGATTTCTTCGCGGACATTATGGCCGAGCGCGTCGGCAACGAGCGCGCCCTGCTCTGCGGTGTGGCGCTTCATCAGGCCGGTGGCGGGCGATGCCGCCGCGGCGCGGCCGGCATAGCGCGGACGCTGTACCTTGGTGCCCGCATCGATGAGGCACTCTTCGATCAGCGGCTCGACGAAGAACCAATAGCCGTTGTTCTTCGGCTCTTCCTGCGCCCACACCACCTCCTCGAGGTTGGTCATGCGCTTCAGCCGCTCGGTGAGCGGCTCGCCCGGGAACGGGTAGAGCTGCTCGATCCGGACGATCGCGGTGTTCTTGTCACCCGCCGCGTCGCGCGCTTCGATCAGGTCATAGGCGACCTTGCCGGTGCAGAGCACGAGGCGCCTCACCTCGGTATCCGCCGGGGCATTGGGGTCCGACAGGATCCGCTTGAAGTGGCTGTCGCCCTGGAACTCCTCGGCGCTCGACACCGCCATCTTGTGGCGGAGCAGCGACTTCGGCGTCATCTGGATGAGCGGCTTGCGGAAGTTGCGGTGCATCTGCCGGCGCAGCAGGTGGAAATAGTTGGCCGGCGTGGTGATGTTCACCACCTGCATGTTGTCCTGTGCGCAGAGCTGGAGGAAGCGCTCCGGACGCGCCGAGCTGTGCTCGGGGCCCTGGCCTTCATAGCCGTGCGGTAGCAGCATCACCAGGCCGTTGGCGCGCAGCCACTTGGACTCGCCCGACGCGATGAACTGGTCGATCATGATCTGCGCGCCGTTCACGAAGTCGCCGAACTGCGCTTCCCACATCACCAGCGCCTTCGGATCCGCCAGCGCATAGCCGTACTCGAAGCCGAGCACGCCATATTCGCTGAGCGGCGAATCGAGCACCTCGAAGCTGCCGTGCGGTACCGTGGTAAGCGGCACGTACTTGGCCTCGGTCTTCTGATCGACCCAGACGGCGTGGCGCTGCGAGAAGGTGCCGCGGCCCGAATCCTGGCCGGACAGACGGACGGTATAGCCTTCCGAGAGCAGCGCGCCGAAGGCGAGTGCCTCGCCGGTCGCCCAGTCGAAATTGGTGCCCGACTTGAACATCTCGCGCTTGGCGTCGAGCACGCGCCCCAGGGTCTTGTGGATCTCGAGATCCTCGGGGACCGTGGTCAGCGTGCGGCCGAGGCTGTCGAACAGCTTCTTCTCGATGCCGGTCTCGACGTTGCGGCGCGAGGCCTCGCCGTCCGACGGCGCGCCCAGGCCCGACCAGCGGCCGGCGAACCAGTCCGCCTTGTTCGGCAGATAGGTCTTGCCCGCCTCGAACTCGCCTTCGAGCAGCGTGTTGAACTGATTGGTCTTCGTGTCGATGAAGCCCTGGTCGACCACGCCCTCGGCGATCAGCTTCTGGCCGTAGATGGCGCTCACACCGGGGTGCTGGCGGATCTTCTGGTACATCAGCGGCTGGGTGAAGCCCGGTTCGTCGCCCTCATTGTGGCCGAAGCGGCGATAGCACCACATGTCGATCACGATGTCGCGGTGGAATTCCTGGCGGAACTCGATCGCCACCTTGCACGCGAAGGTGACGGCTTCGGGATCGTCGCCGTTGACGTGCAGGATCGGCGCCTGGACGCCCTTTGCGACGTCCGACGGATAGGGCGAGGAGCGCGCGAACTGCGGGCTCGTCGTGAAGCCGACCTGGTTGTTGATGACGAAGTGGATGCAGCCGCCGGTATTGTAGCCGCGGATACCGGAGAAGCCGAGCGTCTCCCACACGATGCCCTGGCCGGCGAAGGCCGCGTCGCCGTGGATCAGCACCGGCAGTACCTGCTCGTGCTTTTCCAGATCGCCGCGGATCGTCTGCAGCGCACGCGCCTTGCCGAGCACGACCGGATCAGCCGCCTCGAGGTGCGACGGGTTGGCGACCAGCGACATATGGACGCTGATGCCGTCGAACTGGCGGTCGGTGGAGGTGCCGAGGTGGTACTTCACGTCGCCCGAACCGGCGACGTCGTCCGGATTGGCCGAGCCGCCGCCGAACTCATGGAAGATGATCCGGAACGGCTTTTCCATGACGTTGGCGAGCATGTTCAGGCGGCCGCGATGGGCCATGCCGTACACGATCTCGCGGACGCCCTGCTGGCCGCCATACTTGATGATCGCTTCCATCGCCGGGATCATCGATTCGCCGCCGTCGAGGCCGAACCGCTTGGTGCCGACATATTTCTTGCCGAGGAATTTTTCCCACTGCTCGGCTTCGATGACCTTGGACAGGATCGCCTTCTTGCCGTCCGGCGTGAAGTTGATCTCCTTGTCCTTGCCTTCCATCCGGTCCTGGAGGAAGCGGCGCTCCTCCACGTCCGCGATGTGCATATATTCGAGGCCGACATTGCCGCAGTAATTGGCCTGGAGGATCGCGACGATCTCGCGCACCGTGCCGTGCTGCAGGCCGAGCGCGCCGCCGAGATAGATCGGACGATCGAGATCAGCCCCCGAGAAGCCGTGATATTCCGGCGTCAGATCGGCGGGCAGGTTCTGGCGGGCGAGGCCCAGCGGATCGAGATTGGCGGCGAGATGGCCGCGCACCCGGTAGGTGCGGATCAGCATCATCGCGCGGATCGAATCTTCCGCGGCCTTGGTCACGTCCGCCGTCGAGGCGGCGGGGGCGGCCGGCTTGGCCGGCGCGCCGCCCTTGGCGGGCTTCGGCGCTGGCTCCATCTGGGTGGGGTCGAGCCCGGCCGTCAGCGCGTCGGTTTCGGTCAGCGGCCAGTTGGTCCGCTGCCAGCTGGGGCCGGAGGCCGTCGATTCGAGACCTTCGAACCAGGCGCGCCAGCTCGGTTCCACCGAAGCCGGATCGCTCTTGTAGCGCCGGTACAGGGTCTCAACGAAGCCGGGGCTCACGCCGCCGGCGATGTCGTCGAAGTCGAGGCCTTCATAGCCCATGATCATGCTTCCGTTCGTGTTAGCGCTCCCACTCCCACCTATATAGGAGCGCTACCGTTGCAGTTTAGCCCTTGAGCGCTTCGAGCAGCGTCTCGCCGAGCAGCGAGGGGCTGGGGGAAACGCGGATGCCGGCGGCTTCCATCGCCGCGATCTTGTCCTCGGCGCCGCCCTGGCCGCCCGAGACGATCGCGCCGGCATGGCCCATGCGGCGGCCCGGAGGCGCGGTGCGGCCCGCGATGAAGCCGGCCATCGGCTTCTTGCGGCCACGCTTGGCCTCGTCGATCAGGAACTGCGCGGCTTCTTCCTCGGCCGAGCCACCGATCTCGCCGATCATGATGATCGACTGGGTGGCATCGTCCGCCAGGAACAGCTCGAGCACGTCGATGAAGTTGGTGCCGTTGACCGGATCGCCGCCGATGCCGACGGCCGTGGTCTGGCCCAGGCCCGCATTGGTGGTCTGGAACACCGCCTCATAGGTGAGGGTGCCCGAGCGCGACACGACGCCCACCGAGCCCTTGGAGAAGATCGAGCCCGGCATGATGCCGATCTTGCACTCGCCCGGCGTCAGCACGCCCGGGCAGTTCGGGCCGATCAGGCGCGACTTGGAGCCCGAAAGCGCGCGCTTCACCTTGACCATGTCGAGCACCGGAATGCCTTCGGTGATCGCGACGATCAGCGGGATCTCGGCGTCGATCGCCTCGAGGATCGAATCCGCCGCGAAGGGGGGCGGCACGTAGATCACGCTGGCGTCAGCGCCGGTCTTGGACTTGGCTTCGGCGACCGTGTTGAACACCGGCAGGCCGATATGCGTGCTACCGCCCTTGCCGGGGGTAACGCCGCCGACCATCTGCGTGCCATAGGCAAGCGCCTGCTCGGTGTGGAACGTGCCGGTGGCACCGGTCATCCCCTGGACGATGACCTTGGTGTTCTTGTCGACGAGGATGCTCATTCAGTTCGCCTTTTCCGGGTCGCTGGGAGGGGTGTAGGAGCGCAGCGCAATCCAGCCGCCAAAGGTGGTCAGCGTGTAGTGCGTCGTGCCGAACGAAGCGGTGGTGAAGGTCGCGCGATCGGGCTTGGATTCGGGGCGCACATAGAGCGGCACCTTTTCCTCGCTCGGCAGCACGATCTTGCGGGCCGCGAGATAATCGTCGCCGCTGCCGGTCCACAGGACCATGCAGGACTCGGCGATCGCGCCGGACGCGGTGCCGGCCTTGGGTACGAACAGATAGGTGTTGCCGCCGGCGATGCGGTAGATGGTGTTGGGCACCGCCGCCGGTTCCGGCGCGGGTGCCTTGACCGCCGCGGCGGCATCCGCCGCGACGCTGCCGCCGATCGCGCGCTGCGCCGGGAGCGGCAGCGTCGCATAGGTCGCCGGTTCGGCCATGCCGCGCGTCAGCCGGGCGCTGCCGCCCATGCACACGGCACGGAACAGCTCGACCGGCTCGGTCGGTGCCGTGGCGACCGCTTCCTGTGCGGAAGCGACGCCCGGCACCGCGACGAGCGCGGGAAGGATCAGGCGAGCGAGGAGTCGATCGACTTGCATGCCGCGACCAGTTCCTTGACCGCGTCGACCGAGACGTCGAAATTCTGCTTGGCATCGCCATTCAGCTCGATCTCGACGATGCGCTCGACGCCGTCCTTGCCGATCACGATCGGCACGCCGACGTACATGTCATCGACGCCGTACTGGCCGGTGAGGTGCGCAGCGCAGGGCAGCAGGCGCTTCTTGTCCTTCAGATAGCTCTCGGCCATCGCGATCGCGCTGGTGGCCGGGGCGTAGAAGGCCGAGCCGGTCTTGAGCAGCGCGACGATCTCGCCGCCGCCCGAACGGGTGCGCGCGACGATGGCGTCGATGCGCTCCTGGGTGGACCAGCCCATCTTGATCAGGTCGGGCACCGGGATGCCGGCGACGGTCGAATATTCGATCACCGGGACCATGGTGTCGCCGTGGCCGCCGAGCACGAAGGCGGTGACGTCCTCGACCGACACGTTGAATTCCTCGGCGAGGAAATGGCGGAAGCGGGCCGAGTCGAGCACGCCGGCCATGCCGACAACCTTCTGGTGGGGCAGGCCCGAGAATTCGCGGAGCGCCCACACCATCGCATCGAGCGGGTTGGTGATGCAGATCACGAAGGCGTCGGGCGCATGCTGGGCGATGCCCTCGCCCACGGCCTTCATCACGCCCAGGTTGGTCTTGAGAAGATCGTCGCGGCTCATGCCCGGCTTGCGCGGGATGCCGGCGGTGACGATGCAGACATCGGCGCCCGCAATGTCCTCATAGCTGTTGGCGCCCTTGAGGGTGGCGTCAAAGCCTTCGACGGGGCCGGACTGTGCGATGTCGAGCGCCTTGCCCTGCGGGGTACCCTCGGCAATGTCGAACAGGACGATGTCGCCCAGTTCCTTGATGGCGGCGAGGTGCGCGAGCGTGCCACCGATCATGCCAGAGCCGATCAGCGCGATCTTCTTGCGAGCCATGGAATCTCCTTGGTTGGTTCCAAGCAAAGCGGTCGCATAGCATGCGCCGCGAAAGCGGGGGCGGGATAGGACTATAATAGCGTGGCTGCAACCCGGGATTCGGTATGGGGGCAGGATTATCTTTGCAATTCGTTCGCAGGAGCAATAAGCCGCATTTTTCCCGGAATGGCGCGGCTTACGGTTTCGCGCGACAGCGCTAGCACTCATCGGTAAAAAGAGCCTTTCTGCCATGCGCGGGGGCGCCTGGCAGCTTCTGGGGGTAGCATGCGTAAATCACCCGATTTCAGCCGGCTGCGGATCACCGCCGCCACGTCGGTCGCCCTGCTCGCCGCAGGCTGCGGTGGCAGCAACATCGCCGGACAGCCGGTGCGCTATTGCACCGATGCGGCTGGCCGGCGGGTTGCGGACGGCAATTGCGGCACCGGTGGCCGTGGCGGCGGCGGTGGCGGCCATTATTATTATGCCGGCAAGGGCGCGGCCGTCCCGGCCATCGGCGAGTCCGCGCGCGGCGGTTCGTATCAGCCGGCAAGCGGCGTCCGCTATGGCGGTGCGGAGGCGGTGACGCGCGGCGGCTTCGGCAGGATGGGCGGATTTTTCGGCGGCCGGGGCAGCTGATGCGCCGCACCACGGTTTCGCCGCGCGCCGACTGGCAGGCGCGGGTCGAGTCGCTCGGGCTGGTCTGGCACAGCCTCGACGGGCAGCCCTATTGGGACGAGAGCGCCTGCTACGCCTTCACCGCTGCCGAGATTGCCGAGATCGAGGCGGCGAGCGCCGAGCTTTACCGGCTCTATCTGGCGGCGGGCGAGCATCTGATTGCCGAAGGCCGGCTGGGTGAGCTGGGCATTCCGCGGCCGGCCTGGGAGGCCGTGGCGGCCGCGTGGGAAGCGGAGCCGCCCGCGCTCAACTTCGGGCGGTTCGATCTCGGCTATGCGGGCGACGGCCCGCCCAAGCTGTTCGAGTTCAATTGCGATACGCCGACCAGTTTGCTGGAGGCCGCGGTGATTCAGTGGGACTGGAAGGAGGCGGTGTTCCCGGCGCTCGACCAGTATAACGGAATACACGAGGCGCTGGTCGCCCAGTGGCAGGCAATCGCACCCTTGCTGGGCGGCGGGCCGGTCCATTTCGCGCACATGGCCGATGCGGTCGGCGAGGACAGCGTGACGGTCGCCTATCTCCGCGACACGGCCGAGGCGGCAGGGCTGTCGACGCTCGCGGTGGAAATGGCGGCGATCGGCTGGGCGCATGCCTCCCGCCGCTTCGTCGACGGCGCGGATCGGCCGATCGAGTCCGTCTTCCACCTCTACCCCTGGGAATGGCTGCTCGCCGAGAATTTCGCGCCGATGCTTGTCGACAGCCTGGCGACCACGCGCTGGATCGAACCGATCTGGAAAACGCTGTGGAGCAACAAGGCGATCCTGCCGATCCTGTGGGAGCTGTTTCCCGGCCACCCCAACCTGCTGGAGGCGGGCGCCCGGCCGATCGGCGGCGACCAGGTCGCCAAGCCGCGGTTCGGGCGCGAGGGCGCCAATGTCTCGATCCGCTGGGGCGACAAGGTCGTGGCGGAGACTGACGGGGATTATGTCGAGCAGGGCTGGATCTACCAGCGCTTCCACCACTTGCGCGATTTCGGCGCGGGCTATCCGGTGATCGGTTCCTGGGTCGTGGACGGGGTGCCGGTGGGCATGGGCATTCGCGAGGACGGGCTGATCACGGGGAATAGCGCCCGGTTCGTGCCGCATGTGATCGAGGGGTAGGGGGCGCTTCGGCTCCCCGCTCCACACGTCATCCCCGCCTTCGCGGGGATGACGGTAGGGGCTGTCTGGAGCAGACCTTATGTCTGCTCCATCGCTTGCATCACTTCTTCGCCGCGTCTGCTGCCTCGCGCTTGGCATAGTCGCCGGCGAGGACGTCGAAGGCGAGCTTGTGCTGGCCGGTCTCCGAGATCAGCCCCTTGCGGTTCCAGCCCTGCTGATAGATCGGGTGCTGGCGCCGCGGCGAGCGAAAGTCCTTGAGGATCCAGGGGCTCATGCCGCGCAGGAACGGCACCTTGGCCGCCATCGCCAGCGTCGCGCGGTAATAGTCGGCCTGATATTCCTCGCTGAACTTGTGCGGGCTGGCCACCGGATCATGATAGCCGGCGCGCGCATCCGCCCCGAATTCGGAGAAGATCAGCGGCTTGTTCGCGGGCCCGCGCCATTCCTGGCTGGCCAGATCCTCCAGCGCATCGTCGGTGTACCAGCCATTGTACGTGTTGATCGCCATGACATCGAGATCGTTGGCCAGCGGATCGTCGATCTTCATGATGCCCTTGCCCTCGCGTCCGCTGAGCAGTGCGGCGGTGACCAGACGGCTTGAATCGAGCGCGCGGACATCGGCGATCATCGTGCGCAGGAAGGCGTTGCGCGCATCGTTGGTCGGCGTTTCATTGGCCACGCTCCACAGCACGATCGACGCGCGGTTGCGGTCGCGGTGGATGTTCTCGGCAAGGATGCGGCGCGCGTCGGCCAGCGTGTCGGGGTTGTTCCAGTTGACGAGCCAGTAGAGCGGGATTTCGCTCCATACCAGAAGGCCCATCTCGTCCGCCATGCGGGTGGTCGACTCGCTGTGCGGATAGTGCGCCAGCCGCACGAAATTGCCGTGCAGGCCGTATTTGATCTCCCCCAGCAGCGCGCGGGCCGCCGCCGGCGTCATCGCGCGCACCGGATCGGCGCCCAGCTCCTCCTCGTGCATCGAGATGCCGCGCAGGAAGATCGGCTTGCCGTTGAGCAGGATGTCGGCGCCCTTCACCGCGATGGTGCGGAAGCCCATGCGATCGGCGAAATGGTCGGCCCCGGCGTCGATGGCGATGTCGTAGAGCTTCGGGTTCTCCGGCGACCAGCGGACCAGCGCGCGCGGCACCGGCAGCGTCGCGTCCCACTTGCCGGTGTCGTCGGTCTTGCCGTCCAGCATGGCGCCGACGCCTGGGATGCGGAACTTGACGACGGTGTTGGCCGCCTTCGGGCCCTCCAGCTTCACCGAAACGGCGATGCGGGTGCCATCGGCCGTCAGACGGACAAAGGCATCGTCGACATAGGTGTCGGGCACGGTCACGAGCGTCACGCTGCGGGTGATGCCGCCATAGGTCTCCCAGTCGGTGACCGGCGGCGGCACGTCATTTGCGGTGCGCACCGAATCGACGCCGATCGTCACCTGGTTGCGACCCGGCCGCAGCAGCTTGGTGACCTCGAACGCGAACGGCGTGTAGCCGCCGCGATGCTCGCCCAGCGGCTTGCCGTTGAGATACACGTAGGAGCGATATTCGGCCGCGCCGATGCGCAGGAACACGCGGTTGCCGGCCTTGGGCGCCGCCGCGGTGAAGTCGCGCTGGTACCAGACCAGCCCCTGGTACAGCCGCATCTCGGGCGAATGGCCGATCCACGATCCCGGCAGGCTGGCTACCGGCGACTGCTGCATGTCATATTCGAAGAAGGTGCGCGGCTTGGCCTGCATCACCTCGGCGGCGATCACATCGGCGGCGCGGTTGGTGCGCGCGTTCGGCGGCTCGCCATGGAAACCGGCCAGACCATCGCGGTAGGGATCGATCGACCAGTGCCATGGCCCATCGAGGCTCTGCTGCTGGCGGAGATCCGCCGCGACGAGCACGGGCTGCGCCCAGGCCGAGGATATTCCGAGACACGCAAGCCCCATGGCTGCGAGAAGGCGCAATCGCCGCATCATCTTCTCCCTGTTCCTCCGGGAAAACCCGGAGCCCGTTCTTATTGTAGAAGGGGAGAATGGACTTACAACGTGGCCTGATCAATCCTGTCCGTGGCCCTTGGCCAGATATTCATCGGACTGCATTTCGAGCAGCCGGCTGACCGTGCGATCGAACTCGAACCGGCCGTCGCCGCTTTCGTAGAGATGCTCGGGCTCGGCGTCGGCGGCGGCGAGCAGCTTCACCTTGTGCTCATAGAGCGCGTCGACCAGCGTGACGAAGCGGGCGGCTTCGTTGCGGTTCTCCGGCCCCAGCTTGGGGATGCCGACCAGAATGATCGTGTGGAATCGCCGCGCGATCGCCAGATAGTCTGGCGCCCCGCGCGCCTCGCCGCAGAGCCGCTTGAACGAGAAGACCGCGACGCCCTTCACGCATTTCGGCACATGGATCTGCCGTCCGCCGGGGATCGGCACCTCGCAGGTGGGCACGCGCGTGCGATCCTCGACCGGATAGTCGGTGAGGCGGAAGAAGGCGGCGGAGAGCGTGGCGGTGGCCTCGGCGCCGTTGGGCACCAGCCAGGTGTCGACGCTGCCCAGCCGGTCGCGGCGGTAATCCACCGGGCCGTTGAGCGCGAGCACGTCCATCTTTTCGCCGATCAGGTCGATGAACGGCAGGAACAGCTGGCGGTTGAGCCCGTCCTTGTAGAGGTCGCGGGGCGGCCGGTTCGAGGTGGCGACCACGGTGAGGCCGTGCGCCATCATCGCGGTGAACAGCCGCGAGAGGATCATCGCATCGGGCGGGTTGTTCACCACCAGCTCGTCGAACGCGAGCAGGCGGATGTCGCCGGCCAACGCATCGGCGACGGCGACCACCGGATCGGCGGTGTCCTTCTGCCGCTCGAGGTTCAGCCGCTCGTGCACCTCGAGCATGAATTCGTGGAAATGGACGCGGCGCTTCCGGCGGATGTCGAGGCTGTCGTAGAACAGGTCCATCAGCATCGACTTGCCGCGGCCGACACCGCCCCACAGGTACAGCCCGCGCGGCACCGCCGGCTTGCGGCCGGTGATCCGCCAGAGGACGCTGCCCTTGCGCGGCGCGGCCTGGAGCTCCTCGGCCAGCGCGTCGAGGCGGGCGGCGGCTTCTTCCTGCTCGCGATCGGGCCGTAGCTCGCCGGCGGAAACAAGGGCGCGGTAACGATCGAGAACGCGAGTCATGGAGCCAGGTCTACCAACGAAAACGAGCTGCCGGGCCGTTGGGGCCAGGCAGCTCGTTGTCTCTTATCAGAATGAAGAAAAGGCGATCAGAGGACGCGCTCGGCTGCCAGCTTCTTCACTTCGGCGATCGCCTTGGCCGGGTTCAGGCCCTTCGGGCAGGCGTTTGCGCAGTTCATGATCGTGTGGCAGCGATACAGGCGGAACGGATCCTCGAGCTGGTCGAGCCGCTCGCCGGTCATCTCATCCCGCGAGTCGGCGAGCCAGCGATACGCTTGGAGCAGGATCGCCGGGCCCAGGAACTTGTCGCTGTTCCACCAGTAGCTCGGGCACGAGGTCGAGCAGCAGGCGCACAGGATGCACTCGTAGAGGCCGTCCAGCTTCTCGCGGTCCTGTGGGGTCTGAAGGCGCTCCTTGCCCGACGGCGTGGTGGTGACCGTCTGCAGCCACGGCTTGATCGAGGCGTACTGCGCATAGAAGTGCGTGAAATCGGGGACCAGGTCCTTGATCACGTCCATGTGCGGCAGCGGGGTGATCTGCACCTCGCCCTTCACGTCCTCGATCGCGGTGGTGCAGGCGAGGCCGTTCTTGCCGGCGATGTTCATCGAGCAGGAACCGCAGATGCCCTCGCGGCAGGAGCGCCGGAACGTCAGCGACGAATCCTGCTCGCCCTTGATCTTGATCAGCGCGTCGAGAACCATCGGACCGCAATCGTCGAGGTCGACCTCGAACGTGTCGTAGCGGGGGTTCTCGCCCGAATCCGGGTCGTAACGGTAAATTTTGAACTTCTTAACCCGCGTGGCCTCGGGGCTTGCCTTGTGCTCCTGGCCCTTGGTGATGCGGCTGTTCTTGGGCAGGCGGAATTCGGCCATTCCTGAAACTTCCTCTTTCGCTTCGGCGCGACGCGTCTTTG
>JAIYAA010000078.1 GCA_027489295.1 Sphingomonadales bacterium | reverse complement strand
TACGCCTATTCGCCCTATCACAACATCAAGAGCGGCGTGGAATACCCGGCGATCCTGGTGAGCACGGCGGATACCGACGACCGCGTCGTGCCGGGGCACAGCTTCAAGTACACCGCGGCCTTGCAGCACGCCCAGATCGGCGATCGGCCGCACCTGATCCGCATCGAGACCCGCGCCGGCCACGGCTCCGGCAAGCCGACCGACAAGGTGATCGAGGAAACCGCCGACACCTGGGCGTTCGCCGCCAAGTGGACGGGGCTGGCGATCCGCTGACGCCTTGGCCGGGCCGCTCCGTTGCAGGGAGCGGCCCGGACCGTGCGACCCGTTAGGGGTTATGGACGTCGGTGGAGGCCCAGGCCTTTTGGAGGTTGGTCCAGAAGGCCCCGCCATCCTTCATCGGCACATCGGCCGCGCCGAAATCATAATTGTTGAGCGTCGCCTTGGCGGGTGCCGGCAGGCGATCCCAGCTGATCAGCGGCTGGGTCCGGCCATTGTCGATCGTCGGATCGAGCACATGGTCGGCAAAGCCCAGATAGGTGGCGTGGTAGGTCAGCCTCGGGTGGATGCCGTTGGCGAGATAGCCGGTGGCACCCATGAAGACCGGCGGATTGCTGTTCACCGAATATTTTCCGTGGGTCGAGTAATTGACCTTCAAGACCCTGGCGCCGACATAGCAGCCCTCGGTCCACACCACGATGCTTTCCCAATCGTGGCGATGGCCGGCAAAGGCGCCCAGGTAATTGGGCGGCTGGTCCTTGGGGAAATAATAGGCGTAGAGGATCGCGCACTTGCCGTAATATTCGGCCATGCGCGAATAGACCTGCCCGTTGGTGCCACGGCAATGGCCGTCCGGGGCGCCCGACGGGTTGAGGCCGCCGCTCACATTGCCCCGCGCATCCACGGCAGGATAGTTGTTGCAGGCATCCGGCCCGTCCGCGATCATCGGCTGATAATAGAATTCCACCGCCGACGCGTTGGCGGCAATCGGCTGCACCTGATCATGCGCCAGCACATCGGCTGCCGCGGGCACCGCGGCGAGCAGGGCAAATGCCGCCGCCCCGTGCCTGAAAGCACCTCTCAACTCCATTCCTGGCCTCCCCGAAAGGTTTGCGACCGGCAGGTGCCGATCATCGGGGGAGAGCGAAACCAAACGCGGGCGGGGACGGCCTTCTGAAAATATATTTGTATATGAATGTTTTATGACGGGTGGATTGCGTGTTTGCGACGTATCCGGGATTCGTCACCTCCGCCTTTGACAGGCCGGGCGGGCGTCCCCAGGTTGCGCGGCACATGGTGTAT
Source organism: Sphingomonadales bacterium (assembly GCA_027489295.1). The sequence goes on along the minus strand of JAIYAA010000078.1, from coordinate 6,686 downwards.
CCTGCGGCCTCGCCTTCTAACGCCAATCCTGCCGACGACACGCTGGCGCCGGCTTCGCACCCTACGCGCCCGCTGACGGCGGCCGAACGCGCGCTGGCGGCAAGCATGTTCGGCGACGCCATCGATCTGGATCCGGTCCGCATCCATCGCCGCAAATGGTTTCCCTTCCAGCCCGTGAACGTGACGATGGCGCCGCGCGGCCATCTCCACTTCCATCCCGCAGGCACCGCCTATCGCGCGTGTTTCGCCAGTGCCGAGCTCGGCCTTCAGGCGCACTTCATCCATGAGATGGTGCATGTGTGGCAGCATCAGCGCGGCGTGAACCTGGTGCTGCGGCGGCATCCCTTCTGCCGCTATCACTACACCATCAAGCCCGGCTGGATGCTGCCCCGCTACGGCATCGAGCAGCAGGCGGAAATCGTCGCCCACGTCTTCCTGCTCCGCCGCGGCGCGATCGTGCCCGGCGCCCCGCCGCTGTCGACGCTGGAGACGATCCTGCCGTTCGGCACCGGCGGCACGCTACCCCAACCCTTGGTATAGCGACCCCAACTCAAAGGTCTGCACCAGGCTGCGGAGGTTCGATTCCGCAGCGCTGCGCGTCGCGCGACACTCCATCCCGAAAGACGGGGATGGAACCATGTACCACCAGGCTTTGATCGATGCAGGCACGTCCTCCCAACCGGGCGGCGGACCGGAGCTGGCGGCACTGCTTGCCGGCGCGATGCGCTCGCTCGACGAGGATCCGCCGATGGCCCGTCGCTATCTGGAGCGACTGTCGAGCCTGATCGCGCAAGGCGATCCCAGCGAGGCCGAGGAGCTGCTGCTGCCCGATCGGACCGCGCAGCCCAAGGGGCTGGCAAAGGGCGGGCTGGCGGGCTGGCAGCTGCGCCGCGTCCTCGCCCATGTCGATGCGCATCTGCAAGGGCCGATCTTCACCGCGACGTTGGCGCAGGTCGCCCAGCTCAGCACCGGCCATTTCTGCCGCGCCTTCAAGGTGAGCACCGGGGAGACGCCGCACGGCTATATCGTCCGCCAGCGCATTCGCCGTGCACAGTTGCTGATGCGCGATACCCAGGACACGCTCTCCCAGATCGCCTGCGCCTGCGGGATGAGCGATCAGGCGCACCTAACCCGATTGTTCCGCCGCCTGGTGGGGACGACGCCGCTCGCGTGGCGGCGGACGTGGCAGCAAGCCGGCTGACGCGGACTTGCACAGGGAGCACCCGGGTTCGCGCGCCTTGGGCGCATGGCGCGGCGTGACCTTCGCCGCCGCCCAGATCGACGTCGTCGCGGCAGCCGATGATCTCCTGATCGTCGGCATGCTCGAAAAGGACGTGACGCACGCGCATCGCGGTGGCGCGGACGCGCTCGACCATGTGCTGCACGGCACGCTGTCGCGGCTTCGGGAGGGGGGCATCTTCAGCGGCGGCTTCGGCGAAACGCTGATGCTCACGCGCCCGCCCGCACCGATCCGCGCGGGCACGCTGATGCTGATCGGCATGGGCGCGTCGCTGGCGGCGCAGCCGGCGGCGGTGGGCAATCTTGCCGGTGTGGCGATGCACGCGGCGCTGCGGATCGGCGCCGCCTCGGTGGCGTGCCTGCTCGGCTGGTCGGAGCTCGACCTGACCGCCGCGCAGGTGGGCCCCAGCGCCGCCGCAATGATGCGCGGCGTCCTCGCCGCGATCGATGCGCAGGGCGGTGCGGGCGATGCCGCCGCGATGCACTGGACCTTCGATATCCGCAACGGCGACGGCGCCCGCACCGCCGACACCCTGGCCGCCGCGCTTGCGGCATGGCCGTGAGGCCCGGGTGCAAGGGCTCCGGCGAACTGCTATGCTCCCACGGTTTCACGGGGATGATGCGCGTATCATGTTGACCAGGGCCTCCAGCGGCCGACCGGCCGCCAGCGGTACCGCGCCGATCCGCATCCTGCTGGTCGACGATCACGTATTGCTGCGCGAAGGCGTACGCGCGGTCGTCTCCACCCAGGCCGACATGACAATCGTCGGCGAGGCGAGCGGCGGTGCGGAGGCGATCGCGCTCCATGCCCGGCTCCAGCCCGATCTGGTGCTGATGGACCTGCAGATGGCGGAGATGTCCGGCCTGGACGCGATCACCGCGATCCGCGCGGCGTCGCCCGACGCGCGGATCATCGTGCTTACCACCTATGCCGGCGATGCGCGCGCGCTGAAGGCGCTGCGGGCAGGGGCGATGGGCTATCTGCTCAAGGCGAGCCTGCGCAACCAGCTGCTCGATGCGATCCGATCGGTGCATCACGGCGGCAAGCATCTCGACGCCAGCGTGGCGACCGCGATCGCGCTGCACGTGCTCGACGAAGACCTGACCGAGCGCGAAGTCTCCGTCCTGTCGCTCGCCGCGCTCGGCAATTCGAACAAGCAGATCGCCGCGCGACTCGAACTCTCCGAAGAAACGGTGAAGGGCCATATGAAGGCGCTGTTCGCCAAGCTGGGGGCGAACGACAGAACCCATGCGGTGACGATCGCCGCCAAGCGCGGCCTGATCGAGCTCTAGGCGTCCGCCGCCCGATCCGGGCGAAACCTTCCGATCGCATCAATCCCGTCCAAGACCCGCGCTGCCTGGGCCGCCTAGGGCTGCAGCTGGCGGTTCGCTGCCGTGCGCGCATCTGGCGCCCGCGGCGTAGGCCAGGCCGCCAACTGTTCGAAAGAATGGAACGGTACGAATAAATTTATCCGAATTTTCGGAAAATCCGTGCCGGCTATTCTGCACCCATCGACGCCGGATCCCGGCAGAACAAGGAGCCGCCCCATGACTCTCACCGCAACCGCAACGCCGGGCAAGTCGCTGATCTCGCCGACCAATCACGCACTCGTGCTGATTGATTACCAGTCGCAGATGGCCTTCGCCACCAAGTCGATCGACGCCACGATCCTGCGCAACAATGCCGGCCTGATTGCGCGCGCCGCCAAGTCGTTCGACGTGCCGACGATCCTGACGACGGTGGCCGAGAAGAGCTTCTCGGGCCCGATGTTCAGCGAAGTTACCGATGCGTTTCCGGGCCAGGCGCTGCTCGACCGCACCTCGATGAACACCTGGGAAGATGCCGCGGTGATCGAGGAGATCAACCGCATCGCCACGCCGCGCATCGTCTTCGCCGGCCTGTGGACCAGCGTCTGCATCGTCGGGCCGGTGGCGTCCGCCATCGACCAGGGCTTCGAGGCGTATTTCATCGCCGACGCCTGCGGCGATATCTCGACCGAAGCGCATGAGCGCGCGGTGCAGCGGATGATCCAGCTGGGCGCGGTGCCGATGACCTCGCTCCAGTATCTGCTCGAGCTGCAGCGCGACTGGGCGCGCGCCGAGACCTACGACTCGACTACCGGCATCGCGAAGCAGTGGGCCGGCGCCTACGGCCTGGGCGTCACCTACGCCAAGACGATGTTCGGCGCCTCCGAAGGCCATTGAGTTGCCCACGGGCCTGGCGGCGCCCGCCCTCCCCAGTGCCGTCGGGCCCACCCCCTTTTCCTGCTCCAAGACAAGGAATGCACCCCATGACCTCCACCGTGACCACCAAGGACGGCGTCTCGATCTTCTTCAAGGATTGGGGCCCCAAGGATGCCCAGCCGATCATGTTCCATCATGGCTGGCCGCTCTCGTCGGACGACTGGGACGCGCAGCTGCTGTTCTTCCTCCAGCACGGTTTCCGCGTCGTCGCGCATGACCGCCGCGGCCATGGCCGCTCCGAGCAGGTGAGCGACGGGCACGACATGGACCATTATGCCGCCGACGCCGCGGCGGTCGCCGAGCATCTGAACCTGCGCAACGCCGTGCATATCGGCCACTCGACCGGCGGCGGCGAAGTCGCCCGCTATGTCGCCAAATATGGCATTCCGCAGGGCCGCGTCGCCAAGGCGGTGCTGGTCGCGGCCGTCCCGCCGATCATGGCGAAGACCGAAGCCTATCCGAACGGCCTGCCGCTCGAAGTGTTCGACGGCTTTCGCAAGGGTACCGCGGACAACCGCGCGCAGTTCTTCCGCGATGTCGCCGCCGGGCCGTTCTACGGCTTCAACCGCGACGGCGCGAAGGTCTATCCGGGCGTGATCGACAATTGGTGGCGCCAGGGCATGATGGGCAGCGCCAAGGCGCATGTCGACGGCATCAAGGCCTTTTCCGAGACCGACCAGACCGCCGACCTCAAGGCGATGACCGTGCCGACGCTCGTGCTCGCCGGCGACGACGATCAGGTGGTGCCGTACCATCAGGGCGCCGAGCTGCAGGCCAAGCTGCTGCCGAATCCGACGCTGAAGATCTACCCCGGCATGCCCCACGGCCTGCTGACGACGCACGCCGACGTGCTGAACCCCGACATCCTCGCCTTCGTGCGCGGCTGATCGACCGGCGCCGGGGAGGACGTACCATGAAGCCCTATCTGATCTCGCTCGCCATCGGCTTGCTGGTGGGGGTCATCTACAGCCTCTTCGGCGTCAAATCACCGGCGCCACCGACGATCGCACTGATCGGCCTGCTCGGCATGCTGCTTGGCGAGCAGGCGGTGCCGGTGGCGAAGCGGCTCTTCGCCGGCCACGACGTCGTCGCGTACCTCCGCACCGACTGCGCCGAACAGATCCTCGGCGTGCCGGTGAAGAAGCCCGACGACCAGGCATGAGCCTCACGCGCCGACAGACCCTCGCCGCCGCCGGTGCCACCGCCGCCGGCGCGCTGCTGCCCACGCCACTTTTCGCAAGGAATGCCCGCATGCCCGCCACCGATCTGATCCTCGTCAACGCGCAGGTGACGACGCTCGACCGTGAGAACCCGGTGGCCGAGGCGATCGCGATCCGCGACGGCAAGTTCCTCGCGGTCGGCAGCGAGGCCGAGGTCCGCGCCGCTGCCGCGCCGAACGCGCAGGTGATCGACGCGCATCGCCGCCGGGTAATCCCGGGGCTGATCGACAGCCACATGCACATCATCCGCGGCGGCCTGAACTATAACATGGAACTGCGCTGGGACGGCGTGCCGAGCCTCGCCGACGCGATGGCGATGCTCAAGCGCCAGGTCGACAACACGCCCGCCCCGCAATGGGTGCGCGTGGTTGGCGGCTTCACCGAGCACCAGTTCGTCGAGAAGCGACTGCCGACGATCGACGAGCTCAATGCCGTCGCGCCCGATACGCCGGTGTTCATCCTCCACCTCTATGACCGCGCGCTGCTCAATGGCGCGGCACTGCGGGTGGTGGGCTATACCAAGGACACGCCGAACCCGCCGGGCGGCGAGATCGTCCGCGATACTGCCGGCAACCCGACCGGCCTGCTGCTCGCGCATCCCAATGCGACGATCCTCTATTCGACGCTCGCCAAGGGCCCGAAGCTGCCCGAGGACTATCAGCTGAATTCCACCCGCCACTTCATGCGCGAAGTGAACGGGCTGGGCGTCACCGGCGTGATCGACGCGGGCGGCGGCTTCCAGAACTATCCCGACGATTACGCCATCATCGAGAAGCTGCACGCCGACGGCCAGCTGACCGTGCGGATCAGCTACAATCTGTTCACCCAGAAGCCGAAGGAAGAACTGGCCGATTTCGCCGGCTGGGTGAAGCAGGTGACGCCGGGGCAGGGCGACGACAGCTACCGCCACAACGGCGCAGGCGAGATGCTGGTCTATTCGGCCGCAGATTTCGAGGATTTCCGCGTCGCCCGGCCGGACATGCCGCCGAACATGGAAGGCGATCTCGAGCCGGTGATCCGCCTGCTTGCCGAGCATCGCTGGCCGTGGCGCCTCCACGCCACCTATGACCAGACGATCGGCCGCGCGCTCGACGTGTACGAGAAGGTCCACCGCGACATCCCGCTGACCGGCATAAACTGGTTCTTCGACCATGCCGAGACGATCAGCGACCGCAATATCGATCGCATTGCGGCACTTGGCGGCGGCATCGCCGTGCAGCACCGCATGGCCTATCAGGGCGAATATTTCGTCGAGCGCTACGGCGCCAAGGCCGCCGAACGCACCCCGCCGATCGCCAAGATGCTCGCTGCCGGCCTGCCGGTGGGTGCGGGGACCGACGCCACGCGTGTCGCGAGCTACAATCCCTGGGTGTCGCTCAGCTGGCTGGTGACCGGCCGCACCGTGGGCGGGCTCAAGCTCTATCTGGGCGCCAACCGTGTCAGCCGCGAAAAGGCGCTCGCCATGTGGACGCACGAGAACACCTGGTTCTCGAACGAGGTCGGCAAGAAGGGGCAGATCAAGGCGGGCCAGCTCGCCGATCTCGCGGTGCTGTCGGCCGATTACTTTTCGGTCCCCGAGGACCAGATCGTCCATATCCGCTCGGTGCTGACGCTGCTCGGCGGGCAGGTGGTCCACGGCGATGGCGACTACGCCTCGCTCGCCCCCGTGCTGCCCCGGCCGATGCCCGATTGGTCCCCGGTCGCGACCTTCGGCGGCTATCACCAGTCGCAGGAGGCGCGCGCCCAGCTGGCCTCCGCCTGTGCCTGCCACAGCAGCTGCTCGGTCCATGGCCACGACCATGCCGCAGCCCTCGGCGCGACCGTGCCGGCCGCCGACGTCCAGAGCTTCTGGGGCGCGCTCGGCTGCGGCTGCTGGGCGGTTTGAACGCTATTCATTTTCAGGAGCCAGCCATGCGCCTTTTCCTTCTCGCCGCCGCACTCGTCCTCGCCAGCCCGGCGGTCGCACAGCAGGCGCCCGCCGAG
>JAIYAA010000245.1 GCA_027489295.1 Sphingomonadales bacterium | reverse complement strand
TCATCGCGCGCAGGCGCTGGTCATAGCCGGGAATGCCGGTGTCGGACTCGCCCTGGTACCAGGCGATGCCGGCCAGACGGAGGGGGGCGAGCGGGGCGATCATCGCGTTGAACAGGGTGCCGGCGCCGTTGATGTCGTCCCACGGCACGCGCGGCGCCGCGCCCGACACCGGCTTCGCGATCGCGTAGCGCCACCCGGTGCCGAGCGGCATGCTCGTCCCGTCCGCGAAGGTGAGCTGCATCGCGTCCACCGGCCCCAGCATCCCGCCCAAGGCATAGACATCGTCGTCGTTGACGGTGACGACGTTGCGCCCGGGCTTCAGCGTGCCGGCGGGCAGGACGTAGAGCCGCTGCGCGCCGGCAAGGCTGGTGCCGCCCACGCCGACGCCGTTCACCCAGGTGCGATCGGCATCGTCGATCATGCCCAGCGACAGCGTCGCAGCCCCGCGCGCCTGTGCGGCGCTGAGCTCGATCGTGCGCTGGTACCAGAGCATGCCGTTGTAATTCGCCAGTTCGGGAACGCCCCAGCTTTCGAAATTGGTGAAGGCGGGGACGGGGTGCCAGGGCAGGGCGGCATCCGGCTGCCACGGCTCGGCGCCGGCTGCGTCTCCGCTCGCGGCGCGCCACCATGCATCCCACAGGATCGCGCTGCGTCGCATCGCCGCCGCGGGATCGCGAGCGTAGAGGGCAAGCAGGTCGGCCTCGTCGGCTTGGCCGCTCCGGCGCAGGGCGGCGTCGCTCATCCAGGCGCCGATCCGCGAGCCGCCCCAGCTGGAATGGATCGCGCCGACCGGAACATCGGCATCGCGGCGCAGCGACTGGGCCATGTAGAGGCACGCGGCAGAGAAGGAGGGCGACGTATCTGGACCGGCGATTTCCCAGACCGGCGCCGCATCGAACCGCGCGAGCGGGCTGACCGCGGTCTTCTTGCCCACCGTCAGCAGGCGCAGGCGATTGTCGACCGGGGCATGGGCCTCCGGAAACAGGCTCTGCGCATCGCGAACCTTCATCTCCATGTTGCTCTGGCCGGAGCAGAGATAGACGTCGCCGATCAGAATGTCGTTGAGCACCGTCGCGCCGCTGGGCGCCGCCAGCGTGAGCGTGAACGGACCGCCGGCGGGCAGGGCGGGAAGCTCCGCGGTGAACCGGCCGTCGCGCCCGGCCACGATGCTGAGGCTGTGGCCCGCGAGGCTGACCATCACGGTTTCTCCCGGGCGCGCGCTGCCGGCTAGCGGGATGGGCTGATCGCGCTGGATCACCGCATGCGTGGCGACCACGCCGTCCAGCCGCGGTTGGGCATGGGCGCCGGCTGCCAAGAACAGGCTCGCCGCCAATGCAGCAGTGCCGAGAAATCGCCTGGGCATCCGTGTTCTCCGTGGTTCAGATGGGTTGGAGGCCGTGTTGCACGATCCGGTTGATCAGGGCGCGGTGCTTGGGCAGGCCCTGCAACAGGCGATCGGTATAGATCTTGTTGTCGAGGCGGTGGCGCGCCGCCTGCGCCGCCTCCGCCTCGAATGTGCCGGGCGCGACATGCGTGCGGTGCCCCATGCCGTAGAGGACATATTGGTAGCTGGCCGAGGGGAAGACCTCCTCGACCCGGTCGAACTCGTCATGCAGCCAGGGCGCGTGATATTCCCATAGCGTCATCAGCTCGCGCAGGCGATCGGGGATCGTCTCTGCGCGCTGGTTGTCGCGCCAGAAGTCGGTGTCCGTCCGCTTCGTCAGCGAATAGTGGAGCTTGAGGAAGTCGATGATCCTGCCCCAGCGGTACAAGGTGGTATCGTTGTAGCGCCGGGCGACGGTGTCCATCACCTCGCGGCAGGCGGGCAGCTGCTCCGCGATGATCTTGGCCGAAAGCTCGATCAGCACGATCGCCGAGGCTTCCAGCGGCTCGAGGAAACCGGCCGCCAGGCCCACCGCCACGCAATTGTTCTTCCAGAAGACCTCGCGGTGGCCGGAGCGGATGGCGAGGCGGCGAACGGACAGGTCCGATCCGGCCGGGCCGACATAGTCGCGCAGCGCGCGCTCGGCCTCTTCCACGCTGGTGTGGCTGCTGGAAAAGACATGGCCGACGCCGCGGCGGGTGGGCAGGCCGATGTCCCAGATCCACCCGGCCGACTGCGCGGTGGAAATCGTGTGGCTGGCGATGGCGTCGTCGGGATCGGCATAGGGCACCTGCATCGCGAGTGCCGTGTCGCAGAACAGCACGTCGCTGCAGTCGCGGAAGCCGACGCCGAGCGCCTTGCCGATCAGCAGCGCCGCGAAGCCGGTGCAATCGACGAACAGGTCGCCGGCGATGGTGACGCCCTGCGCCGTATCGAGCCGGTCGATGTCGCCGCTCTCGCTCAGCTGGACGTCGGTCACGTCGGCAAGCACATGGCGCACGCCCAGCGTGTCGCAGCAATGGCGTTGCAGGAAGGACGAGAATTTTCCCGCGTCGAGATGATAGGCGTAGTTGGCGAGCCCTTCATACTCCGCCGTGGCCATCGTCTTCGGGGCGAGGCCCGCGTCGCATAGCCGGCCCTGCGGGGTGACCGCATCGCAGAAGCTCTCGCTGTCCTCGGCCGTCAGCCAGTGCGGCACCAGGTTGGTCTGGGCAAAGCCCTGGGGCAGCATCAGCGGGTGATAATAGCCGTCGTCGGCCGCGCCCGTCGTCCAGCGGTTGAAGCGCGCGCCCTGCTTGAAGGCGGCGTCGCACTGGCGGAAGAATTCGGTCTCGGACACGCCGATCTTGCGCAGCGTGGTCCTCAGCGTCGGCCAGGTGCCTTCGCCCACGCCGATGATCGGCACATTCTCGGATTCGACCAGGGTGACGGTGAAGCCCTGCTCGCGGCGGGCCTGGTGGCGCGCGGCGATCACGCCGGCGGTCAGCCAGCCTGCGGTGCCGCCGCCGACGATGACGATGTTCTTGATTTCGCGCATAGCTTTGCTCGATGCCGGAACGAGGGGCGGGATATCCATGGGGTACACCCCGCCCGGGGATCATGCACAGACCGCGATATCAGAACCGATACCGCACCCCTGCCGTGTACCGCCGTCCGTAATCGAACACGTCGAGCAACTGGTTGCTGTAGCGCCCGTGCGTGCTCTGCTGGTTGTTGTTGAGGTTCAGCGCTTCGGCGAACACGCTGAGGTTTTTCGAGACATCGTAGCTGGTCGTGAGATCGACCTGGAAGCTCTGGTTCACGAAGGTCGGTTCGGCACCGAACGACCCGGTATTCTGGTTCTGGCCGAACTGGAGCAGATACTTGTCCCGCCAGTTGAGCGCCGCGCGGATCTGGAAGCCGCCCTTGTCGTAGAAGCCGACGAAGTTCGCCGAATTGGCGAGGCCCGTCACCGCAAAGCCGGTCTGCGACAGGTTTTTGTCGTCATAGGGCCGGTTGGTGTCGACCAGCGTGGCGTTGGCCTGGAAGCCGAAGCCCGAATTGCCGAAGACGTGCTGCAGGGCAAGCTCGACGCCGCGCACCGTGGCGTCCGGGCCGTTGACCTGCTGCGAGACGGCGAAGCTCGCCAGCTGGCCCGTGGTCGGGTCGATCACGCCGTTGATCGACTGCCGCGTCACGCCGCCGACGATGAAGTTCGACACGTTCTTGAGGAAGAACCCGACCGACAGGTAGGAGTTGCGCTGATAATACCACTCGGCGCCGATGTCGAAATTGTCGGCCAGGTACGGCTTCAGGTTCGGGTTGCCGCCGCTCGCCGAAAGCGCGCCGACGCGCTGGCCGCTGCCCACGTTGAGGACCGGGTTGAGCAGGTTGAGCGTGGGACGGGTCAAGGTCCGCGACGCATCCACGCGCAGGATCAGGTTCTTGGTGAGTTCGAGTTTCGCATCGAAGCTCGGCAGCAGGTACGAGTAGGAGCTCTTGTTCGTGACCCCCTGGATGTTGGTGTAGGTCGGCACGCTGAGCAGCGTCGGGTCGGCGGTGCTGGTCACGATCAGGGTCGGCAGGCGGCCTTGGCCGGTGGCCGTCAGGTTCGTGGTCTCGTTGCGCACGCCGGCGTTGAGGGTGAACGGCATGCCGGCCACGTCTGCCTTGAAGCTGGCGCTGAGGAACAGCGACCAGGTCCGCTCGCGCACGCGCAGCAGGCTGCCGGGATCGACGGCCTCGTCGAACGTGCCGGTGAAGCCGGTGACGCTGCCATAATTGTAGCCCGGGATGTTCTTCGCCTGCGGATTGCCGAGGCCGGTCAGATATTGCTGGTAGGCCACCGGGCTGAAGATGAATACCGACGGGGGAAGCGCCCCGCCAAAGCCCGGGATGAAGTTGTTGAGGCTGATCGAGCCGTTGTACAGGCTGGCCGGCAGCGGCGCGATGCCCGTCGTGCGGCCCGAGGGCGCGCCATAGCCGGCATAGGCCTGCCAGAAATTGTTGGTGAAGGTGCTCTGGTTGCGGAAGTTGAAGGTGTCCTGATAGAACTGTCCGCCGGCCTTCAGCGTCAGATTATCCTGCTTCCACGTCGCCGCTGCGCGGAATTGCGCGAGATCGTCGGTGTTCTTCTGCGTCTGGTTGACGGTGACGTGCGAGCCGATCACTGCCGTGTTGGCCCAGCCCGCGGCATTACCCGCCGGTCCGAAGTTGCTGATCGTCGGGAAGGAATCCTTGCTGTCCCCGGTGACGTTGAAGCGCAGCACGTTGCTCAGCGTGCCGCCATAGCCGATATCGCCATTCTGGCTGCCGATCGTGTCGCCGGGATTGAGCCAGCTCTTGGCGTAGGCGGCATCGGCCTCCAGCGTCAGATTGTCGGACGCGCTGTACTTCAGGTTCAGGCCGGTCTGGTTGGTCTGCAGGATCTGCTTGTTGAGCGCGGCGGTGAAGTCGGTCGGCGTGCCGGTCTGCGTGAAGTCGACCGCGGTGCCGTTCTTGTCCAGCGTCACGTTGCGCAGGTCGCCCTGGTTGAACCAGACGCCGAACGCGTAATTGTTCTGCGTGATGTTCTGACGCGAGAAATTATTGTCCAGCGTCACCATCAGCTCTTCGGACGGATGGTACTGCAGCGAAATGCGCGCATCTACACGCTCGTCGCGCACGCGCTGCTGCTCGGCGCCATATTGCTGCGGGAACCAGCCCGGCAGCGTCTTGTTCGCCAGCTGCTGCGTGGTGCAGGCGGCGGTCAGCTGGCACGGTGCGAAATTGCCGCCCGGCCAACCGGACACGTAGACGCGGTTGGTGCCGGTATCGCGGCGGGTGTAGATCACGTCGGCCAGCACGCCGAGCGTATCGCCAGCGAAGGTATTGCTGATCAGCAGGCCGCCGGTCGGCACGATCTTGTCGGCGCGATCCTGGATCGAGCCCGACGCGGTCGCCGCCATCCGGAAGCCCGGATGATCGAACGCGTTCGGGAATTTGATGTCGACCGTGGCGCCGATCGAGCTGGATGCGACCGACACGTCGGGTGTTTTCATGACGGACAATTGGCCGATGAAGTCGACCCCGACGGTGCTGAAATCGATCTGCCGCCCACCGGTTGCGGTAGAGATGCGGCGGCCGTCATACAGCGTCGTGTTGAAGTCGCCGCCGAAGCCGCGGACGGTGATTCCGGTCGGTTCGCCGCGCGATCCGGAGCGCTGGATCGACACGCCCGGAAGGCGCTGCAGCGACGCCGCGACGTTCGAGTCGGGGAATTTGCCGATGTCTTCGGCGGAGATCACATCGACCACGCCCGACGACTCGCGCTTGATGTCGAGGTTGCGCTGCAACGAACCGCGCAGGCCGGTAACGATGATTTCGTCGGTATTCCCGACGTCTGTCTGCGAATCCTGAGGTGTGCCCGCGGCCGGCACCTGGGCCTGGGCAAAGCTGGGGGCAGCGGCCACCAGCGCCAGCATGCTCGTCGCACCGGCAAGCGCAGGTAACGTTAACAAAATTTGCGCGCGCACGCGGCTCGAGACCGATGAAGCCATTTCTGTATCCCCTCTCTAGTCGTGCCCCTTCTGTGTTGAGGGATCACGACGGGTGAACCTGACGGAGGAATCGCGAGTCTAACGTCCTCACACCTCGACAAGTTAGCGGTAACAATATCAAAGCTACGGACGGATGCAAGTTTATAAGTCGGAGCAAATATCTCCCTTGGCCGCATCCATCGGGCGGTGCATCACAGGCGCAGAAACACGCGAACGGATCGACGGAGGGGATGGCGGTGGAACATTGGGAGAGCTTGGGCTTCGAGCAGCACGCGGGACTCCGCGTGTCGCAGGCGCCCGACGCAGCACGGCATTTCGCGCAGATCGTGGCCGACGAGTTCGTTGCCGCGGCACATGAATTCCCGATCTTCTTCACCAAGCACCCGGAAACCGGGTCCTTCTATGCCGGCGTGGTGCTGGGCCTGAAGCCGAACGAGAACCTGAGCGGCGAGAACGGCCGGTTGACCGGCTATCGACCCGCCGATCTCGAGCGGCAGGGATTCTACCTTGTGGACGAGGGGATCGTGATCGACCGGAGCCACCCGGTCTTCGCGAGCACGGAGGGAGACCTCCTGTTCGAGGGCGATGGCGAACCGAGCGCGGCGCTGCGGCGCATTCAGCACGCGCTGGGGAAGCTCAGCGCAGGCCTTCCCGCAACCGATGCGGCGATCAAGCGGCTGCTGGATCACAGGCTGCTGGAACCGGTCGACATCCGGTTGAACTTCGACGACGGAAGTTTCATCCAGCTGGACGGCCTGTATACCGTGAGCCTGGATCGCCTGCACGCGCTGCCCGATGACGCGGTGCTCGCGCTGTTCCGGCACGGGGATCTGCAGCTCGCCTATGCGCAGGCCTCCTCCATCGCCCATATCCGCCGCCTCGCGCGTCGGTACAATGATCGCCTGGCGGGCCTCGTGGCGTGAACCCGGTTCCCGACATCCTGGAGGCGGCCGCGCTCGGCGACCCGGCGGCGTTCCAGGCTGCGGTGATGACGCACTGCGCGCCGGTGGTCCTGCGCGGGGCGGCACGCCACTGGCCGATCGTCGCCTGCGACGATGTCGGGGCAAAGGCCGAACAGATCCTCGCCTTCGATGCGGGAAAGGACGCCGATCTGTTCGTGGGGAAGCCCGAGATCGCCGGGCGCTACGGGCATGCCGGCGACGATGCGGCAGCGTTCAACTTCGCGCATCGGGCAATGCCGTTCCGCGAAGCGCTGCGCTGCATTCTGGATACCGCCGACGTGCCGGGCCATGACACGCTCTACATGGGGTCGCTGACCTCTGAGACCTATCTGCCCGGCATCGAGCGCCTGACGCCCCTGGCGTTTCTTCCGCCGATGGTGCGCCCGCGCTTCTGGATCGGCCATGAGTCCGCCATCGCATGCCATTACGACACGATGGACAATGTCGCCTGCGTCGTCGCGGGGAAGCGGCGGTTCACGCTCTATCCGCCCGATGCCATCCACGACCTGTATGTCGGGCCGATCGACCGCACCATGGCGGGCCAGCCGGTCAGCCTGGCGGCGGCCAGCGCGGATCCGGACGCACGCTATCCGCGGTTCGCGCAGGCGCGGCACCGCGCGCTGGTCGCGGAGCTGGAGCCGGGTGACGCGATCTATATTCCCAAGCTGTGGTGGCATCAGGTGGAAGCGACCAGCCGCGTCAACATGCTGGTGAACTTCTGGTGGGACGGTTTCGCCGCGGGCCCCGATCAACCCTATACGGCGATGTTGCTGGCGATGATCGCCATCGCAGAGCGCCCGGCCGGCGAGCGCGCTGCCTGGCGGGCATGGTTCGACCACTATGTCTTCCGCCCCGATGGCCATCCTCTCGCGTTTCTCGAGCCGGAGCAGCACGGCATTCTGGGGCCGTTGCGCGACGGCAATTACGGCCGCGTTCGAGCCCTGGTGATGCGGCTGCTGCGGTTGGCGTAGACGCATTTCGGTCGATGGGGGACGGAGGCAGTCCGCTCCATCGCCGATTCGGCAGTCTTGGGGTCGTCGAGTGCCGCCGTGACGGTGCGGTCCCCCGGCAGCGCCCAGCGCCAGAAGGCGATCGAGTTTCGATCACCGCGGCCCGGACATGCGCGTCCGGCCCCTGCCGCCGGAAGCCGCCGGCATTCCCGCTGAAATCGGCATGAGTCGCGCCCTCCAGCACCGGGAGATGGTTGTTGCCCCGCCGCGATCGCAGGGCTTGGCGCGGCGCTTGCGAGCCCGTGATGGCGGGTACGGAAAGCCGCTGGCGTGCGAGCGCCGATGTCATCGCCGGCCTCAGTTCCGCTGCCGCTCGACCGCAGCACGCATACGCGCGCGGGCCTCGTCATATTCCGCGCGCGTCACCCGGCCATCATGGTCTGCGTCGGCCCGGTCGAACATCACCGGCGGGGCCTTGGCGAGTTCGACGCGCGAAACCGCGCCGTCGCCATTGCTGTCCGCATTGCCCAGCATGCCCAACAGGCGTTCGAGCGCTTCCGGCTTGCGTTTGGCGAGCCGGGGAAAATCGGCGGGGCTGACGACGCCGTCGCCGTTGCGATCGAGCTTGCCGAAATTCGCGTCGCGATAGCTGAGGAATTCGGCCCGGGTGACGGTGCCGTCGGCATTGGCGTCCGCGGCGTCGAACCACTCGACGCCGCGCTGGGCGAAAGCGGGGGTGGCAACGCTTGCCAGCAGCGCGCAAAGGATGGGCATGGTGCGCATGGTGTTCCTCG
>JAIYAA010000316.1 GCA_027489295.1 Sphingomonadales bacterium | reverse complement strand
GGACCGTGAACGGCCTCTGGGACCTCCTCGGCAGGCTCGTCGATATCTTCCAGCGCGACGAATGTGCCAACTACTTCAGCTCATGTGGATATGACCCAGACTGATCGAAAAACGCTCTAAACGGCAGCTCGTGCCGGAACTTGACGTTGCACGTTCGCACAACCGGCATCCCGCAGGGACAGAACCTCGTGCGATTGCGGTCAGTCAGCTTCTGGCGAACGAGTCCATTAAAGCCGCCGTCAGGCCTGCGGTCCATGCGATTGGTGCCGCGGGTCAGGCGCTGATCGCGTTCCAGTCGAGGCGCGGCATCACCTTGCCCGAGCGATCCCATCTACGCTGATGGAACCGCGCATGGCGAACTAACTTCCCCTATCGAAGATTCCTATTCTCCATAGTCGCAAACCTTGCTCAATTCGACATTGCTCACAACCGCCGTGAATTCGCCCTACACGCTGAACGGAAAATAAAATATTTCGTAATGAAGTCGGGCAGTGTATTCTCCAGTCAAAATCGGAGTCGCTCTTCATAATAAAGTTCGGCCGAGCACAGTTGATTACCATATGTTAGTGCTGTTGCACTGGCAAAAGTGGTTTTTAGGAGAGGCGATATGATCGAATCAACGGATAAATTGCTGCGGCATAAGCTGCTCGAGAAGGTGAACGAAGGGCGCACGAGCGACCTCACGACTCTAAAAGGTTACGTTGGACCGGCCGAAAAGAAAGGCTTCGTCAGGATCTATTCTTCGCTTGAGGACCTTGGCGAGAGCGTTGAAGTTGCCGAAGACGACATCGTCCACCATGAAAGCGTAACGCAAGCAGGCCTGCCCGATGGCGCTGTGATGCTGTGGCTGAAGCCGGAAACCAAGGTGAGCGTTCGGCGCGAGCGCTCCAAGGAAGCGATCGGCGTCTCGCGCTACTTGAAGGAAGAGGAATTGGTCCGCGGCCGCGTGCGCATCGTCATCCCGGGCGGCGGCCTGCAAAGTCAGGTTTGCCAGTCGGTCTGCAAGGTATGCCAATCCGTTTGCAAAGTCTGCCAGTCGGTCTGCTCCGCCACCATTGGAAACTTCGCCTTCCGCGAACGCTTCTGGCGCTAGGCGGGTCGATGAGCGACATCTAGCGCTGGGAAGCAGATCGTGTTCAAACGAGACTTTCAGGCGTTCTGCCTAGGCTTGGAAGCGCTCGACTTCCCCGACGAAGAAGAGCGCGCGCAGCCTGATCGGGACACCGTTATCGCTGCGCGCGATCTGCTTGCCGATGCGATGGCGCACGACGCTTTCTTGATCGGGATGATCGCGTCCGAGGTCGAACGCTTGAAGGCAGGCCGGAATGGCGCCGGACTGACCCCCTTCGTCCAGTTGCCCCGCACCGGTGCCCGGTTCGCGCTCGGCTATTGGGGTCCAACTGCGACGCCCGGGCCGCACGAGCATACCGCGTGGACATTGACAGCCATCTGCCGCAACGAGCTCGACGTCGTTTCGTTCGACCGCGAGGCTTCGCTCGCACAGGGACGGCTGGCGCCAAAAGCGCGGTTCAAAACTCATCGCGGCGATGTAGGGTTTCTCGCCCAACCGTCGATCCACGCGCCCAAAAATGCGAGCGACGATTGGACGCTGACCATGCACATCTCGAGTCCGCACGACGGCGCGCCCGTCGCTGGGGAGACGCGGACCATCACGGGTTTGCCGAAAAGCGATGCGATCTTGAAGCCTGCCATGGACCCGGTGCTGGCCTGCGTATCGCGTGCGCGGCAAAGGGTGCAGCAAAGCCGGTTCCTGTCGCGATTCCTGCTCGAAATGAACGCCACGAGCGCAGTCCCCATCCTCGACAGCTGCCTTGCGCTGGTCGATAGCGACACCGAAGCGTGGCTTCGAGGCTGCATGGGCGGAGCCGCGAAATCGCCGTCGCGAGTGCCACGGCTTTGTCGGCCTCACGAGGAACTCTGCCTATTCGTCGAAGAGGTCGCGGACGGCGTCGCCCTGTGGTCGCGGACGCCATCGACGGAACGGATCGAGCTTGTGTTCGGCCCCGGATCCGCAACTGCGGCAGCGTTCATTGCCGACGAAAGAGAGTTCGACGCCAGCGAGATACCGGGCGGTCTCACCGGTGAGGAGCGGCGATTGATCGTCGCAACACTGGAAAGGCGCGGCCTCTTCGAAAGGACTTTCGCATGAAGGTGCAAAGCCTCCTCCGCAACGACTTGCGGGCGGCGCTCGAATACGAAGCGCCTTTCCTGATCGAAAAGCTGGTCCAGGACTATATGGTCGACAGCGAAGGGGAAGCTGTCGACCTCTTTCGAGAGGTGAAGCGCTATATCGTCTTCGTCCGGGCCAATCGCGATCGCGTGTGGGACATGCACTCGCTTCGCATCGATGAGGTATGGCACCAGTTCATTCTGTTCACGCGCGAGTACATCGACTTTTGCCAAGAATATTTCGAAACCTATATCCAACATCGCCCGGCAAATGCCCCCGAAGCGGAGGATGGCGACGAGATCGCCGAAGGCGATAGCTGCGTTCCGAGCAGCCCGGCAACGTTCGAGGATTTTTCGCGCCGCTACCAGATCTTCTACGGCGAACCCATACCTGCCATCTGGTTTGACGAGAAAGCGGTGACGCCGAATCGGCGGCTGCTCAACAAGTTGGCGGGACAGCTCTCTGTGCAGGTCGAAGACGGGATGGCCAACCTTGTCATTCCGTCGAACGATTATTGCCTATTCTCCGTGTCGGAATTGGCGCGCGAAAGCCTGGAGATGATCGCCAAGACCGGCACGTTCTTTGTCAGAGAAATTCCCGGCGATCTGACCGATGAGGAGAAAGTGGCGATAGCCGCCAGCCTGGTCCAAAGTAAACTTTTGCGAACAGCTGCATGACCGAGAAGCAACTGGCGCCACGGCGGGCAGGTTCATCGCGCCAAGCTTTCTGGCCGCCATTCGTCGATCAGGTGTGGGAGCGGAAAGCCTGTCTCATACCCCGCTCCGAGGCGGCTTCGCTGCCCCAACTCGATCAGGATATGATCTTCGCCGCGACGGTGAGCGCGTGCGATGCGGCGGAACGGGACCATAGCCAGATTCTGCGACTATACGCTGGCGGCGACGCCTTGGATCCGCGCGCATCCGGGAACAGGGAGTTGATGCCGCTGGCGACGGACGGCGACTTCCTGTCCTATCACAAGCGCGTTTCTTCCATCCTGGACTGCCCTTACGGACTGATCGTTACCGACTGGCACCGCTATTCGCGGGATTGCTGGGAAACGATTTGCTCCTGCCTCCTAGGTCTGACCGACCGGGTAGGCGTGTCATCGTCGCGAATGGACACCCAGCTGTTTCTCGGCACCTACGAAAGGACCGCGTTCGGCGTCCATGTCGACGATGCTAGCGGTTTCCATTTTCCGCTGATCGGGGCGAAGCGAATGCGCTTCTGGCCAAGCGACTACGCTGAGGCGAACCCGGCGCTCAGGCATTCGCATAGCTACGGCGAGTTTACGGACGCCTCGCGGGTCATCGAGGCCGAACCTGGGGACGTGATCTACTGGCCGTCGCATTATTGGCATATCGGCGAGGGAACCGGCGACTTCAGCTTGACCTGGCACTTCGGCTATTGGATCGCCGATGGTCAATTTTCGCGTGCGCTGGCGATGATGGACGATCTCGATCTCGCCCCCGCCGAGCCGAATGCCTCCCGGCGGGCGCTGCCGAAAAACGCAACGGGAGAGACACTCAAGGCCTTCGCGTGGGAGATCATCCATGCCGTGCGGAGCAAAACCGAGGAAATCAAGTTCCGGGATCGCGTGATTGCCTCGGTGCTCGAACAGCAAAGCGCATTCGGCTTTACCAAAATACCGCCCGGCGAACCGATGCCCGAACGGGCATCGTCGATGCGCCTGAAATTTCCGTTTCAGATTGCCCATACCGCCGTTACTCCCGACAAGCGCATCTTCGCGCTTGCTGGTCGATCGGGCCGGTTACCCGACAGTGCTCGGCTCAAGGAACTGATCGACGCCTTGAACGATAGCGCCGTTGTCGAACTCCCCGGTGATGAGGCCCTCGACGAAAGCGAGGAGATCGCTTTCTTCCTCGATTTCCTCCGGCTAAGCGGAGCCGTCGAAACCTGAATTCACTCCGGCGCGGTAACAGCAAGACCCCGGGCCACGTAAAAGCAATTGAAGCCGAACCATTCCTTAAATGTGACCTGCTCCCCGTTTTCAGGCCGCCGATAACTTAGCTTCGGTGTCCCTATGCCCTTGGCGGGGGCGGCTCGTAAACTCGGCGGGTGCCAATCCGCCAAGGCTGCTGTGTGGACGCACGGTGTTGTAGTCCGTCCGCCATGCCTCGATGATCCGTCTTGCTGCGGCCAGCGATGGGAACAGGTGCTCGTTCAGGCACTCGTCGCGCAAGCGACCATTCAAGCTTTCGACGAAGCCGTTCTGCTGCGGCTTGCCCGGCGCGATGTAATGCCACTCGACTCCGGTGTCCTGGCACCAGGCAAGGACGGCGTGACTGGTCAGTTCGGTACCGTTGTCGCTGACCACCATGCACGGCAGTCCGCGACGTTCGGCGATGGCGCTCAGTTCACGAACGACCCGCCGGCCCGACAGCGACGTGTCGACGATACAGGCCAGACATTCCCGGCTGTAATCGTCGATGACGTTCAGCATACGGAACCGCCGGCCGCAGGCCAACGCGTCCGACACGAAGTCGAGCGACCAGCGCTGGTTGGGTTCTTGCGGAATCGCCATCGGTGCCCGCGTGCCGAGCGCCCGCTTGCGGCCGCCACGCTTGCGCACCGTTAGCCGCTCCTCGCGATACAGCCGGTACACCTTCTTCAGGTTCATGCCCTTGCCCTCACGTCGTAGCAGGATCGCCAGCCGACGGTAGCCGAACCGACGACGCTCGTTCGCGATCTCGCGCATCCGCTCGCGGACAGCATCGTCCTTCCCGCGAAGCGGCTCATATTGCCACGCCGACCGATTGACCCCGACCAGCCTGCAGGCGCGACGCTCGGAGAAACCGTGATCGGCCATCAGCTTCTCCACCGCAGCGTAGCGTTCCACAGACCGCGTCAGTTTTTTCCCAGCAGATCCTTCAACGCCGACACATCGAGCATCGACTCCGCCAGCAGCTTCTTCAGCCGGCGGTTCTCGTCCTCCAGCGCTCGCAACCGCGCAGCGTCCGAAACCGTCAGGCCACCATATTTCGACTTCCAGGTGTAAAAGGTCGCATCGCTGATCCCATGCTTCCGGCACAGGTCGGCGGTCTTCACGCCAGCCTCATGCTCCCGCAGCACCCCAATGATCTGATCCTCGGTAAATCGGCTTCGCCGCATCACTCGTCTCCAACTGACGAGCTAACTTACCAATGGCATGATTTCTGGGGAGCAGGTCAAATGCCATGGCGCCGCTCTCGCCTGCAGAGACGGCGTCAAGCTCGAGGGCAACGAAGTCAACGTCTGCTTTTAAGATCAGCGTGCCTCACACGAAACGGCCGAAGTGAGGGCGCCTTTCTGCCAATTCGCTTCGGAACGCTTCATCGGCAGTTTCTGTCAGAAGCAGACGCTCGCGGTGATTGATCTGAACGACCGGGTCTGGTCGACTGCTGCCTAAGGCGGGATCGACCCGTCTTGGGAAAATTCTACCGCTTCAGACCGATGTGTAGAATGGCCGTTCTTAGTGATTGGCGCTTGCAGTCATAGGGTGCGCGCTTGTTCCCAGCCTCGCCGATGCGCTTCCATCGAACTTTTGAGGTCAATGCGGCGTTTTGCCGGGCCTGCGGTGCGGAAGCGCCAATTCGGCATGCGATAAGATGCAAGGTTGCACGGTGCGGCGGCTGTGTTGCTGCGAGGCCGCAGCAGAAAGCCGCCAGCCTTTGGGCCAGCGGCTCCCTCGCTTGTTGTGGTGGGGGAGATCAGGCGAAGCGGACGGTCGTGTTCGCCGCCCGACGGCGGCGGAGCGCGCCACCTGCCATGCCGACGCCGGCAATCATCATCGCCCAAGCAGTGGGTTCTGGGACCGCGGATGCGGTGGCAATCTGCTGTACGCCAGCCTGAGAGATGCCACCCCCGAAGTTCTGAACAGTGATGCTGATGCGGTTGTAGCTGCCGCCGCAGAGAGCGCTGCCGGTATAGCAGAGAAAGTTGATGGTCGAGCCAACCTGCGGGTTCTGGAACAGAACGGCCCCGGAGCCGGAGAAATCGAAGAACAGGCCCGTTGCAGTTGCGGTCAGCGCGGGGGCGTTGAAAAACAGAAGTTGTGAATTGGAGGGGCCATTGATCAGGAACGATCCGCCGGCGTCCGTGAGGTTAAACTGCCAGTCGAGGACGTTGACGCGCGCGAGAAGGCCCAGCGTCCCGTCGGTCTCGATAGAACCTGTTGCGCTGACGCCGTTGCCCGACACGTTTACGATGTAGGTGGCCGCAGAAGCAGGCGTGGCCATCGCCATCGCCGTCGCTGCCGCAAATGCAAGCATCTTGGTCTTCATCATGCTTATCCCCTCCAAAACGGGTTATGTTGCCGTTGCAGGATATATTTAACGAAGTCCGCGCACGTATAATAGTATGAAGTTTTTGGAAAATTCACAGATTCCCGAATCGGGTCTTTAGTCAGATATTGAATTAGATTTTTCCGCTAGCGGCACAAGAACTTAGCACCCGTATTTGAAATTTCCGGATTTGGATGTCCAAACGATGTAAAGACTAATGTCGACATACAGGAATATGTCAACGACCGCACTGGGCAGGAGGCGCTAGCGTGGAATTGCCGATGCCGAGCACCACCGCTGCGCGACCCATCAGGACTGCCATCGGCCGGTTTCAGCCCAAACGGTCGTTCCTACCCGCTTATGGGAACGGCTTGAGTTGGCCGGAAGCTGCCGCGAGCGTCCATGGAGCTTCTCACCTCCGTGCCTGCGGTCCGTCCGCGCCCGCGACGGCGCATGCGAACCGTCACCAGCCCCGGCATCGCGCCTAAACCGATGTCATATTAACCAACCCTCCAACTCCTTCCGCTACGAAACCGGGCATGTCCCGTCCGGTCTTCCCGCCCCGTGCCCGCGTGCCGCACGCCTTCGGCGCGGACGTGCGTGGTGCGGTGGCGGCGATCGGGGCGCTGGCGCTCGCCGCGCTGCTGGGCATGTCGGCGATCTCGGTCGATCTCGCGCGCGGCTACAGCCAGATGATCAGCAACCAGCGCACCGCCGATGCCGCCGCGCTCAGCGCCGCGCTCGCCTATAGCGCCGCCAGTTCCAGCGAGGCCGT
>JAIYAA010000252.1 GCA_027489295.1 Sphingomonadales bacterium | reverse complement strand
GCCGGGGCCAGCGCGGTCACCAGCATCAGCGAGCGATCGACCAGTTCCTTGATCCGCGCCTCGTTCGCCACCGCGCCGTCCACCGCGCGCTCGGCGAAGTTGGTCATGCCGATCGCCATGAGGGTGATCGAGCGCAGGACGTTGGCGCCGATCAGCGGCTTGAACACGTTGAGCTCGAAATGCCCCTGCATGCCGCCGACGGTGACGGCGGTGTGGTTGCCGATCACCTGTGCCGCGACCATCGTCAGCGATTCGCTCTGGGTGGGATTGACCTTGCCGGGCATGATCGAGCTGCCCGGCTCGTTCGCTGGCAGCTCCAGCTCGCCGAGGCCCGAGCGCGGGCCCGAGCCGAGCAGGCGGATGTCGTTGGCGATCTTGGTGAGCGACACGGCCAGCGTGTTGCAGACGCCCGACAGGTTCACCAGCTGGTCCTTGGTCGCCAGCATCTCGAACTTGTTGGGCGCGGAGACGAAGGGCAGCCCGGTGATCTTCGCGATCTCGGCCGCCACGTCCTCGGCATAATGGGGCGGGGAGTTGAGGCCGGTGCCCACCGCGGTGCCGCCCAGCGCCAGCTTGAAGATATCGAGCTCCAGCACGCTCTCGAACCGCGCCCGCGCCGATTGGAGCATCGCGGCATAGCCCGAGAATTCCTGCCCCAGCGTCAGCGGGGTCGCGTCCTGCAAATGGGTGCGGCCGATCTTGACGATGTGATCCCAGTCCTGCGCCTTGCGGTCGAGCGCGGCATGCAGTCGCTCCAGCGCCGGGAACAGGTCCAGCGTAACCGCGCGGGCGGCGGCGATGTGCAGCGCGGTCGGGAAGCTGTCGTTCGACGACTGCGCCATGTTGACATGATCGTTAGGGTGGATCGGGCTCTTGCCGCCGCGATTTCCCGTCAGGATCTCGTTGGCGCGGCCGGCGATCACCTCGTTGACGTTCATGTTGGTCTGGGTGCCGCTGCCGGTCTGCCAGATCACCAGCGGGAACTGATCGTCGAGCTTGCCGTCGATCACTTCCTGCGCGACCCGGTCGATCACCGCGGCGATCTCGGGATCGAGCCCGTGCTTGACGTTCACGCGCGCCGCCGCCTGCTTCACGATCGCCTGGGCATGGACGATGCCGATCGGCATCCGCTCCTCGGGGCCGAACGGGAAGTTCTGGATCGATCGCTGAGTCTGGGCGCCCCAATAGGCGTCGGCGGGAACTTCGATCGCGCCGATCGAATCGGTTTCGGTGCGCGTGGCCGTCACTGTTTTCCTCCGCTTGTTTGTGCGCGATGTAGTCCACCGGCTGCGCCCCACAACCCGTATCGGAACCGGGCTGCGAGCGATTGGCGCCAAGCCGCCGGAAACACTTGGTAACTTGCCATCCGCCGAAGCCCGCGGGCAAAGACACCGGGCACCCGGCGAAGACAGCCGGGGCAACCGCAGGAGAAGCCATGATCCTCGTTCTGGGGCTGCTGCTCGCCGCCCCCGCCTCCGAAATCGCGCACAGCATGCGCATCGATCACGCGACCGGCCCGGTCCATGCCGAGTATCGGATGCGGGTCGACGTTCGTCACGAGCAGTTGGGCGTCGCCGGACCGGGCGGCCGCGCCTCCACGCTGCGCTGCCGCTGGCAGGCCGACCTGGTGGTCGATCGGCAGGCCCGCCACGCCGCCGGCACGCTTCGACGGGACCTGCGCCAGGAAGGCGTCGCCGCGGGCAGTCGTCCCGGCTGGTGCACCACCAACCGCGCCGGCATCGCCAGGGACGTTGCGCGCGCCACGCAGGACATGCGAGGCGCGGTTGCGGCGCTTGCCGGCCAGGATGCCGAGATGCTGCGCGCCGAACTCGATCAGATAGGACCCGGTACCAGTTGATGCGTATCCCGATTACCCTGGCCGCCCTTGCGGCCGTCGCTCTTCCGCTCGCTGCCCAGGCACAGGTGCTGCCCAAGGTCTCCGGCGGTGTCGAACTTTCGACCGACGAGAGCCGCCGCGGCCTCAGCTGGAGCGAGAACCAGCTGAGCGCTTCGGCCGATGCCTCGGCCGGCATCCTCGGCTTCGACGCCTCGGCGCGGGTGGCGATGGTGCGCGAATCCAGCCGCCATGCCGGTGCGGACACCGTGTTCGATCTGGAGGCGGGTCGCCGCTTCGGCATCGGCGCGTTCAATCTGCGCGGCTTCGTCACCGGCCATGTCTTCACCGGCGCGGCCCGCGCGATGGACTATGTCGAGGTCGGCGCGGACGGCAATTTCTCGTTCGGGCCGCTGCGGCTGAACGGCGGGGCGGTCTATGCGCCGGACCAGGGGCCGATCGGCGGCGACAACCTGTATCTGCACGCGGGTGCCTCGATCGGTATCCCGTCGACGCCGTTCACCGTATCCGGCGCGATCGGCCATACGACCGGCAGCACCGACGACGCGCGTGCGGCGCGGCTGCGGCCGGCAGGCGACTATACCGATTGGCGGATCGGCGTGGAGCATGTCACCGGCCCGCTGACGCTCGGCGTCGACTATGTCGGGACGGATATCGACACCAATCGCGCGGTGACCTCGCCGTACGCGGACCTTCGGCACGCAGGCAACCGGGTGCTGGGCCGCGCGCGGCTGTCGTTCTGAACCACACCCGCCTCTGAATCTCCCCTTCCGCCAGCGGGAGGGGAGATCCACGGGCAAGGCGATCAGCGTTACCGCGCCTCGGCGCCCGGCACCGCGACGTCTGCGACCGCCGTCACCTGGTGGCCACTCGCGAAGCGCAGCGTCAACGGCACCTTCTCGCCGGCATGGACGTTCGAGACCACCCCGAACAGCATGACATGCTTGCCGCCCGGCGCGAACTTCACTTCGCTGCCCACCGGCAGGTCGAGGCTGGCGACCTGCGTCATCGTCGAAACGCCCGCGGCATCCTTGGTGCTGTCGTGCATTTCCGCCCGATCCGCCGCCCGCGTCGACACCGCGACCAGCGTTTCCGCCTCGCGCCCGCCGTGCAGGGTGAAATAGGCGGCCCCCGGCTGCCCGGCCACCGCCGGCAGGCGGATCCAGGCCCCATCCACCTTCACGCCGTCCGCCTGGGGCGAGCACGCCCCCAGCACAAGAACCGCTGTTAGCCCCGCCAGAGTGCGCATTCGGCATCCTCCCTCTTTGATTTGGGAAATCTTGTAGAAACCCGGGCGTCTTGCGGCAAGGCACGACGCACCTATATCCCCCCTCGGACATCTGGACGGCGGTCGCCTCTTCTGGGGCCGGCATCCGGATAACGCTTTTAAACCCTTTTGTTTCGATTGTGGGGGCCAACGAGGACCATGGCTAAAGTTATCGGTATCGACCTGGGCACGACCAACAGCTGCGTCGCCGTGATGGAAGGCGGCAAGCCCAAGGTCATCGAGAATGTGGAAGGCGCGCGTACCACGCCGTCGATCGTCGCCTTCGCCAAGGATGGCGAGCGGCTGATCGGTCAGCCGGCGAAGCGCCAGGCAGTGACCAACCCGGACAGCACCATCTTCGCGGTGAAGCGCCTGATCGGCCGCCGCTTTGACGACCCCGTGACCAAGAAGGACACCGAACTGGTGCCCTACACGATCGCGCGCGGTCCGAACGGTGACGCCTGGGTCAAGGCCGGCGGCGAGGAATACAGCCCGTCGCAGATCTCCGCCTTCATCCTGCAGAAGATGAAGGAAACCGCGGAATCGTATCTCGGCGAGAGCGTGACGCAGGCGGTGATCACCGTGCCGGCGTACTTCAACGACGCGCAGCGCCAGGCGACCAAGGACGCCGGCAAGATCGCGGGCCTCGAAGTGCTGCGCATCATCAACGAGCCGACCGCGGCCGCGCTCGCCTATGGCCTCGACAAGGACAACAACAAGACCATCGCGGTCTATGACCTTGGCGGCGGCACCTTCGATATCTCGGTGCTCGAAATCGGCGACGGCGTGTTCGAAGTGAAGGCGACCAACGGCGACACCTTCCTGGGTGGCGAGGACTTCGACTCGACGATCGTCCAGTATCTGGCCGACGAGTTCAAGAAGGTCGAAGGCATCGACCTGACCAAGGACAAGCTGGCGCTCCAGCGTCTGAAGGAAGCGGCCGAGAAGGCGAAGATCGAGCTCAGCTCGGCGCAGACCACCGAGGTCAACCTGCCCTTCATCACCGCGGACCAGAACGGCCCGAAGCATCTGGTGAAGAACATCACCCGCGCCGATCTCGAGCGTCTGGTCGATGATCTGATCAAGCGCACCCTCGAGCCGTGCCGCAAGGCGCTGGCCGATGCGGGCGTCAAGGCCGAGGCGATCGACGAAGTCGTGCTCGTCGGCGGCATGACCCGCATGCCCAAGGTCCGTCAGATCGTGAAGGACTTCTTCGGCAAGGAGCCGCACACCGGCGTGAACCCGGACGAAGTCGTCGCCATCGGCGCGGCGATCCAGGCCGGCGTGCTGCAGGGCGACGTGAAGGACGTGCTGCTGCTCGACGTGACCCCGCTGTCGCTGGGCATCGAGACGCTGGGCGGCGTGTTCACCCGCATGATCGACCGCAACACCACGATCCCGACCAAGAAGTCGCAGGTCTATTCCACCGCTGACGACAATCAGCAGGCGGTGACGATCCGCGTCTTCCAGGGCGAGCGCGAGATGGCGGCCGACAACAAGATGCTCGGCCAGTTCGACCTGGTCGGCATCCCGCCGGCGCCGCGTGGCGTGCCGCAGATCGAAGTCACCTTCGACATCGACGCCAACGGCATCGTCAACGTGTCCGCCAAGGACAAGGGCACCGGCAAGGAGCAGCAGATCCGCATCCAGGCCTCGGGCGGCCTTTCGGACGGCGACATCGAGCAGATGGTGCGCGATGCCGAGAAGTTCGCCGAGGACGACAAGAAGCGTCGTGCCGCGGCCGAAGCCAAGAACAACGCCGAGAGCCTCGTCCACACCACGGAGCGTCAGCTCGCCGAGAATGGCGACAAGGTCGACGCGTCGCTGAAGGGCGAGATCGAGGCGGCGATCGCCGAGACCAAGTCGGCGATTGAGAGCGGCGACGCCGATGCGATGACTGCCAAGGCCCAGAACCTCGCCCAGGTGGCGATGAAGCTCGGCCAGGCGATCTACGAGAAGCAGGCTGCCGAAAACGCCTCGCCGAACGCGGGCGCCGCGGCCGGCAGCGAAGCCGGTGGCGAGGAAGTGGTCGACGCCGAGTTCTCGGAAGTGGACGACAACAAGGCGTAACGAACGCCCCTCCCTCTCCCCGCCGGGGAGAGGGCCGGGGATGGGGGGAGCGGGCATGGTCGATGCGATCCGGCATCGGCTTGGTCTCTCTCCCTGTCCCTTGATGGGGAGAGGGCTTGCTGGATGACCACCGAAGTTGATTATTACGAACTGCTCGAAGTCGAGCGCAGCGCGGACGATGCGACGATCAAGTCGTCCTACCGCAAGCTCGCGATGAAATATCACCCGGACAAGAATGCCGGGTGCAAGGATTCCGAGGCGAAGTTCAAGGCGATCAGCGAAGCCTATG
>JAIYAA010000228.1 GCA_027489295.1 Sphingomonadales bacterium | reverse complement strand
CCGTACACACCGATGGTGATCGCCAGCGCCACCAGAACCAGCGCCCCCGCGCGGGTGACGAACGACATGTCGGCAGGCAGCTGCGCCAGCGCGATGACCATGATTTCGGCCGACAGGATCAGATCGGTGCGGATCGCGCCCAGCACCTGACGTTTCTCCAGCGCCTTGGGATCGGTGATCGCGGTCACTTCGTCCGCACCATGGCCGCCGGTCAGCGCCTCGAGGATCTTCTCGGCCGCCTCGAAGCACAGATAAGTGCCGCCGAGCATCAGGATCGGCGTCAGTGCCCAGGGTGCAAACGCGCTGAGCAGCAACGCCAGCGGCAGGATCACCAGCAGCTTGTTGGCGATCGAACCCAATGCGATCTTGCCGATGATCGGCAGTTCCCGATCGGGGGTGAGCCCCACGACATAGCGCGGCGTCACCGCGGTATCGTCGATCACGACCCCCGCGGCCTTGGCACCGGCCCTGCCCGCCGCCCCGGCGACGTCATCCAGCGATGCCGCCGCCAGTTTCGCCAGCGCCGCGATATCGTCCAGCAATGCGACCAGGCCACCCGCCATCAAATCCCCCTCATGTTGATCCCGCGCTAGCCGAGATGAAGCGGAAATGCACGCGGGTGGCGAGAAGGTCCGCTCAATCGGGAAGATCGACCGCCTTGGCGAGCTTGAACTGCACCGAGGCGCCGGGTGCACCGGTGCCGGGCTGGCCGCCGCCCACCGTCACACGATAGGTGCCGGCGAACAGGCGGTGGCGCCCCTCTGGCGTGACAGCGCTCAGATCCCGCTGGGACAGCAAAAACCGCAGCTTCCGCACCTCGCCCGGCTGCAGCGACACGCGCTGGAACCCTCGCAGCGCCACCTTGGGCGTGCCGGGCTCGTCGGGGAAGGTGAGATAGAGCTGAGCCACCTCGTCGCCCGCGCGTGCGCCGATGTTACGCACCTCGGCCGTAACCACCAGCCCGGTGCCTGGCCCGCCCTCTGCCCGGTCAACTACCGGCGCACCATAGGCAAAGCTGGTGTAGCTGAGACCGAAACCGAATGGATAGACCGGCGTGCCGGTGAAATAGCGATAGGTTCGCCCCCGCATGCCATAGTCGCCAAAGGGCGGCAGATCGTCGACGCTGCGGTAGAAGGTGAGCGGCAGGCGGCCGGAGGGGTTGGTCTTGCCGGACAGGACATTGGCGATCGCGGTCCCGCCCTGCTCGCCCGGATACCAGGCTTCGAGGATCGCCGCCGCGTTGTCCTTGGCCCAGGCGAGGTTGAGCGGGCTGCCGTTCATGGCAACGACGATCAGCGGCTTGCCGGTCGCGCGGGCTGCCGCCAGCAGGGCCTGCTGATCCGGCAGCAGATCGAGGCTGGTCTTGTCGCCGCCCTTGAAACCGGGGATCTGCAGCGGCGATTCCTCGGCTTCGAGATCGGAGGTGAGCCCCACCACCGCGACGAGCACATCGGCGCGGGCTGCGGCGGCCTTCATCTCCGCCATGGGATCTGCCGCGATCCGCTTCCAGACGAGATCGATGCCGGACAGGACATGCTCGTCCGTCCGCACCTCGATCGCATAGCGTCGGCCCTGGATGAGCTGCACCTCGCGCATGGTCGGCAGCGTCCCCCACCCGCCCTTGCTGAGATCGACGAAGGGCTTGCCTTCGAAACGCATCTCGCCGGCGAAACCGGTGAGGCCGAGGCGATAGGTGCCGGTCTCCGGCGGCACGAGATAGCCGGTCCATGTCGTGCGGTGATGATCCGATACCTGGGCCAGATCGAGGCTGCGTGCGGACACGTCCGCCTCCACCCGAGTCACGACCGGTGCGGTGGCGAACGTCATCGCCTTGGTCGCTTCGCCGAAGGTGCCGGCGGCGAATTCGGCGGGGGGCGGCGTGACCGGGTTGTAATAGCGCGCGAGCAGGCCGGGCTTCCCGTCCGGGGTACGGAGCGCCGAGCCGGGCACCGGATCGCCGTCCGTGACCGAGGAGCCGAAGGGCGCGTAGCGAACCTCTGCTGCAGGAAAGGCGCGGCGCAGGCCTTCCACGACCGATACCGGCATGCCCGATTGCGGCGAGGAATAGTTGCCGCGAAGCACGCGCGTCGCGTCCCCGAGCGGGCCGATGACCGCGATCCGGCTGCCCGGCTTGAGCGGCAGCAGGCCGTCATTCTTGAGCAGCACCAGGCTCCGCTCCGCGGCCTGCAGCGCCAGCGCCCGGTGCGCGGGCGTGCCGATATCACTGCGTCTGCCATGGCTGGCGCGAATCCCCGGGAGATCGCCGTTGCGCAGCCGCGCGGAGAACAGGCGGATCAGCGTACGGTCGAGTTCCGCCTGCGTTATCAATCCTTTGGTAAGGGCCTCACGATAGCGGTCACCCAGCCCGGCCGTATCGGTCAGGGTCTGGGTGTGGCATTCATTGTCGACCCCTGCGCGGATTCCCGCCGCGACCGCCGTGGCCCCGTCCGGTGCGTAATGATGGTTGTCGCTGATGTCCTTCACCGCATCACAATCGGACACGACATAGCCCTTGAAGCCCCAGGCACCGCGCAGATGCGACTTGAGCAATTCGTCGCTGGCACAGGCGGGCTGGCCGTCGATGCGGTTATAGGCGCACATTACCGATCCCGCCTTGGCCTCCACGATCGCGGCGCGAAAGGCCGGGAGATAGGTATCCTCCAGATCGTGGCGCGAGATGAAGACGTTCGCGGCGTGCCGCGTCGATTCCGGGCCGCTATGGACAGCGAAATGCTTGGGCGTGGCGATCACGTCGGGCAGATCGGGGTTCGGCCCCTGCATGCCTGCAATGAATGCCACGCCCATGCGCGCGGTGAGGAAGGGATCCTCGCCATAGGTCTCCTGCCCCCTGCCCCAGCGCGGATCGCGAAAGATGTTGATGTTGGGCGACCAGGTATCCAGGCCCGTGCCGATGCGACCCAGGCGGCCTGTTTCTCGCGCCAGGGCATGCAGGCCCTGCACTTCGCGACTGATCGCCGTGGCGACGTCTTGGACCAGCGGCGCATCAAAGCTGGCGGCAAGGCCGATCGGTTCGGGGAAATTGGTGGTTGGCACGGTGCCGAGCCCACCGTGTAGCGATTCGGTCCACCAATTGTAGCGGGGGATGCCCAACCGCGGAATTGCCGGTGCGACATTCAGCAGCTGCCCGATCTTCTCGTCCGTGGTCAGCTGGGTGACGATCGCTGCCGCCTTGGCGTCGGCGTCGGCACGCGGATCCGGCGTGGTCTGCGCCGTCGCAGGCAGAGGCGCGAGCACGGCGGCGAGCAAGGCGACGGGGGCAATGCGATGCATGTCTCTCTCCCACAGGCCCTCGTTTTCGAACGCCCGCACGGCCCGCCACTATAGGGAGAACACATGCAGCGTCGGGTCGTCGGGGGCCCACTCTTATGCTGTTCAGGATCGCGACCGACCGCAAGGTTAGCGCTATCATTCCGGCTAGGACAGCGAAATCCTACGCGTGACCCGTGCCGAAGATGCGATCCCCGGCATCGCCTAGCCCCGGCACGATATAGCCATGATCGTTGAGATCAGCATCCAGCCCCGCCGCCCAGATCGGCACGTCCGGATGCGCGGCGCGCACCGCCAGAACGCCGGGACGGGCGGCAAGCAGACACACAAACCGCAGGTTGCGCGCCCCTGACCCCTTCAGCCGATCGAGTGCCGCAACTGCGCTGTGCCCGGTCGCCAGCATCGGATCGACCAGCACGACGAGTCGCCCGGCGAGATCTTTGGGCGCGTTGAAATAATATTCGACAGCATCGAGCGTCGTCGGATCGCGGTACAACCCCAAATGCGCGACGGATGCCTCCGGCATCAGATCGACTATTCCGTCCGCCATCCCCAGCCCGGCGCGGAGTACCGGCGCGATCACCGGCGGCAGCCCATCCAGCACTGGCGCCAGCATGCCGGCAACGGGCGTTTCGACCTCCCCGACACGCAACGGAAGATCGGCGAGCGCAGCGGCACCGAGCAGCATGGAAATCGCGCGCAGTTCGGTACGAAATTGCGCCGGCGCCGTCGTACGATCGCGAAGACGCGTCAGCCGATGCTGCACCAGAGGGTGGGTGACGATTGTCAGCCCTTCGGGGGCGGGGTCGGAAGCAGCCATGCGATTGTCGTGCAGGATGCCGGGAGCTCGTGCAAGGATGCTTCTAGGATCCACCGCCGGACGTCTTTAAGCGAATATTTACCAGGCCGCCTGCATTATGCGACGCTGCCTCAGACGATGCCTGCGGCACGCAGCAACATGGGGATCTGTTTCGAGAGTGCGAAATAGCCTTTCGAGCAATGAGGCCAGGCCCGGCCGTCCCATTCACGACGGTGCTCCGCGAGGGTCATCGCGGGCGGCAACGTAGCTGTCGCAACGGAGTCGGCGATAGGACCGACCGTCAGATAGCCGGTGAGGATCTGGCGGCATTCCTGCTCGACTGCCAATGCGAACAGCGCGTCGAGGTCGTTGACCCAGGCGGCTGGGGCTCGCCAATGGCTGGCGGCCCGCTGCAGACCGTCTGCCACCGCCGCAATGTCACCGGCGCCCCTGCAATGTGCGCGGCAAGCGACCACATGCCGGACGTCGATTTGCGCCAGGTCCGGTTCTGTCTCCAGGGACAGATCCTCCGGGGTGACGAGCAACATCGTCGCGGTGTCGGCGACCGGCCTCGTCACGGCGCGAAGCGGCATCGACGCTGGCGGCGTTGTTCCACGTGGAACATCACCCTCTTCCGCCAATCCCATTGGGCGAAAACGCCCGCCGGTGCGCGCATGAATGCGCTCTGCATTGGCGAAATAGGCCTTGCCGTTGGTATGCAGTCCGGCCACCCAACGCCACGACAAGGTATTCGATGCGGCATCCGCGTCGATCAGATGCTCGAAAGTGAACGCCGCGCCGAGCTCCCACGGGAGACCGAGCGTGAAGATCCAGATCGATGCAAACTGCATCCGCGCCCAGTTATGGAGATACCCGGTTTCC
Organism: Sphingomonadales bacterium; assembly: GCA_027489295.1. The sequence continues at coordinate 8,642 of JAIYAA010000228.1, read as the reverse complement.
AGCAGTTCCTGCACCCACGCGTCAAAGGCGTCGATGCCAGTCTTCCCTGAAGTCGCGGCCGCATAACCCTCCGGCAAGGTGCGGGTGTCCCAAGCGGCACAGGCATCCCGCCAATCGCGCCACACAGCGGGACGTTGTTCCAGCCACCCCTTCCAATACGTACGCCAAAACAGCTCCGCGAGAAACTTCCCGGCCGCGTCGGCGCCGTGCTGCGCAACCACCGCACGGGCAACCTCTTCTTCGTTGATCAGCCGTCGACGCAGCGCCGCAGACAGGCGGGAAACGGCATGATGCCGCCCTGCCCCATGGTCTTCATTGCGATGGTGGGTATAGGCCCGCCCGGCATGGGGCAGGAATGCAGCCAGCCGCGCTTCGGCGGCACTGCGCGACAACGGAAAGTCGAAGGACAGGATCGGCCCACGGCCAGGCGCAGAAAGCAGCATGGGTTAATCGTGCCATGCTGCCGCAGAAGGTCAAACCTGCCACTAGGGGCAGAGCGGAGAAATCAGATCCGTTCGCCGCTCAGTCGCTGGCAGAGCATGTCGAGCTGGTCGAGCGTCGAATAGCTGACGGTAAGCGCCCCCCCCTTCTCCGCGTGCGCGATACGCACATTCAACCCGAGCACGTCGCCGAGATGCCGCTCCAGCGCCGCTATATCGGGGTCCCGCTCGTTGCTGGATTCGCTGGTCTTGCGCTTCGGTGCGGGCTTCGCGGTTCGGGCCAGCTTTTCCGCGTCACGCACGGAAAGGCCCTTCGCCACCACTTCCCGCGCCAGCTTTTCCGGATCCGGTGCGCCGATCAGCGCGCGCGCATGGCCCATTTCAAGCGAGCGATCGACCACCAACTCGCGAACCGCTTCCGGCAGGTCGAGAAGGCGTAGCAGGTTGGCGATATGGCTGCGCGACTTGTGGACGATCTTGCCGAGTGCCTCCTGGGTGTGGCCAAACTCGCGGATCAGCCGCGCATAGCCCTCGGCTTCTTCGATCGCATTGAGGTCCTGACGCTGGATGTTCTCGATCAGCGCGATCTCGAGCGTCTCGGCATCGTTCAACTCGCGAACGATCACCGGCACCTCGTGGAGGCGCGCACGTTGTGCCGCCCGCCAACGGCGCTCGCCAGCCACGATCTGGAAGCTTTGGCCATGCGGACGCACGAAGATGGGCTGGATCAGGCCCCGGGTACGGATCGACTCAGCTAGGGTATCCAGCGCTTCTTCGTCGAAGTGTCGGCGCGGCTGATTGGGATCGGCGACCAGCGAGCTGATCGGCAGCATCCGGACGCCCGAACTGCTGGTCGGGTTGCCCTTGATCGGCTCTTCCGGAAGGCTTTCGCCAAGTAGCGCGGAAAGGCCGCGACCGAGACCAGGACGAGGCTTACGGGCGGCGGCGGGGGAATCGGTCATGCGGCTTTCTGCAACTTGGGTAGACGGTCGATCACTTCGCGGGCGAGCGCGATATAGGCCTCGGAACCTGCGCAGCGATGATCATAGATCAACGCAGGCACGCCGTGGCTGGGGGCTTCCGAGAGGCGGACATTGCGCGGGATGACGGTGTCGAATACCACCCGCCCCAGCACCGCCCGCACATCCTCTGAAACCTGGTCGGTAAGACGATTGCGCCGATCATACATGGTCAGCGCAACGCCCAGGATCGACAAGCCTGGATTGAAGCGGGTGCGGATACGTTCAACCGTGTTGAGCAACTGACTGAGGCCTTCCAGCGCGAAGAATTCGCACTGCAGCGGCACCAGCAGGGCATGCGCCGCTACCATCGCGTTGACGGTCAGCAAACCCAGCGAGGGCGGGCAATCGACGAGGATCACATCCCAGCGCGCCGCACGATGGCGCTTGATCGCCGCATCGAGCCGGTGCGTCCGCGCGTCGAACTCGATCAGCTCGATCTCAGCACCGGACAGGTCCTGCGTTGCCGGCACAACATCGAGCCCGGGAACGTTGGTCGGGACCGCCACATCCTCCAGATCCGCGTCGGTGACGAGCAGATCATAGCTTGAGTGCTCGCGTGCGCCGTGGCTGATGCCGAGGCCGGTCGAGGCATTGCCCTGCGGGTCGAAGTCGATCAGCAGCACGCGCTTTCCGGTAGCGGCAAGCGCCGTGCCGACGTTGATGGCGGTCGTGGTCTTGCCCACCCCGCCCTTCTGATTGGCGATCGTGATCGTGATCATCTGGCGCCTATCTGTGTTGCGACCACGATGCCCGAGTCCGGCTGCGTGATGCTGGGTTCCACGTGAAACCGACCTTGCCATTTCGCGCGCGCTGCATCCACCTCCGATTGTGCACTGCGGCCCTTTGGCAGCAACCAGACTGTGGACGAATCGGTGCAATGTGCTGTGGATAAGATTAGCGCCGAGAGTTCCGCGACCGCGCGAGCGGATACAATCGCGACGGGAGCCGGCGGGCGATAGGACTCAACCCTGCTCGCTACGACCGTAACTCGGTCAGCGATACCGAGTTGCTCGGCAGTGTCTCGGAGGAAAGCGACGCGCTTGGCGCGGGGTTCCACCAGCACCACCGGACGTTCGGTCAAAATGGCAACCACGATCCCCGGAAGTCCGGCCCCACTCCCGACATCTAGCCATATCCCCTCGCCCGATCCCTCTGACAGCGGCACAAGCTGCGCGGAATCGGTCAGGTGACGTGACCAGAGGGTGTCCAGCGTGGACCGGGCGATGAGGTTCTGTTGCTCGGACTCGGAAACCAGGAGGTCCCCAAACCGAGAAAGCAGTGTTTCACGTGAAACACCATATCGCTCTCGAACCCAGGATCGAGCGTTGTCTTCGGTCATACGGGAACCTTCCGGGCGTGCAGCAGGATTGCGGAGAGTGCCGCAGGCGTAATGCCGCGAATGCGCGCGGCCGCCCCCAATGTTTCGGGCGCCGCCGCCGTCAACCGCTCCACCATCTCATTTGAGAGCCCAGGAATGGAACCGTAGGCCATATCCGAGCGCAGCTTGACGGCGTCGTTGGCCCGCAACTGCGCGACCTCCGCATCCTGGCGCTCGAGGTAAGGGGCATACCGCGCATCCTCGACATATTCAGCCAGCAGCAGTGGATCCGCCTCCGGCATGGCGTCGAGCACCTGGTCAAGGGTCACACCGGGAAACCGCAGCCACTCGCGCGCGGGGCGTCGGGCACCATCCTGCGCAACCGGAGCGCCGCGTGCCGCAAGCTGATGGGCGGTGCGCTCGATCGCAAAGACCGCATCCAACCGCGCTCGCCCTTCGCGCCGGGCCGCAAGCCGCTGCCGGCGGGTCTCGCCGAGCAAGCCAAGCGTCTCTGCAATCGGACCAAGCCGCGTCTCCGCATTGTCGGCGCGCAGACGCAGGCGAAATTCCGCACGGGCGGTCAGCATCCGATAAGGCTCGGTAACACCCTGCAGCACCAGGTCATCGACCATGACCCCCAGATAGGACGTCGCGCGGTCCAAGACCAAGGGCGCGATGTCCAGCGCGAGCGCTGCGGCATTGGCGCCGGCGGCCAGCCCCTGCCCGCCTGCTTCCTCATAGCCCGTGGTGCCGTTAATCTGCCCGGCGAAGAACAGGCCGGGGATTTGCGGCAGCGCCAGGGTCGATTCCAGCGCGCGCGGATCGACATAGTCATATTCCACGGCATAGCCCGGCACCGTGATCTTGGCGGCCTCAAGTCCTGGAATGGAAGCGATCATGGCTTCCTGCACGTCAACCGGCAGCGAGGTCGAGAGGCCGTTGGGGTAGATCCAGTGATCGTCCAGCGCCTCCGGCTCGAGAAAGATCTGGTGGCCATCGCGATCGCCGAAGCGATGCACCTTGTCCTCGATCGAGGGGCAATAGCGGGGACCCTGTGCTTCGATCGCACCCGTAAACAAGGGCGATCGATCCAGCCCGCTGCGGATCGCATCATGGGTGGTCTGGGTGGTGCGCGTGACGGCGCAGTGCAACTGCGGCAGTGGCCGTGACGCCGTCATCGCGGACATCGTCCAGGGTTCGGCATCCGAGGGCTGCTCCTCGGTGCGCGCCCAGTCGATCGTGCGACCATCGAGCCGCGGCGGCGTGCCGGTCTTCAGCCGGCCCATCGGCAGCGCCAGTTCCCGCAGCTGGGAGGCAAGCCGAAGTGCCGACGCTTCCCCTACCCGGCCACCATCGAACCGCTCCTCGCCCCGGAACAGGCGACCGCCCAGGAAGGTGCCGGTCGCGAGAACGACTGCCCGCGTCGCCATCGTGTTGCCATCGCGAAGCCGGATCCCGGCGATCCGTCCGCCCTCCAGGATGAGCGCTTCCGCTTCACCCTCCACAAGGGTGAGCCCGTGCTGCGCCTTGAGCATTGCCTGGATCGCCGCCGCGTAGCGGGTGCGGTCAGCCTGCACACGGGGCCCCTGCACTGCCGTTCCCTTGGAACGGTTGAGCATCCTGTAATGGATGCCGGCTGCATCGGCGGCATGCGCCATCAGCCCGTCCAGCGCATCAATCTCGCGTACCAGGTGCCCTTTGCCGAGCCCGCCAATCGCCGGGTTGCACGACATCGCGCCGAGCTTGGCAAGATCGAAGCTGAGCAGCGCCGTGCGTGCGCCGCGGCGCGCGGCCGCGGCTGCCGCCTCGGTGCCGGCATGGCCGCCCCCGATCACGATCACATCGAATTGCATGGATCCGCTAAACGCTTTCGCGCCGCGCTTGTCCAGAGGCGGTGCGCCGGAACGCGCTCGTTTCAGCGTTCCACGTGAAACACTTTATTTACCTATGCAGAATTTTCCGAAGAGCGCATCCAGCACATCTTCCACCGCCGCCCTGCCCGTAATGGCATCAAGCGCCCGCCTCCCCGCGCGGAGTTCCTCGGCGAACAGCAAAGGATCCTCGAGCGCAGCTGCGCGTCCCAACGCCTCGACAGCCACGAGGCACCATTCCCGCTGGCGCGCGTTGAGCGCGACGAGGTCCGGCGGCGGCAACAACGCCGCGGCAGCGATCGCCATGCGCTGCCACAGCGCATCCACGCCTCTGCCCTCATGCACCGAAACGACGATCTGCGCGCGGTGCGCCTCGGGACGATCCGCCGCGTCGGCACGGGCATGCACCCACAGCGCACAGGAATGCGCGGGCGGAGCATCATCGCCGAGCCACAGCAGAAGGTCCGCCTCGTCGAGAGCGTCGCGCGCGCGCGCGACGCCGATCGCCTCGATCGGATCATCCGTCGCCTCGGCAAGTCCTGCCGTATCGACCAACAGCCAGGCCACACCCTCACGCACCACGGGCACCTCGATCCGGTCGCGCGTCGTCCCGGCGATGGGCGACACGATAGCCGCGTCGCGTTCGGCCAGCGCATTGAACAGTGTCGACTTGCCGGCATTGGGGGGACCACCCAGCACGACACGAAGCCCGTCCCGCAACCGTTCCACCGGCGGCCGTGATGCGACGGCGGCAATGTCGTGCCCGAGCGCGGCCGCGGCGCACCGCAGGGCCGGCAGCGGATCGACGCCGGCGACATCATCCTCGTCGCCATGATCAAGCTCGGCCTCGATGCGCGCGGCGATACCGACCAGACGGGCAGTCCAATCTTCGGCATGGCGGCGTACCGCACCGCCTGCAGTCCGGACCGCCGCACGACGCTGCGCCTCGGTTTCTGCCATCAGCAGATCGCCGAGGCCCTCCGCCGCCGTCAGATCCAGCCTGCCGTTGAGCAGCGCCCGCCGGGTGAATTCTCCTGCCTCCGCAGCGCGGAGCCCTTCCATGGCGCCAAGCGCCGCCTGCACCGCCCGTACCACCGCCCTGCCGCCATGCAGATGGAGCTCGGCAAGATCCTCGCCGGTTGCCGATCGCGGACCCGGAAAGACCAGAACCAGAGCCTGGTCGAGCGGCTCCCCATGCGTGTCCCGCAAGGTTCGCAGCGCAGCATGCCTTGCAACAGGGACATCACCTGCCAGCTGCTGCACCGCAGCAAAGGCGCGGGCACCGCTGATCCGCAAGACGGCAATCGCCGCGGGCGGCGCGCCGCTGGAAACCGCAAAGATCGTGTCCATCGGTCTTATCAGCTACCCGGCTTCTTGGTCGCCGCGTCGAACAGTCCGCGCCAGAAGTTCATGCCCGCCTCGCCCATCGGCGCCCAGCTGCGCATCATCTGCTCGAAGCCTTCCGGCGTGCCGTGATTCTCGATCGCCTGCACCATCAGCTTCACGTAGCGATCATGCACCGGCGTGAGATCGGGGAGCCCCATGGCGCGGCGCGCTTCTTCTGGCGTGCATTCGACTTCGACGTTGATCTTCATGTGATCCCTTCCGCGCTTGAGCGCATCGCCGACCCCCTGCTAGGCCGTATCGCATGTATGCGCGCGACCATGCCCTCATCGCAACGCCCATCGGCCCGATCCGGATCGAAGGCGAGGAAGGGCAGCTGCACCGCATCCTGATCGGCGTGGACGCCGCCGCCGCGCGCGGGACGGCGGCGGCGGTGCGTGCGGCGGCGGAGCAGATCGAACAATGGTTTGCCGGCGAACGCCAGGGCTTCGCACTGCCGCTCGCGCCAGCCGCGACGCCTCGGGGGACTATCCTACGGGATGGCTTGATCGCGGTGCCGTTCGGACAGACGATCAGCTATGGCGCCTTGTCCCGCGCGCTGGGTTCCAGCGCACGCGCGATCGGCCAACTCTGTGCCCGTAATCCCTTCCCGCTCGTTGTCCCCTGCCACCGCGTGGTAAATCAGGATGGCGGACTGGGCGCCTATTCGGCCGGCGATGGGCCGACGACCAAATCCTGGCTGCTCGATCATGAGCGGCGGTTAACCGGAGAGTATCTGCTATGAGCACCCTGACGATCGACGCGCTGGACGAGAGCGGCAGCTTCTCCGCCTATGTCGCGCGCCCCGAAGGCACGCCGCGCGCCGCCATCATCGTGATCCAGGAAATCTTCGGCGTGAACGAGGGTATCCGCCAGAAGTGCGAGGACTTCGCCAAGGAAGGCTATCTGGCGATTGCGCCGGACCTGTTCTGGCGTCTCCAGCCCGGCATCGAACTCGATGCCGACGTCCCCGAGGAGATGCAGCAGGCGTTCGACCTGTTCGGCAAGTTCGATCAGGACAAGGGCATCGCCGACATCGAATCGACCATCCAGGTAGCACGGGCCGAACTGGGCGGTGGCAAGGTGGGCGCGGTCGGCTTCTGTCTGGGCGGCCGCCTTGCGTACATGACGGCGGCGCGGACCGATATCGATGCCAGCGTCGGCTATTATGCCGTCGGGATCGACGGCCTGCTCGGCGAGAAGCATGCCATCGCCAAGCCGCTCATGCTGCACATTCCGGTGGCCGATCACTTCGTGTCGCCCGAGGTGCAGGCCAAGATGCATGAGGGTCTGGACGATCACCCCAAGGTCACACTGTACGACTATCCAGGCGAGGACCATGGCTTCGCCGCCGAACTTGGCAAGCGGCGTTCGGAAGAGGCCGCGCAGCTTGCCGACAAGCGCACTGCCGACTTCTTCGCCGTGAACCTCGGCTGAGGTCCTTCCACCCCTCCCTGCGCCGCAGGGAGGGGCCAGGAGGCATCAGAACAGGCTGGTGATCCCCGCGGTCTCGGCAGTGCCCACCCAGCCTTCGTAGATCATCTTGAACGCGACGAAGACAATGACCGCCAGACCGAAATAGGCGATCCAGCGGTAGCGATCGATCAGCTTGGCGATCAGGTTCGCCGCCAGCCCCATCAGCGCCACCGACAGCAGCAGCCCGACCACCAGGATTCCCGGATGCTCGCGCGCCGCGCCGGCGACCGCCAGCACATTATCGAGGCTCATGGAGACGTCGGCGACCGCGACAGCCCAGGCGGCCCCGGCGAAGCTACGCGCAGCCCGCACACCCGAATGCTCGTCGCCGGCGATCTCATCCGACCCGGCGCTCTCGCCACCATGGCGGATCTCGCGCCAGAACTTCCAGCTGACCCAGAGCAGCAGCAATCCGCCCGCGAAGATCAGCCCCACGATCCCCATCAGCCAGCTGACGATCAGCGCAAAGGCGATCCGCAGCACCAGCGCCGCGCCGATGCCGATGAGGATCACCTTCTTGCGCTGGTCTGCCGGAAGTCCCGCCGCCAGCGCACCGACGACGATCGCATTGTCGCCGGCCAAGACCAGGTCGATCATCAGCACCGATCCGAACGCCGCCAGTGCCGCCGGATCGCCGAGATTGGAGAAGTCGGCAACGATGTGCTGCCAGATATCGAGCGGGGAGCCGATGCCCGCCGCCGCGGCGCTGAGAAGTAGATCGATCATCGCAAAACCCTAGCGCCCTGATCGGCGCACGCAACGCCTACGCATGCCCGCGGCGAGACGTTCCCTGCGCACGAACGCAAAAAGGCCGGGCATCCGCGCCCGGCCTTTCCGAAATCACGATAGCCACTGCCCCGCTTACTGATTCATGCTGTCGAAGAAGTCTTCGTTGGTCTTCGAATCCTTCATCTTGTCGAGCAGGAATTCCATCGCGTCGACGGTGCCCATCTGCATCAGGATGCGGCGCAGCACCCACATCTTGGTGAGCTTTGCCTTTTCGACCAGCAGCTCTTCCTTGCGGGTGCCCGACTTGCCGACGTCGAGCGCCGGGAAGATGCGCTTGTCCGCCACCTTGCGGTCGAGGACGATTTCCGAGTTGCCGGTGCCCTTGAACTCTTCGAAAATCACT
>JAIYAA010000365.1 GCA_027489295.1 Sphingomonadales bacterium | reverse complement strand
CGCGAGGCGGCGATGACCGCGGCCGGGCTGATCCGCGCGATCGAGGACGCCCGCACCGAAGTGGAAGCGGCGGCGGCGATCGCTACCCGGGCGAGCGGACAGGCGAGCGAGGCGGTGGGGATGAGCGAGATGCTGTCCGAACACGCCAAGTCGATCGAGTCGATCCTCGGCCTCATTCGCGACATCGCCGGCCAGACGAACCTGCTGGCGCTCAACGCGACGATCGAGGCGGCGCGCGCAGGCGACGCCGGGCGCGGCTTCGCCGTGGTGGCGCAGGAGGTGAAGAGCCTCGCCAACCAGACGGCGCGCGCGACCGACGACATCGCCGCCAAGATCGCCGCGATCCAGTCCGCGACGCGCTCGACGGTGGAGACCAACGCCTCGATCCGCGCGACCGTCTCGGAAGTGCAGGAAAGCGCGGACCGCATCCGCAGCGCGATGGAGGTGCAGGCGCAGACCGTCACCGCGATCACCGCGGCAGTGGACGAGACCGCGCTCGCTGCCGATTCGATGTCCGCGACGATCGGCGCGATCCGCGAGGACACCAAGAGCGTCACCAGCGAGATCGACACGCTGCAGCTCGACGTCACCGAAGTCGACGACCGGCTGAACCAGCTGCGCACGGCGGCAGACAGCTTCTCGAGCGCGGTCGCCGCCTGAAGCCGAGCATCGCGGTGGCTTGATCGGGCGTGGTCGGCTGTGTCACCGCAGCGCGAATGGTTCGAACGATCTCCTGCGCCGCCCTTTCGCTGCTCGTCGGCGCCCTTCCGGCATGGGCGCAGCAGGAAGACCGTCAGGCCTGGGAGCAGTTGAACGTCGTCGTGCCGATGACGGAAACGGTGCGGATCACGCTGGAGCAGATTGCCCGCACCAGCGATCGGCAGGGCGGCATCTACACCACCGAATTTGGCGGCCTGCTCGGCTGGCAGGTCGCCAAGGGCATCGAGATCGGCACCGGATACCGGCGGGTCGGCTTCCACAACCGCAATCTCGCGGCCGACGAGGATCGCATTCGCCAGCAGATCGTGCTGAGCCGCGGGCGTTTCGCCGGGCGCTTGCGGCTGGACGAGCGGTTCAGCACGATCGGCAGCGGGATCGGGCTGCGGTTCCGCCCGCTGCTGCGCTACAACCTGCCGCTCGGCCGCCCGCGGCTGGCCCTGTTCGCCAGCCATGAGAGCTTCCTGCTGCCCAACAGCACCCGCTGGGGCCAGCGCGCCGGCTATGAGCGGATGCGCAACATCCTGGGGCTGGCGGTGCCGCTCGGCAAGGTCGTCAGCGCCGATATCGGCTATCTCAACCAGTATCGGCTCGCCCGCGGCGGTGCCCGGGCGCAGATGGACCATGCGCTATCCGTGCAGATGACGGTCAATCTGGGGGCGATCGGCGTCGCCCTGCTCGACGATTGACGCCTTGCGGGCCGCCTATCCCAGCGTGCGGCGGTAGAAGGCGAGGGTGATCGCCATCGATTCGAGGAACAGAGCCGGATCGTAGCGCGGCCCTTCGTCGCGCAGGAAGGCGTGCTGCGCGTTCAGCTCGTGCCATTCGTACGCAATGCCGTGCGTCTCCAGCGCCGCGCGGATCGCCTCGCGCCCGGCAAAGGGGATGTGCGGATCCTGCCGGCCCCACACGAACAGCATCTCGGCCTGGAGATCCGCCATCCGTGCCAGGCTGTCGTCGGCCCTGCCTTCGCCCAGCGTGCCCGAATGGATGTCGGTCGGGTAGAAGCACGCCGCTGCCGACACGCGCGGATCGAGCGCGGCGCGATAGGCGAGGTGCCCGCCCAGGCACACCCCGAAGCTGCCGAGCCTGCCGTTGCACGCCGGATGCGCGGCGAGCGCGGTGAGGGTGGCGGCGGCATCGGCGTCGAACGCGGCGACGGGCTTGGTGAATTTGAGGTCGTTGCCGCGATCGGTGCCGGCGGGATCATAGGCGAGCACCGTGCCGGCGGGTTCATATTCGTGATAGACCTCGGGCACCGCCACCACATAGCCGTTCCCCGCCAGCATCGCCGCCAGCCGGCGGATGGGCGCGGTGACCTGGTAGATCTCGGAATAGAGGACGATGCCGGGGAAGGTGCCTTCCACGGCGGGGCGGAACCAGTGGATCCGCATCGCCCCGCTGCCGGGGACGTCGACATCCGTGGTTTCGTCGCTGCGCAAGATCATCGGGGGCTCCTCCTTGTGTCGGGGGCAGGCACTAGCCTCGATCGTCGGCGTCGGGAAAGGGGTGCTATTTGAGCTTGGCGAGCGCGATCTTGCTGCCTTCCACGCGCCACACCCGCTTGTCCGCCGTGCTCACGAACAGCGGCGCATGCAGATTGTACGAAGCGAAGACATGCAGTTCGGTGGGCACTGGATCCAGCACATGGCTTACCACGAAGCCGACCGGCGTTGCTCCCTTGGGGAGCTTCGGTACCGTCAGGTTGAGGCAGCTGACACTGTAGGGGCGCGATGCAAGCACCCGCCCCTCGGCGGAGACGACAACGCGGTAGTTGCCACCCATGGGATAGCTTGCCGCGCCGGTCTGGGCGGACAGCAGGTACACGGGGGTCGGCCCCCCGCTCCGGCCGGGCAGCACGACGGTGTTGAACGGTGCGGCGGTGCACGGCCGATAGCCGCGCGTCCGTGCCTCCTCAGCCGCCACCACGCGCGCGCGCACGAGTGCGGCCTGCGCCTGGGTAAGCGCGACGGGGGTCGTCAGCAGTTGCTGATGGAGAACCTTGCCGTCGCGGACGTCGGCAACGAAGAAGGCCCGGGCGCTGTCGCCGTCGCCGCGATAATAGGTCACGCGCAGCGTCTGCGCCTCCGGCACCTCCACCACATAGCCCCCAATGCCGGTCAGCTGCGCCTTGGACACCGTGGCGGTTAGCGCGTCCGCGCTCACCCAGGCGGCGCGGTCGAAGACATAGAGCCATTCGCCGATCGACGCGGAGTCGGCGATCCGCTGTTCGGGAGGCGGCGGGGCAGGCGCTGCTTGCTGAAGTACCGCCGCTATCGCTATCAGAATGTTCGTTACCATCGTCCAGTCCCCCCGCTTGTCGGGGCGAACTTGGACGAGCGTGAGTCGTAAGGCAATCGCGCCGCCACGCGGACTCGCCGGGGTGACGCGCCCGCGCACCCGCGCTAGGGCGTCTCCATGACCACCCATATCCTTCTCACCGGCAGCAGCCGGGGCATCGGCGCGGCGACGGCGGCGCTGCT
>JAIYAA010000182.1 GCA_027489295.1 Sphingomonadales bacterium | reverse complement strand
TCGCCGATGACTGGCCCGCCAGCCGCTGGGACGACCTCCTGCCGTGGAACTGGGCACCCCCAGCAGATCAGCCAACCGCGCAAGCCGCATAATCTGCGGCCTGCCGACCACGCTTACGGCCTATGAGGCACTGACACCTGATGAGGCCCTTTTCTGGGAGCATCGCGGCGTTTGGGCACCCTACAATCTGCCTCGTCATGTGGAGAGTTGGGAGAACGTCTTTTGGCCCCGCCACCCCAATGCGCGCCGTCAGGCTTACATTGAGGTGCTCACGGAAAAGCTGGATCGCGCTCGCGAAACCTGATGATCTATCGCCATGACAGCCCGGTCGGATCATTCCGACCGGGCTCTTTTTGTTCGCCTTGGGAATTCACTTTGAGGTAACTTGCGAAGACTGAGGGGCCTACGGGCGCGTGTCTCCTGACAAATCAGCTGCATGTTCGTCCCCATCTCGCCGGAATCGTGTGCCTAGGGCCTCCTAACAGCTCTATAGCGCTAGTATTTACACAAACTACGGCCGTTCAATATGCCTTGTTAGGCCTTCGTCTAGCGGTATAAATCCGCTGCAACATCAACTGCCAATATGGCGGCAATCACATGACGTGTCGCCGCTCGGCTCAACCGTGGAAGATGACGGCCGGACTATGAGAGGCATTTTTGACAATCGGCAGTTGGTCTACAACGCGATCGAAGCTGGCCGTATCGATCGATACGCGCTCGACCTTCTGCTACAGGATGGCGAGCCGGCTGGTGAGGAAGCGGTGCTGTGGGATTATAAGCTAGAGGTTCCGATCACGCCGACCGTCCGCCAGAACAAGTCTAGCCAAGATGCGCGCAACGCCAAAATGGCAGAGCTCGTGAAAGACGCGGTTGCCTTCTACAACTCATATGGTGGCTACCTTGTTGTGGGAGTTCGAGATAAAGGTCGTGAAATTGTTGGTTTCTCGGGAGACTTCGATGCCGCTGATCTTAACAAACGAATCAAAGGTGCTACTGATGTAAGTGTAGAAACTGTTTACCGATCAATAGACATTGGCGATATCTTACCTGGCTACAACCTTGGCCTGCTGTTTATTCCTCGGAGAAAAGTTGGTGAACGGCCAGCCCAGTTCAAGAAGGATGCTCCTGAAAGCGATCAGGGGGCACGAGCCTATCGAAAGGGTTCATTTTACAGGCGCGAGCGTGACCAATGCATCCCAGCCGAGAGCCCAGAAGACTACGAGTTCCTGTATGGATCTCGCGAACTTGGCTACACGCTAGTCGTCAGCGATTTTATCGATAACAACCTTCCCGCGAGGGATCAGGAGTTCACAAGCCTCATTGGCCGAGAAGAACATATTTCTACTCTGTGGTCCTGGCTATCTGACAGCTTCAGCCCAATAAAAATATTGAGCGGACTTGGAGGAGTTGGAAAGACTTCTATAGCCTTCACTTTCGCAGAACGACTTATATTTAAGCGCGGAACTCTTCTAGATCGCGTTATTTGGCTTGGCGCTAAGACGGAAACATACTCTGGTGAGCTTGACCGATTCGTTGCTGTCGCCCGCACTGACTTCAACGACGTGGACCAACTTCTAGAGAGTATCCTCTTAGAAACTGGATGCCCGCGGGAGCAGATACCAGATTCTACATCTCGAGACGACCTTCTAGAGCTATGCGTCGAGCATTTAGCGAGCCATAGATATTTGCTTATCGTAGATAACGTTGACTCAATGCCTGATGATGAACAGCAACTTGTTTTTCATTTATTAACTCAGATTTGCGCCAGCTCCCGAACGAAAGCGATCATAACTGCTCGAAGAAACTTGGGCGCCCACCGATCTTACTATATTGAGGTGAACGGCCTTGAGATTGATGAATTTTCAGACTTCGTCGTGGAGAAAATGAAGCTTCTCGGTTTAAGTGGCACAATCTCAGATAGCAACCTCGCCCAGTTTCATGAAGATAGCGCCGGATCACCGCTATTCGCTCTTTCTGTGCTACGCCTCGTCGCAGCAGGTGATCCTCTAAAAAGTGCTTTGAAACACTGGAAGGGGAGTGACGGCGAGTCTGTGCGTGACGCAGCTTTTCGTCGGGAGATAGGACGACTTAAGCGCAATGAGGCAGCCTGCTTACTAGCGCTGTGCTACGTGGATTCAGCCTCCATCATTCAACTATCCGCCATGGTTGGCCTGAATCGGTTTGAAGTCCAGAAGGCGATTGATGAACTTCGAGCATTCTCGATGACTGAAATGTCGACGGATCTTGAAGGGGGAGCGAGTTATTCAATTCCATCAACGCTGAGCCTCATGCGACGCCCTCTGGAGGAGCGCGTTCCCGATCACGAAGAGATAGCAGACCGCTGCAACGAGTATGTAGCGCTCGCAAAAAATAAGAAGCCGTTTGTAGGTGAAGCTGTCAAAACTGCTGTTGCCTTGATGGCGATAGGCAAATGTGATGCCGGGCGCGCACTAGTGGAGGAGGCTCTTACATCTCTGCCCGATGATCCCGATTTACTTTGTCTCCTCGGGCGTTGTCATCAGACTGCGGGCAACGAAGCTGCTGCTCATGAGGTTCTATCACGCGCTTACGATTTGGGTTGTCGGAAACGGGAGCTGTTTGTTCATTGGATAGCTAGCGCTGAAGCGCGCGACGACTGGAGAACGGCTGCAGATCTAGCTCAAAAAGGAGAACTTGAAAGCGGCTTATGTTGGTTCAAATCGAAACGACTGTCTGCGCTCCTCAGAATCGGTGATGACCGGGCACGCATTGGTGATTACCGCGCTGCGATAGAAATATACGAAGGAGGCTTGGACGACGTAGTCCGCGGCCTTCGTTCATACCAGGATCCTAGTGATCGCAGCACGCTCTATAGCTTACGAGAAACACTCGCAGTCCGCTGGCTGGGCGCGGTGCAGATGAGTGCGCGCCAGCAGAATGATGACGAAAGACGTTTGTTTGGCGCTTACTGCCGGGCGATTTTGACCTATAAATTGCGTCGGGAAAAGTTTGTTGTCGATGCTCTGTCAACACTTGGACACTGGATTGCTCGGGTCGAAGCCCGTCGAACGCTCTCCATTACGGCAGAGGAGCATGTCGGCGATGCTCTAGCACGACTGAAGCGACTGGAGTCAGGGTTCGCGAGTCCGCCATCATTTCCGCCTGGCGTTGAAGCTAAATTCGAGACCCTCGCGGCGCCGCTTCGGGTGCGATTATTGCGCATACTTTCCCGTTAAGCGCTCGCTCCCGTAGCATATCGAAGTGGGCACCCCGAGTTCGGGATAATCGGTAGCACTGTTTAAGCACTAGCCTGGTCAAGGGGAAAATTTCTCGTTGTATACAATCGCTTAACAGCCCGACACTGCAACTGAAAATCGCAGTGTCGGCGGTTCGACTCCGTCCCCGGGCACCATCCACTTCTCCGCATAGATCCAGCAGCGTTCAAAACCGGCAGATTTGCGTGGTTCTTGACGGTATCCGATCCACCCAAATCCGGGTCGATCCATTGGAACCCGCGGCACCTGACGGTATATTTGACCGTATCAGCACCGCGCCGACGGAG
>JAIYAA010000192.1 GCA_027489295.1 Sphingomonadales bacterium | reverse complement strand
TTGCCGTTGATACGGAAACGACAGGCCTGAACTGGCGCACTGGCCATGTCATCGAGTTGGCGCTGCGTCGCTTCCGCTACAATGGCTCCGGCAAAATAACGCATGTCGATCGCGCGTATGAGTGGCGTCAGGACCCGGGTGAGCCGCTTACTCCTGACGTTAGCAGGCTCACCGGACTGACGGACGCGGATCTTGTGGACCGGGAAATTGATGTAGGCGCTGCGGCAAGGCTGCTCAGTTCGGCGAGCTTTGTCGTTGCGCACAACAGTGCATTCGATCGACCTTGGCTGGAAGCCGAGCTGGACGATATCCACGATCTCGCTTGGGTATGCTCGATGTCGCAAATCGACTGGCGTGGGCGCGGTTTCGATGGCCGCACCCTGGGCTATCTGTTGATGCAGAACGGCTTCTATCACTGCGGTCACCGGGCGTCTGCAGATGTGGATGCGTTGATCCAGATGCTCCAGCACGAGGACGGAAGTGGACGCACCGCTCTCGCGGAACTGATTTCGACAGGATCGAAAACAAGTTGGATCGTGCGCGCCAAGGGCGCTCACTTCGGCTCGAAAGATCTTCTTCGCTCTCGCGGATATCGCTGGGACGGCGCGGACGAGCGGAAGGTCTGGTGGCGTGAGGTCCCGGATGTTGAGCTGGCAGCTGAACAGGATTGGCTGACGGCGCACATCTATGCCGCACAAGCGCGGCCGTCGGCACCAGGACCTGAACTTGAGCGCATCAACCCGCGAAGTCGCTTTCGGTGACCGCACCCCAATTCGTCATTCTCAAGGAGGCATCGATGTCAAAGAGCAGCAGCGTGCGGCCTGGCGCCGGCACGGCACTCGTGAAGGTTGAAAAGCACGGGAGGATGCTGGCGCTCATCGGCGCTAGCGGAGGGAGCGCAAGCAAGGTGCAACCAACTGCTGCAAGCATGGTGAGCCAGGACAGGGGCGCTCTGTTGGTGAGCTCAGCGACGTACCGCGCAGGGTCTCACCGTATTCCTGATGCCGAGATCTTCTTTGTTGAGGGCCGGAAGACCGACGTGGCGGGGCCGTGGCTCGGCGAAGCTGATAAGGTTGCCTGGAGGGATCCCGATACGGGATATGAATGCATCCTGATGCGAGAGCCGAAAGGTGGCTATCTTGGAGGCTACGTGGCGGTCCCCGCGTCGCACCCGCTGCACGGCTTTGATCATAAAGCGATTCCGGCAGACTTCGGGATTACGGTACACGGAGGGTTGGCGTACTCGCGGTCTTGTGAAGGCGGTCCCTCTCCGTCCAAGAGAACGATCGTCGGCGAGTCTACGCGCATCTGCCACGTAGCGCCGGCAAAACGGGTGATCGAAACCGCGTACGGAACTGACTATCGCGTAGTGGATCACGAAGCCTGGTGGTTCGGCTTCCAGTGCAATCACCTAAGCGATCTCATTCCTAACGCCGCGAGGAAGGGCCAACGTTTCCTATCTGAGGAAACTGCCTCCACCTACCGTGATGATGCTTATGTGCTTCAGGAGATCATGAATCTCGCTCTGCAGTTAAAGGCTATAGAGCAGAATGCGCCGATGCCTGTCCGTATAGGGTCTCCTCTGCCGCCTCTCGGCCTTGAACCTGTGAGGGAGGCATAATCATGGACTTTGGCGAAGGAACGGGCAAGGAATTGCCCTGGGGCTGGTGGCTTCGAGTCAATGGATCCGTCATCGAAGATGCGGACGATCGGCATTGGCATAGCGTCAGAGAAGCCTTTTGGATGGGGCGCATGAACTTCCCTTCTCCGGCATGGGCGCCGGAGCAGCTCGAATTCCTTGTTCGCGTCCTAGGAACGATGGAGCGCGAATGGGATGGGACGGCGGAGAGCAGGCACGACCTTTTTGGTGGCGATCTACTGTTTTGGCGCTTTTATCATAGTTGGCTGAACTCGGTAGGCTTGACGGTGATGGCCGATACGCCTTGGGCGACTGAAGCTAAGCTAAGCGCCGAAGGACGGGCCGTTCTTCGTATGCTTCAAGCCACTCGCGTTCCGGAATGGGAAGATGTCCCTATGCGCGAAGTGATCGCGAGTGTTCGCCGGGCATTTCTGAAAGATGTTACGACCGAGCGTGAAGCGGCCCTTCGTCAGTTCGAAGCATCGGTGTGCAACCGCAGGAACGTTTTCGCGCGCGAGACCGTGTACCAGCACTATCTGGTAACGCTCACCGGCTTCGAGACGACCGGACGCATGCCTATTCGGCGTGTGATGTGGTCTGCATCTTTCTCGGATGAAGTATGCCGGGACCGCCTGTATGTGTGGCTGTCCCAGCGGGTCGACCGCTGGGATGACTGGGCCGCACTCGCCTATGAAACTGGCGCTGAAAGCCTCACCGAGCGTCTCTTTACGTTGTTCCTGGCTAGCGGCGCGCCCGGACCAGGTGAGGTTTGAACCCGCCAAAGCCAGCGCACGAATTTTTGCGCTTCGATGTGGTCAGCTTGGAATAATGGCTCTATTCGCATGCGACTACGAGTGTTCGCTGAAAATCCCCTCTGCTAATAGGTAGAGGAGAACTGTATACAAAGGCGGGCGGCTGGCTGACCACGATCACCATTTCTAGTACGTCATTCCTATCGAAGGTTAGGCTGCCTCGGATGAGTCCGCTGAGCTGATTGCTGCATCATTATTCTCCATCGTGAGCGCCTTCATTTCCGCCCGGTCGATGGAAGATTTATGATTGGCCATAATGAGCGCACCAACTTTATCGCGGTTGAAGCGGTTGTGTCCATTGATCTCCAGAATAACAGCCTCACTTGTGTACTCAATGATGAATAGGAGAACATTCGAGCTGACCACCCAGGTGAAGGTGCTTTATACCCGTGGAGAGTAGCAAAAAAATTGGAGGATAGGCCGATGCCTCTTCGATAGCTTTCGTGCGGCAAAGATTGCCCATGCGCAATGCAGAAGGTTATGTCTGCGAAATCCAATATGTAGGGCGACGTTTTCCACAGTCCCGTATAGTCTCGAAAGGTGGCTGCATATGTCACCTTTTTCGCCCTTCGTTCAAAGTGCTCAGTGCGGAGCGCTTGCGGATGGAAGGTCGGTCGACTCATTGGCTGAGAACCCAAGCCATGATCTCGGCGCGCGACGACGTCGGAATGGGCAGGTTGTCACCCGACTGGCTGTCTGTTGCTGCTCTGATGAGACGGGCCAGTGCTACATCTGGATCCGTATCGACAATTGGGTGAGCGGACGCTGCCGTCGGCGCAGCATCGTTCACCGGTAGGTGGCTGCCAATGGCAAAGCCGAGCACGCCACTTTTGGAGGGGTCGTTGGACATGCCAAAAACCTTACGCACAACGTTCGTAAGAAGATTCACTAAGCGAAGCATCATTTTTCCCTTCATAATTCCTAATCAATTAACTCATCATTCATCCGCTAAATGCATGCTATGCTGAGCCTGAAAGCAGTAGCTACGATCGAGGCTGATTGCGGCCTGATCATAAAAAGGGGAGACTTTTGAATATCAAACGGGAGTATCCTCTAAGAATATACCGATCAGAAGCTCAGTCGACAATTTGCTGTCTCGCAATGTGATCAGGAGAAATAAATTCGCAACTGTAAAACATCTACATATTAGTTTCAGTTGTGGGACAGATGGACATGGCTCATCCGTTAAATTGCTCGGCATCCAAAAATGGAAAACCGTTTGTGTGGGATTTGCTCGCACCGGCGTGATCTCGGCAGGATGCTGCGTGCCGTCATAGGTTGAGACCCCAGATCATAGCCTTCGACGCCAATGAAGCGAGGGCGGGAATGAGCTTGTCGGATACGCTCTCAAAGGCGGCAGCGAGAAGGCGAGAAGGCGAGAAGGCGAGAAGGCGAGAAGGAGCCACAGTAGGATCGTTGTCGATGACGTCGTGAAGCGGTCTGTCACCGGTACATCGCGACATATGCGAGGGGCTAGGTCTGCGATGCGATCTGGCGCGTGGGCCATAGAGACGCGAATGGGATCCCGGAGGCTTGCGCGTGGCTACCGTATGCTTCCGCTCGCAGCACGACAAATAGGAGAAGCTGTTGAGTTGCAGATCCAGGGTGAACAGCTCCACCCCTGACTGTGCCGATTCCCTGATCGCGGAAAGTAGTGCTCCGCCGCCGAGTTTGATGGCCGCAGTAGCGTCTGCGCGCTTGTCTGTCTCTTATGTCATCACCGTCTTCGCTCATTCCATGAGCTTTCCAACAGTCATCAGAAAAGCAACCTCGCGATCGGGGTAGAGAAGGTTGCGCGAGGTAGCCGGTTGCGGATGGGTCTGCTTATCAAGCATGCCGCTTATGCAAACCTCTCCGACCATTCGATAGGATCCCGCTGACGGATAGCTCCTTCCTGTGAAAGGTTCGACAGCATCTCGTGAAGCTCGCGGCCGCCCAGGACTCGACCGACAAGCAGGTCGGCGAGTTCCGCCATTTCGGCCTCCTGCAACATCTGGGCTGCAACGCTGCGCCGCTCAGGGGTATTCGGCTGCTTCAGCGCGCCGAGTAGCTCCGTAGCACTAGCGACGCTGTGATGGCTGATCTGCGCGTGATTGCGAAGGTTGATGACCGAGCATGGTGGCTGTTCCGCTTCTGTGTGTGTCATGGCTGTATCCCTTCTCCCGCTGATCAGAATATGGCTCGCACAATCCGCGTCATGCGTGGTGACGGGTATCGTTCCGAAATCTGGCTGCAGGCCCGCCAACCCCGTGACGTTTGATATAGCGGTCCCAGGTATTTCCGGTTCCGGCGATGCAGAAGCTTCCGACAATGGTACCGCACTGTGGTTTTTGCTTTTCCCGAAGCGGACGAAAGCAATCCAGGCTGCGATGATGTTCAGGTTGTGATGCTGCCCTGGGTCGTGATGCTGCCGAGAGTCCCGTCCGCAACGCCAGCGGCTGCGACAAGCCCAAGCACGCGCTTCCGGTGGTGGCACTCTCGCGATGGGCTAGGCGGTAATCGCCGTGACGCTGACCATTCTGCCAGGCAGGATAATTGGGTCATAAGGTGCTGGCGCGCTCACTGCATCATTGCAGTACAGCCCGATCAGTCTCTTGATGATGTTTATGGCGCTGTTAGCGGGTCTCACGCCACTTCTTGGCGGGTCCGATCAGGGTGGATGGTGCCCGGGGACGGAGTCGAACCGCCGACACTGCGATTTTCAGTCGCATGCTCTACCAACTGAGCTACCCGGGCACACCGGCGGAACCGCCGGGGAGCGCGCCTGTTAGTCGGGGAATTCGTGGCTGTCCAGCCCCGATTGCACATTTGTTTGCGCCGGCTCGCCGGGCACGCGGTAGCCCTCGCCCAGCCATTGCAGCAGGTCGCGATCCTTGCAGCCGCGGCTGCAGAAGGGCTTGAAGTCCTGGGCGGTGGGCTTGCCGCAGATCGGGCAGGCGTCGCGGGGCATGGGGGTCACTCCTTGGGGGTCACGAACTGGACCGTGCCGCCCATGCGGCGGGCGAGCGTCTCGGTCCAGTCGGGCTCGCGCGCCAGGCGGCGGGCGATTCGCGCATCCACCATATGGGTGGCCGGCACCGGCGGGGGAAGGCGTTCCAGCCGGCGCAGCTCGGCGCGGGTCGCGGCGCCGACCGGATCGGCGTGGAGCAGCTCTGGCAGCGACGGGCGGGTGCGGCGGCGGACGATCTGGAGGAAGCCGAAGCCGTTGACTGCCGTCCGCTCGAAGGGCTGGGGCAGCGCGGCGTCGATCGCCTCG
>JAIYAA010000189.1 GCA_027489295.1 Sphingomonadales bacterium | reverse complement strand
GCCCGACCTGGTGATCTGCGGCGAGCGCTGGGTAGATCGCCGCCTCTTCAGCGATGGAATGGGCCGTAAGCAGGAGCGCTAGCTGCTTTTGCTCGGTGGGGCGTTCTGCAGGCGGCGCGGCCTTGAGCCGATCGAACTGGGCTTCGATGCCGCGATGATGATCGAGGATTTGCGAAAGCCAATCGCCAGGTTTCGCGGCAGCCTGAGCTTCTTGAGTGGCTCGCAGGCGAGCGTCTTCTGTCTCGGGCGGCGTGATTGCTGCAATGACGGAATCGACAATCGACATGGTTGAAGTCTCCTCGCTGAAACCGCTCCCTCAAAGCCGGTCAAACGTCATCGTTCCTTTTGCGAATGGCTATCGCTGCGAAGGCCATGCGTGGGAGTAACTCGATCCCCAGAGACGTAAGTCTAGCGGCGGTGCGGTCTCGTCATCGGCACGCTCGGTGCGTCTGACGAGGAATGTCCAATTGGTGGCGGCCTTTGATGGCTCTTGGGCGCCGTGGACGGAAGGCGCATCAATAGGCACCGCTCTTCCTCCAACAAAGCGGTAGCAATCGCTTCGCGCGGGAGCCTCAGCCCGGCTTTCGCGTTTCAGCCGCTCCAGCATCGCGATCAGGGAGAAGAATGATGGAGCAGCCCGGCCTTCACGGTCGCCACCGCGATAAGAATGGTGAAATCAGCCGCAAGCATGGCAACACGTTGGTGAGCACGCTGCGGAAAATCTATGGGCAATCCTTCGCTCCCTCGGCGGCGCCACACGAGAAGTTGTCCGATGTTTTAGCTAAGCTCGACGAACCTTCCCTTAGCCGGCTCGTGCGTGATCATGAGCACGGCCATCTCGAGCGTAAGATCAGCGATAGCCTCTCGGCCTAGTTCACGAACACCGAGGAGGAGTAATGAAGGCCAACTTCGACCATTTTGACGAGCCAAACACCGGTTTGCGGCTGCCCGATCCTGCCCGTAGCTTCGTTCAAGGCGAGACTGATCACCTGACCGACGTGATCCTGTGTCCACCACACTATCTTGAGCCGGTCCCGTGTTGTGCGGTCACGCGCTCGAGCCTGGAAAGTGGCTTCAGGGCGTGCAGGTCAACGGCGCTTGAACAACACGCCGCGCTTATAGGGCTTCTTCGACGGCGCAACGTTCGCTGTCACCTGCTCGAGGCCTCGCCCGACATGGCAGACATGTGCTTCACCAGGGACATTGGCGTCTCGACGCCTTTCGGCCATGTCGTCCTCAACCCGGCGATGCCTCACCGCCGCGGCGAGGTGGGTGTTCATATAGCGGCGCTACACGCAGCTCGCATTCCATTCAGGCAGATCGTGCGGGGCACGCTCGAAGGCGGGGACATCTGTGTCGCGCGGGAAGGGCTGCTGTTGGTCGGCATGTCCGGTGAGCGCAGTTCAGCGGCGGGTGTTTGGGAGTTTGCCACACCATTCAAGGACGCAGGGTGGCAGGTGATGATCTGCCCTTTCCATTCCGATCACCTCCACCTCGATACGCTCTTCTGCATGGTGGGGAAGCAGGAAGCCATCGGCTGCATCGAGCTTCTCGATCCGACGTTCGTCCAGGCTGTGCGCGCGTGTGGGATCACGATACTTCCGGCACCAGCTAGCGAGGCAGGCAAACTGGGGTGCAACATCCTGTCGCTGGGCGGGCGTCACATCATAGCTAGTTCTCAAGTAATCGCTACAATCCTGCGGGCGGCAGGCTATATCGTGGACCTCATAGATATTTCGCAGTTCGCCGCGTGCGGAGGAGGTGTGCACTGTTTGACCCAGCCGCTGCGACGATTGCCTGATTGTGCTCCCATCCACTAACCGACAATAGGTGCCACGCAGATGTAAGCCGAGCAGGGTTCAAAGGTGCGGCAGAGGAAGATGCAACGGTTCTTTGGTCTGCTGATGGTGGACTTTTATTCGGCTCAATTTGCTTACAGGTAGTTCCGAAACTCGGACCTTAAATACCGTAGGGCCGACACGACCCAGTTATCGATCTCCGCTTCGGTTGATGGTGTATGCTGTTGCGGGCCCGCCAGATCAGGCATCACGCACAGCATCTCGTGCCACATAGAGCGGGCCGGCAGATGCAAATGATGGAAACCTGCTAATGTTGGGCTGATCTTCTTGGGGCGAAGCAACGGATTGTTGCTCGCGTCGCCGTCACCTGCTTCCTCGTCCAGATTCACCTCTTCCACTGCCGGTTCCAGATCCACCTCGATCGTTGCCCCCGCAGCATTGGCGTGTTCGGGGTGGAGCGCATCGATCCATCCCGCGTCGATATCAAGCTGCCAATGGGGCTGTGCCGCACCGATGCCTGGATACGAAATTGCGCCGCCCTCGGTCTTGGCGCCCGCCCATTCCAGTCTGAAGCGCAGATCCGGCATGTCTTCGACTCCGGAAATCACGAAGCGCAGATTGGATGAGACAAATTCTAGTTGCTCTCGGCCGCGTGCAGGCTGCCATTCTTCGTTGTAGCCAAAATAGAGGATCGACTCGTCATTACCCGCTGCAGCCAGCTCAGCGACACTACCAGCGGGCAGTGCTGCCACTGTCGCGTTGGTGTTGCGCAATTTCCAGATCGTGGGCCCGCTACGGTTGTTGAGTTTGGCAAAGCGGAGACGTTGATCATGAAAACCGAGTTCATCGTTGAGCTTCTGCTCCAGGAGCCGAACTCTTCGTTCGATGATGTGCTGGGCTCGCACCAGCGACACGGTCATGGCAGCGACCACTCCTCAAGCTGGGTCCGATAGGCCGCTGCCGCAAAGGCATCAAGAATTGACATCGACGGCCGCTCACGGGCGTCGAGCTCCCGGATCCCTTGGGCTTGAAGTTCCAATTCTGGTGATTCCAGATATAGAGCAGCAAGATCGGGCAGTGGTACCCTGCGAACTTGATTTTTGGCGCCATCAACTTGACCGCCGCCGACGATCCGGCCGTTCTCTCGCAGCAAAGCGAAAAACACGCGCGAGTTCAGAATATGGACATAGTCTTGTAGCAGGGCCCGCCCATCGAATGACGCGCCCCAAATAGGCTGACGTGGCAGCCAGGAATATCCCTGCACGACGACATGGCTTCCGTCCTCGTCAATCGCAAAGCTGTCGGTCGCGAGGAAAGCTCGGGCTACAATGCGAAGACGGCGTGCGAGGTTCGTTTCCCGGCGGGCACGTTCCAGATCGACTCGCTGATCGGGGGGGAAGGATAAAGTCTCAAGGTGCCGCGAATAGAAGGTAGGAGCTACGCGCTGAATATCGGCAGCCGTCATCGGCTCGTCGGGATAGAATACCCAAGTCACGGGCCGGATACGACCGTTCCGGATCGATCTTGTTTCGGCAACTGGCCTAAACAGCTTTTTCTCGCGCGCGGGCAACCGTTCATAACTGGCGACGTCGATTTGCAGCGCGGCTCCTGTCTTGCCTGCACGGACGCCAAGTTCGACGTGAAAAAGGTCCTGAACGGTCACAACGCCCGGAGTTTTCAGCAATCGCTCTGGCATCTCACCAAGGCTATATGGTCGCGGCGTCCAATCGTCCCGATCCTTGAGAAGGCGCTGGGAGCTAGGGTAAATCGACCAATCGGCGCTGCGCTCGGCATTTCGATTGCCGCATGCCCAACGACGGAGCCGCCGCAGAGCGGCACTGCTTGCCCCGCGCTTCTGGCTAGCCCACAACATTGTAGGCGCGACGTCTAGGGGCTGTGCCGTCTTGCGCAACACCAGCGATGCGACGTTGACCATCGCATCCCGGAACAATCCATGTTCGCCCAACACCGCGATAAGCTCAATCTCATTCCCACGAAGGAGGCCGTCACGCCATTTGATGCCACCTGTCTGGCTAAGTGCGCCGGCAGGAAGCAGCGTCGCCAAGGTACCGCCGGGAAGGAGATGATATTGTGCCAGAGAGGTGAAGGCCATGGAGAGATCCGGTCGATATCGAAACGCATCGCCCAGAATCTGCTGAAGGCGCTCGCGCACCATTGTGTCCATCTCCGGCATTGCGAGAAATGGCGGGTTCATCAAGATGACGTCGGCGTTTAGCTGCTGATCAAGCGCGAGAAAATCGCAGACCTCAACCCTCGTCTGTATACCGGGCCGATCAAGGAAACCGCCATGGTTGAGGGCAAAGCGCGCCATCGCGACGGCGCTTGCCGAAACGTCAAGTCCTAACAGTTCGACATTTCCCTCGTAGCCGCGACGCTCGAGCGCACGTAACACCTCGCAAAGGAATATGCCCGAGCCGCATGCTGGGTCCACTATCCTAATTACCGGTTTGTGAAGATGGTCAGCCACCGCAAGGTCAGCGAGCGTTCGTGCAAGGCCGGGGGGCGTATAATAGGCACCAAGCTGCGTCCTCGCTGTGCGATCGGCCACGGGAGTGAGGCCGAAGAGCTGCGGTTGCAATGGTTCGGTCAGCAGTTCGGCATGGGCTTCCTGGAAGACCATGCCTGCTGCATGCCGCATCGTAAGTTCGAGCCTGGCATGCCGGCCCGCAAGCCGACTATAGCGCAGCTCCTCCAGAAGACGTTCTTCATGATCGGCGGGAAGGCGTGCGCGCAGATCAGCAGCAACCTGCTCAGGCTGACCGACATGATTGCTCTCGATCTCTTCCCCCATCACGGCAAGAAACGTCTCGAGCGCCTCCGTAGCCGATAGACCTGCAGCTGCCGCCATGTGCCGGTGCGATCTGAAACACGCCACGATGTGCTGTACTACGTCGATCTGAGGTTCGACGCGCTTAGACACAACCTGAGAAAGAAAAGCCTCCGGATTTCGATCCACCTGTTCGCGCCTAAATCGAAGCGTGGGCGCACTAGTCGCGATCTGCCGAGCGAGAACGGCTTCGTCTTCTAGCGTCACATGGATGGAGAGCTGCGACGACCATGTCCAGTCGAGTGCTGTACTGGGATCGAACGCGCCGCCAGACAACGCGAAGCTACCATCCACTCCATCGAGAAGCGCGTGGTGGTGCTGGTGTGCGTCGTGCGCTTGGCCCAGCAGTGCGCTCCGGGCGAGCCCAAGACGGCTGCTCCAGTTCTCTGCTGTGTCGAGCGGCGTCATCGTCGAATCCTCTGAATCGAACGCGCGGCCGGTCCCATCTGGGACCAGACCGCGCGACTCGAGTATCGCCGAAAGTGCCGCGGACCACAAGGGCTATCTGTCAAGGGGAACAAAAAAAGAACGAAGCGGGCTCTGGCTTTTGCAGACTGAGCTGGCGAAAGCCCGCTGGATCACAGGGCAACGCTGTTGAGCTTGTTTCCAGCGGAGCCGGCGGCTCAGCTTGGGTGGATCAGCTAGCCGGCTGTATCGCTGCAGGGCGGCTAACGGAACAGTTGTTTACCCGAAACGTTTATAGCGCCACGTGACATCAACGGGCTGGGAAACCATGCAAGAGGCCATTGAAGGCGAGGTAAGCATCACCACGCTTACGGATGAACAATTCAGGGATCAGTTGCAGGCTGCTATCCCCGAGCTTCGTGCATTTGCTCGGGGCCTTAGCGGCGATCGAGATGTGGCGGACGATCTCGTCCAGGAAACGATGCTCAAGGCGTGGATTGCACGTGGCCGGTTTCACGCGGGTACCAACTTCAAAGCCTGGACATTTACAATCCTGCGAAATTACTATTTCACGCAGGTGCGCCGCAGGCGCTTCGTCGGGGAATGGAGCGACCTTGTTGCAGATCGCGTGCTGGCGGCGCCGGCTGGTCAGGACAGAACCGTTGAGCTTCGCGACGTGATCCGAGCGCTTCAGCAAATTTCTGCGGATCAACGCGAAGCGATCATTTTGGTCGCGGCTGCGGGCATGTCGTATGAAGAGGTGGCTGAGGTTACGGGTGTCATGTTGGGCACGGTGAAGAGTCGCGTGTCGCGGGCTCGCTCCGCCCTGGAGAAGCTTCTGAATAACGGAGTCCTCAAAGCCAAGCGTGTCAACTGTGACATCAGCGAGGCTGCGTTGGGCAGTTTCCTCACGTCGCTGAAGGCTATTCAGGCGCGCCATGGGCGTGAGGCTTGCCAGCCACCACTTCCGATCGCGGCCTGACTCGCTGCCTCGGCGGACCTCAAGTTTCTTACGTCGGGGCGTGTCTGGTCGCCCTGCCAAGAGCGTTGGTGCAGTTCTTGTCCGCCCTGCGCCATCTGGGCGTCTTGTGGGCATCCCAATTGGGCTTCAGAATGGTTGGACGCGCTCGGCATCGTCGAACTATGCAGTGGCCGGCAAGGTCTAAGCTGAGGTTGGGCGTGCGTTGTGCAGCGATCTTACGCCGGACGGGGCACCTGCGAAGGCCAGTGGTCTGGTTGGATCGCCGGTAGACCGTTGACTTGGTCCGTTGTTAGCTTGGTGCGGATAACTCCGGCTTCGAAGTTGAGATCGGCCGCGCAAAGAGCATGAAGTGTTTCTCCTAGTCCGGCCAGGCCGCCGCACGAGACGACAAGATACTGGATGCTGTTGTCGTCGCTGCTGAGCATGGCATCGACGACAGTACCAAGCGTTGCGCCGTCAGCCCCCTCGACCGGGGCGCTGAGCAGACCTGCCGCGGAGAGCAGTGTTGGGCCGGCGTGCCGCTTTGACGAGTCGATCGCGCGCGTGCTGCCGTCGGTGAACTTCGCCTGCCTTCCTAGCCAGCGGTAGACGCCTACTGCATTCACGCCGGTAAGGAAGACGTTCGAGATCAGCAAGCCAGTTTGCCCAGTGGTGGCTCCCAAGATCGACCAGCAAACGGACCCCAGGGTGAATACGACGAAGCCCCAACCTGTGAGCCGCACGCTGACGTTCGCTGCCGTCATCATTGCGGCGATCATCGTGGCAGCTGGAGCTATGACTTCTACCATACCTGTCATTGTGCCTGCCTCGTTGTCGCCCATCGCCTAACGGTCGCTCGACGCGCCCGTTCCAATGCGCGATGCATGAGCCCACGCTGTTGATCGCCGCGTGCAGCTGAGCATCTATCCCATTGGAGGCCTCGAGCGAGGTTATGGGTACGGTATTGCCGGAACGGAGGAGATGCTTGCGTAACCTTGAGGTGAATCTCTAAGTGTCAGCCCATTCCTTCGTTAATGGCAATAGCTTCCCGAGCGAACGTTCGATCTGAGGAGGTTACAGCTGCAGCTTGCGGAGTCTATAACAGAGGACGGCCCGTTCACGCTCAATTTGCTTTTCCATCATGAGACGTATTCGGCGCGACGAATCAACATATCCCGCCCAATCCTTCTCGATCGCTGAGGAACTCCAACGCGCGACATGATGGCTAGACGCGAGCCGCTTCGCGTTCATCGATGCCTGCAAGCCTGCGAGTTCGTCTGCCAGCGCGGCATCAGGTGACCTTAGAAGGGCCGGCAGAACGATACCTCGTACGAAAGCTGATCGATCGTTGCTGCGGCGGCTCAACTGCACACGGGCTGCAGCCAGGTTGGCAAGCGAGGGAGCGGGTTGCTCGCAAAGCGAACGAATCTCGTCGATCCCTTCTTCAATCGCAAGATGATGCCTCTGCAATTGCAGCAGAAGTGATACCTGCACGCCATGCGTATTCGCCATGGACCAAGTAAATGCGCCATCGTTGCTTTCCGGGCGACTAACTGAAGCTCCCGTGGTTCTCCCTACATGACACGATTGATGCTGTAAGATGGTTCTGCCTGACGCACGCCGCGATTCGGGGGAATTTCGCACGATTCATCGGGCTTACCGCTAAGGACGGTCACATCCCCTGTGATGTTGAAACGACCACAAGCTTAGGAGCATACGCCGGAGCCCCGCGAATGGCAGCATCCTGAATATACGCCGGAGCGCGCGATGAACCCGGAGCCTCCGTCTAGGGCTGGGACCCATAAACGGGATTCCCTTTTGCGCGAGAGATGTAATTCACCCTTCGCGTTGGCGTGGAGGGTGATTTGCCTGGAGAGTTCTGGCTGAGCGACGAGCAGTGGGAGCGGCTCCGGCCGCTGCTGCCGAACAAGCCGCGAGGCGTGCCGCGGGTCGACGATCGTCGGGTAATCAGCGGCATCGTCCATGTGCTGCAGGCAGGCTGCCGTTGGAAGGATGCGTCGAGCGCCTATGGTCCATATAAGACGCTGTGCAACCGGCATAAAGGTTGGTCGGAAAAAGGCGTCTGGCAGACGGTTTTCGAAGCGTTGGCCGCTGCCGGCGGACCACCGACTGAGGTCCTGATCGACAGCACGCATGTGAAGGCGCATCGTTCGGCTGCCGGTGGAAAAGGGGGGCGTACGCCCAGACAATCGGCATCAGCCGAGGCGGGCGCAACACCAAGATCCATGCCGTCGCCGACGCCCAAGGCAAGCCGCTCGCCTTCCTCCTGACACCTGGCCAGGCGGCCGACTGTCGGGCAGCGGAGACGTTGCTCGGCAGCCTGCCGGCCCGCTGCATCGTCCACGCCGATCGCGCCTATGACACCAACCGCATCCGCGACCTCGTCGAGCAGCAGGGTGCTGTGCCCAACATCCAGCCCAAGGCCAACCGGCGCTGGAAAAGCTGCTTCAGCCGCAGCCTCTACAAGGGGCGCAACGCCATCGAGCGCATGTTCTGCCGCCTAAAGGACTGCCGACGCCTCGCCACTCGCTATGACCGCACCGCCGCCATCTTCCTCGGCAGCATCCACCTCGCCGCCACCGTCATGTGGTTTTTGTGAATCCCAGCCCTAGGCAAAACGAGCAAGACGAAGCGGATCGGAGGAAAATCGATTGCATATATCATCTGTGCTGAACTTTCGTTACGGAGGCGGGTTGAGCACTGCATGGATCTGCGCTCACCACACCTCGTCCAAAGGGCAGTTCAGCGACTGTCTGCGCTCGGCAACCTGGCTGTCGAGGATCTGAGAGCGATTGAGGAGGCTGGGCGCTGCGCAACGCCGATTAGCGCCGGCCGGGACATACAGACGGTGTTTGATCCGCGCGGGCGAACACTATTGGTTTTGGATGGGTGGCTTGCGCGATGCCGCCTGATGAAGGCCGGTCGCCGGCAGATTGTCAGCATCTATCTTCCCGGAGAAGTGCTCCAGACGAGCTCTTTGTCTGGATCGGTCCTGCAAACTAGCGTGGTAACGTTAAGCGCGAGTGTTGTTGCTCCGGCCCCTGAAAGTGAAAGGCTTGCCGAAGCGTACTCGTCGTTGGGCGAACTTGAGTTCGGCTATCTTTGCAGGCAAGTTGTACGACTTGGTCGCATGAACTCTTTTGAGAAGATGAGGGACTGGATGCATGAGGTTCGCGATAGGTTGGAACCGGTGGAACTTGCGGATTCCAGCGGGTTTCAGCTCCCTATCACGCAGGAGATGCTAGCGGACGTCCTGGGCCTAACGGCCGTACACGTTAATCGAACGTTGAAAATGCTTCGAGAAGCGAAAGTTGCTGTCTGGCGTATGGGCA
Organism: Sphingomonadales bacterium; assembly: GCA_027489295.1. Next base: position 23,915 of record JAIYAA010000189.1, on the reverse strand, counting down.
AGATGCGGTTTCTGCTTGACCCAGCACCCGCCAGGAATGCGGCTAAGCCAGTGGGCGCGACCACCATCTAATTATTGTGCCTCTCACTACCCTTGCGCTTGCCGTCTACCAAGGAGGCGTTTCAGAGCGCAGTTCGTATCCGAATAATCATGACGAAGGAGTATTGGCGACGGCGGCGCTGTCGATACCGATAATGATGAGCGTGGACAGCACAAGATGGGTTGCGTCGGTGATCTCGACCCGGAAGTCTCTGCCTTTCCAAAGGAGGAGCGCGTTGTCCTTGAGCAGGTCGGCGGCGAAGCGGACCGCATGGAGTCGCGCTGCGTCGAGATCGTCAAGCTCCATCCCTACCTTATCGGTGTCAACACCACCGTCTACCGAATTGAAGAAGTAGCGCATGCTCACCTCCACCGTAGGTGTTGGATATACAGGTGCTGGCCCGGATTGTTCCATTGGATTCACGCGTTTGGCCCACAAGGTTGGCTACCTGGGCATATGGAACAACATTGCGCCGGGTGTCGGTTATTGTCGCATTCTTTGCGAAGCATCATTAGCAGGGCAGGGTGCGCCGCGGGCTTCCAGGGAATCGGCTGACGTTCCGTGCGCTGCAGAGCGGTGAAGCATGAGCGCTGACGGGGCGACGAGCGCTAAGGAGAGTTAGCGATGGAGCTATGCTCAATCGAAACTCGTTCGCTTGAAATCATTCCGGCAAGTTTTGTGGAGGTTAAGCCTTCCTCATGCTTCGTGAAGGTTTTGCCTGTTGCGTCGGGTGGAGGGGCTAGCTTGCTTGCTTCAGGAAAGCTGATAGCGGAAGATTTGTATTTCGTGCTTCGTATTCGAGCACATGTCACGCGGGGGTAGAGCATGGAGGAACAGTCGGCCGAGGCGACCGCGTTGACCAGTGTCGAGCCCGCGTTTTTGCGCGGAAGGGGCGAGATGGCGGAGATCATCAGGACCTATCCCTGGGAGGCGAGCGCGCTTGGGATGCCGGAGCGATGGCCGCAGGCGCTGAGGGCGGCGCTTGCGATCATGCTGAACACCGGGCACCCGATGTATCTTCTCTGGGGTCCTGACCTCCTGTGCTTCTACAACGACGCCTTTCGGCCTTCGGTCGGGTTGGAGCGACACCCACACTCGATCGGAAAGCCGGCGCGTGAGGTTTGGGCAGAGGTTTGGGACGTGCTCGGCCCTCAGATCGAAGGCGTGATGCGAACCGGGGTGTCGAGATGGTACGAGAATGAATATCTCCCGATTACCCGTAACGGTGTGCGGGAAGCGGCTTGGTGGACCTACTCTCACTCGCCAGTCCATGACAAGACGGCTGCTGAAGGCATCGGCGGCGTTCTTGCGGTTTGCCGAGAAACCACATCCGAAGTACAAGCAGAGCGTCGACGCGACGCACTGTTGGCGCTCGATAAGATAGGGAGAGACATCTCCGATCCCACGGAAGTCTCGGTCGCGGCTGCTAATGCTTTGGGCGAGGCGTTAGGCGCCTGCCGGGTAGGATATGGTACGGTTGATGCTGCCAGCGGCACCATTACTGTTGGCCGTACGTGGTCGACGGGGAAGGTTCCTGATGTGGCCGGGCGCTATAGATTTGAGGAATATGGAACATTTCTCCAAGACTTGCGGCGTGGCTCGCCAGTCGCTGTCAATGATGTGTTTGCTGACGAACGGACGCTAGCGGCAGCTCCTGCATTTCAGGCGCTTGGTACGCTCGCTTTTCTTGATGTGCCTCTGATTGAAAACGAGCAATTTGTCGCGAATGTGTTCGTACATTCGTTGCATCCGCGACGTTGGGCTGAAGAGGATATTGCGCTCGTCCAAGAATTTGCGCAGCGTACGCGAAGTTCGGTCGCGCGGCGCGAAGCGGAGGCGACGTTAACCCTGTTCGTGCAAAACGCGCCCGCTGCCGTTGCAATGTTCGATCGTGAGATGCGCTACATGCTTCACTCGAAGCGATACGTAGCGGATTACCAGCTCTCCGACACGTCGTTGATCGGGCGCTCGCATTATGATGTGTTCCCAGACTTACCAGATCATTGGCGCGATGTGCACCGCAGGGTGATGGCTGGGGAGGAGGTCTCCGCGAGCGAAGACTTGTTTCTCCGAGCCGACGGTCGAGCCGATTATGTGCGCTGGACAATGAAGCCATGGCGATTGAGCAGCGGAGCGATCGGCGGCGCTATCCTGCTTTCGGAAGTGGTGACGGATACGGTTGAAACCCGTGCGCGCTTAAACGACAGCGAGCAGCGGTACCGCGCTATTTTCAATCGTGCAGCGCTCGGATTGGCTCGCGTCGCCTTTGAAGGTGCCCGTTTTGTTGAGGTGAATGACGCTCTTTGCGATTTGCTCGGTTATTCCAGAGAGGAGCTGCTGGCCAGCCCTTGGACAGAGCTGACCCATCCAGAAGATGTGGACTTGGACCTTGTGCCATTTCGCCAGATGGCGCGTGGCGAAATCGAGCGGTATACAGTCGAAAAGCGGTTCATACATAAGTCTGGGCTAGCCATTTGGTGCCGGCTCAGCCTGTCTCTTGTGCGTGATTCAAATGGTCAACCCGACTACGAGATATGTCTGGTCGAGGATATCACGGAGCGCAAGGCGACTGAACGAAACCAGGGGCTGCTGCTTCGCATCGCAGATACGCTGCGCACATGTTCCGATCCTCTACAAATGCTTATTGAGGCAAATAGTAGATTGGCAGAGGCTCTAGGAGTTTACTGTGTCGGGTTTGCGGAAGTTGACGAGGAAGCAACGCGCTTCAAGGTTGGGCACCAGACTGTTGCCTTTGAACTAAGCCGCGCACCATGCGGAGACCTGAAAACATTAGGAGATGATCTGGCGGCTAAGTTGCTCGTCGGGCACACAGTCGTCGTGCAGCATATCCCTGGAGTTTTGGATATGCTCGCTAAGAGCTCGGAACATCGAGCGGTTGAGTCCCGATCTTTCATCGCGGTGCCTGCGCTTCGGGATGAGCGCTTGAGGGGATTTTTGTACGTCGTCGATATAGCTCCACGCAATTGGTCCAAATCTGATCTGACACTCTTCGAGGCACTCGCAGAGCGTATATTGGATTCGCTGGAACGCGGGCGAGCTGAAGAAAGGCTGCGCGAGAGCGAGGCTCTGGCTCGTCGGAGGGCCGACGAGATTGAGGGCATCTACGCTGCAGCTCCCATCGGTCTGACGGTTCTTGATAGAGATTTGCGCTTTATTCGGATCAACGACCGATTGGCGGAGATAAATGGGCTGTCGGCTGCCGAACACATTGGTCGTACGGTTCACGAGGTGTTGCCTGACCTGAGCGCGCAAGCTGCAGAGGCACTGCAGATGGTACTGTCCGGCCAGCCAGTGCGGGATGTTGAGTTCGTGGGAACTACGCCTGCGCAGCCGGGGGTGGTGCGATCTTGGTGCGAGAACTGGCTGCCCTTGCGAGATGGCGTCGGAGAGGTAGCAGGGGTTATCATCTCGGCAGAGGAGGTCACTGAGCGTCGCCGCGACGAAAGGGCGCTGCGGGATCGGGAAGCTCGTCTTCAGGCAGCTCTGGAGGCGAGCGGCACTGGCACCTTCCACTGGGATATCGAGAGCGGGGAGCTGGAATGGGACGGAGCTCTCGATAGGTTGTTTGGCCTAGCTCCAGGCGAAACGGCCAGAAACCTCGAGACCTTTATTGAGATGGTGCACCCTGAGGATCGGCAGATCGTCGTCTCGGCATGCGAAGCATGTGCATCGAAGGGCAGCGATTTCAACGAGACGTTTCGCATTGTCCGCGCCGATGGTGAGGTGCGCTGGCTACATGACCGTGGTCGCACGCAGCTGGATAGCTCCGGTAGGGCGGTCTCGATGACCGGCGCCTGCATGGATGTTACAGAACGACGGAAAGCCAATCAGCAGCTCCTCGAAACTCAGCGTCGTCTGGACGCCGTCCTCAACAATGCGAGCGTGGCGATTTTCCTCATGGATGATCGTCAGCATTGCATTTATATGAATCGTGCGGCGGAGGAGCTGACAGGATACAGTCTAGAGGAAACGCGCGATCGCCCGCTGCATGACGTGGTGCACCACACCCGACCGGACGGAAGCGCGTTTCCGATAGAAGAATGTGCGATCGACCGAGCTTTCCCGGAAAACGCAAATACGAGAGGGGAGGAAATCTTCGTTCGGAAGGATGGCTCGTTCTACCCGGTCGCGTTCGTCGCGTCACCGGTTCGCGACGAAGCTAGCCGTACGATCGGTACGATCATCGAGGTTCGCGACATCAGCGAGGAAAAGGCTGCGCTGGATGCGCTAGCTGCGTCGGAAGCAAGGTTCAGGACGACGGCAGAAGCGCTTCCCGGAATGCTCTTTGTTACGACCAGTGCCGGCGAGAACATCTACGTAAACAAGGGTTTTCGCGACTATACCGGGCGTTCTGAAGAAGAGCTCCTTGGGCCGCGATGGGCCGAGACTCTGCACCCGGCGGATGTTGAACGTGGTTGGGCGGTCTGGAGCGAAGCCGTTCGTACGGGAAGTCCATATGAAGCCGAATACCGCTTTAGGCGGCACGATGGCGCGTGGCGCTGGCACGCGGTTCGCGCACTGCCGGTTAGAGACACCTCCGGAAACGTGGAACGGTGGGTAGGTGCTTGCGTCGACATCCATGAGCGTAGGGTCGGCGAGGATGAGCTCCGTCAGCGTGTAGCGGAAGCGGTTGCTGAACGCGAAACGGCGCTCGCGCAACTGCATGAGGCGCAAAAGCTTGAGACCATCGGTCAAATGACGGGCGGCGTGGCGCATGACTTCAACAACCTGCTTACGCCTATCATAGGCAGCCTTGATCTTCTCTCGAGGCGTTCCTTGAGCGAGCGAGATCTTCGCGCCGTGAACGGAGCGATGGAAGCAGCGGACCGGGCTAAGACGTTGGTGCAGCGGCTGCTTGCGTTCGCCCGACGCGCGCCCTTGCAAAGCGGTCCGGTAGATGTCGCAGCGCTCCTGACTGGCATACGTGATCTCATCGAGCGCTCAGTAGGTCCCACGATCCTTTTGGACGTGACCGTGCAAGAAGCTCTGCCGCCCGCACGCGCCGACGCGGGCCAGCTGGAATTGGCGCTTTTAAACCTGTCGATCAACGCGCGCGACGCGATGCCGAACGGGGGTGCTCTCAAGATCCATGCTGAACTGTCAAGCGGCGACCCAGCTGAAACGGCGACGGAGAGCCTAGCGTTCGTACGTATTTGTGTGTCCGATTCAGGATCGGGCATGGATGAAGAGACGCTGCGTCGGAGCATCGAGCCCTTCTTTACTAGCAAAGAATTGGGGAAGGGAACAGGCCTGGGATTATCGATGGTTCACGGACTTTGCGCACAGTCTGGCGGCTGGCTTTCTCTTAGCAGTACCGTCGGCGTGGGTACTACGGCTGAGATGTGGCTTCCCGTAGCGACGGAGCACGATTCGGCGCCTGCGGCAGCATGCGAATCATCTGCCGCCGAGGAGATGCGGCGCGGACGCATCCTGCTTGTTGATGATGTGGAACTGGTTCGAGCAGGCACAGCAGACATGATTGCCGAACTCGGTTACGAGGTTGTAGCTGTTGGCTCTGCTGAGGCAGCGCTTGAACATCTGCGTTCCGGCGCCGAAGTAGATATGCTCGTAACAGATTTCTTGATGCCCGGTATGAACGGTGGCGAACTGGGTCTTGAGGCTCGGAAGATTGTGAGCGATCTTCCAGTTCTGGTAATTACGGGATACAGTGATTCCGGCGCGATCGGAAACGACTTCATTCGTCTCGATAAGCCATTTCGACAGGCGGAACTAGCTTCCTGCTTGACCGCTGTGCAAGACGGTGGGTCTCGTACTGCGCCGGAAGTGGCCGCTCATCAATCGGCAATGCTCGCAGATCGTGCCGCTAGCGATCGGATTACTGAAGGAACGCCGACGGCATCGCCTTAGCTGTGCTGGGTTCGTGTGGCGGCGCAACGCTGCACGAACCATATCGGGAGGACAGGTAACGGTAAGCGTCGCGGTGGCCACCAAAAATGGGCCAAGCGCCAGTAGCATGCCCCGCCAATTGCTTTGTGGGAGAGCGCCTGGGATCGCCGTTATTTCGCAAAAACAAGGGAAGGTGGGTGATGTGGCATAGATATTTTTGGAGCGGCGTTAGATGATGAAAAAGATGAACGAGCTGGGCGGTAAGCTATCGAGCTATATGGCTGAGCTAGCTGGCGCCCCCCTTGCCATCATTCTAGTCGCGCTTTTTTGTGGTGCATGGTTTTTATGGTCCGGCGAGGCCGGCGAAAACAGTTTGACCCTTATCCTCAGTGTTGCGTCCATCACGCTCACCCAGATGGTTCTCAACGGTCAGCGTAGGAGCGAGCAGGCGCTCCATCTCAAAATTGATGAGCTTGTGTACGCGATGAAGGGGGCGCGGAATGAAGTGGCGGGGATAGAGATGAAAACGATTGATGAGCTTGAAGCGCTGAGGCGTACCGGCGACGCTGCCGAGGAGGAGCTTGAAGAGCGCGGTGCTTCGGGATCTCGCCATAAAGTCCCATGATGGCGGCCGTTCGCATCGAGCGCCCTGGCAACTCGCGATCTGGTCGCCAAGTAAGAACCCGCGCGGCTTCTCGCTCTTTCGGTGCGAAACCACGCTCAGTCGAACGTGTCGTTGAGAAGGCAGATCATCCAGCGGCTCGAGCTTGCCGCTCAACCAGTTCTGTCAATTCGGTCGGCCGGTATGGCTTCGGTAAGAATAAGCTGTCATCAGGCAGAGATTCTGGTTCGAGCCAATGCTTGCCTGAGGTGACGATCACTTTCACCCGTGGATATCGGACTGCGACAATATCGGCCAGCTCAAGGCCGTCAATTGCACCAGGCATGTTGATATCCGTGAATACGACGGCGACCTGGTGATCATCGAGCAGGGTCAAGGCCTCCATCGCGTCGCCAGCCTCGATGACGCGAAAGCCATCTTCCGCTAAAGCGTCTGCCGCGATCATTCGTACAAAGATCTCGTCCTCGACTACTAAGATCGTGGCGTCTTTGATGTTTTTCATGTGACTCTCCTGCATCTGAAGCGTCCGGAGCGAAGTCACGTTCCCTGGTTTCGCTTAGATCAGTGAAATGGGCACCTCCATTTACCTCTCGCCAAATTGACGCAGTGATGATTCATTGTCGGCGGTCAGCGGGAGCGGACGATGCGGCAGGCTGGGCTTTTCGGATTATCGGACCACATGAAGCGCCTTTCAGCGGACGGCGATCCGCTGGAGGTGCTGGCGCGGATCGTGGACTTTGAAGCGTTTCGGCCGACGCTGGTAGCTGCACTGGGCTATTCCGACGGTACCAAGGGTGGTCGTCCGCCCTACGATCCTGTGGTGATGCTGAAGGTGCTGGTGCTGGCGGCGCAGAACAACGTGGCCGACGGGCGGATGGAATGGCTGATCCGGGATCGGCTGAGCTGGCTGCGCTTCCTGGGCTTCGATCTTGGCGCAGCGACGCCGGATGCGAACACGATCCGCATGTTCCGCGAGCGGCTGACGGCGGTCGGCGCGCTCGATACGCTGTTTGCCGATTTTGACCGCCAGTTGAAGGCGCGGGGCTATCTGCCGATGGGCGGCCAGATCGTCGACGCGACGCTGGTCGCCGCGCCCAAACAGCGCAACACCGAGGCCGAGAAGGTCGCGGTGAAGGCGGGCCGGAGCGCCGCCGAGATCTGGCCGGACGAACCCGCCAGGGCGCGCCAGAAGGATGTCGATGCCCGCTGGACGCTGAAATTCGCCAAGGCGCGGCCCACCGCCGATGGCAAGCCGCAGCCGGATATCGCGATCCCAAGCTTCGGGTATAAAAGCAGCATCTCGATATGCCGGGCCTTCGGCTTCATCCGAAAGGGCCAGGTCACCGATGGCGCGCGCTACGACGGCCGCATGCTGCGCGACGTGGTGACCAGCGACAACACCGCATCGGACGTCTGGGCCGACACCGCCTATCGCAGCCAGAGCAATGAGCGTTGGCTGAAGGCCCAGGGCCGCGTCAGCCGCATCCACCGCAGAAAGCCCAAGGGCAGGCCGATGCCCGCCCATGTCCGCCGCGGCAACGCCACCAAGTCGAAGATCCGGGCCCGCGTCGAGCATGTGTTCGCGCATCAGAAGGCCGTCATGGGCATGTTCATCCGCACCATCGGCATCGAACGGGCCAAGGCCAAGATCACGCTCGCCAACCTGGCCTTCAACATCCACCGCCTGATCTTCCACGAGCGCCGTGCGGCCATGGGATAATTGCGTCCGCGCTTTACGGAAAACCCTGAAAATACCGACGAACCCCGTGCCAAACGCGAGGTTCACCCAACGCGCCGTCTCGGATCCTCAATCCCATCACATCATCGGGTAAATGGAGGCGCCCAAATTGCTCGGGTCGGCGAGATACAATTGGTTCTGCAGATGTTAACAGCGATCATGGCATGAAGGGGAACTAAGCGTTGACCGACGCAGGTCACCTAGAAGGGTGCGAAGATGCGCTTTGTTGAAGCCTCCTTGGGTCGGTAGCGCCTATGTCCCGATTGGCAGGTCTACATTTTGTTCCAGGACGGTAACGATTAGCAGATAGTGGGTATCGTAGCGTAGTAAGAATGGATCTCATCATATCTACCTTGTTGCACCAGTTGAACGAACGACACGATGCGATTATCGCTGGCATCGATGAAATAAGAATGCATTGCGATCGCGAGGCGCCTGACCTTTCGGCTCTCGCTGCCTCTCGCGTCAGTTTGAGCCGACTAAGCACCGAACGGTCGAGGTTGGTTCGTGAAGTTATTGTACCAAGACTTCTTGAGGCGGAAGATAGGGCATTACGGCGTGAGCTTGGAGAAATGCTGTCGGCCTTCAGTGCTAAGCGTCAGGCGTCATGCGAGCATGTCGCGACCTGGAGTTCATGGGCCATCATGCACAACTGGCAGGGATATCGGGAAGCATCTGCGAACATCAGGGCAATGATGTTGGCGCAGATCGAGTTGGAGAGGGGGATCCTCGGGAGCAGGTTGCGCGATCGGGGGCTGTGATTTGCCGAACCACCTCTTGGTCCCATTAACGTTTTTTAAGGCGTTCCGCAGGGCGGATTGTCTCTGCGCCTTGAGGTGATAGCAACGCTAGGTTGGGGAGCTTCACGCGCAGGCGGTGAGGCGCAGAGAGGCGAGCCGGCACGAATGGCCACGAATTCGTCATTGCGCTGCAACATGTTCGCTGGCGAAGACTTGTGCTGAGGTGGACCTGGTTCGACAGAGGAGCGAGCGTGCCTGCTTCAGCGTTCAAACGTGCTGTCTACCCCCAGATGTGGCATGCGTTGCAAATTCTGGAGCGCATCGCGGCTACCTCGGATTGGGGCGAGTTGGCGCCGGAGGCTGAGGATCCTTGTTGCGCCGAGAGGGAGCTTCTGCGGGCGCTACGACAGACCCTGCAGTGGTGTGAGGGGGAGGACCTGAACCATCCCTTCCCGCGCCTTTTGGATGAGCACCGCTTGAGGACTTCTCAAGTTATCGCGCTTCTGGAGAGCCATCTACGCGTCTGGGGCGAGGCGCAGTTACGCCGTTGCTGGCCAGGCTACCGGCTCTCGATCATGCTCCTGCTCAACCAGGTGTACGACTATCTACTCGCGCAGGACGCGTTTTGCTCGGCTTTGGCAGTCGACGCCAATCAGGCAGTCCGCGCATCAGAAAGACGTAACGACCTGTAAACTCCGGTTGAACGACTTGGCTTTCGGTAGACACCTATGTCAACGAAAAGGCGGTGGCTCGCGTGCTGTGGGCGCTGCGGAAGCTGAAGGTCAAGCTCGAGCGCCTACGGCGGATGAGGTTCAGCCAGTCCTCGGCGCGGCTGTTGCTGCTGGCGGATCAGCTGGAGTTGTCGCTGGAGATCTGAAGGTCGCAGTCGCGATGGCTGCTCCCGCCGCAAGATTCTGCATTCAGCAACGTCGGGCCCTCTCAACGCGGCGCCAAATGTGCGCGTCGCTACGTGCTTGAACGGAGAGCGATCGAGGCAATCCAGTTAACCAGTGACGTGCTCCCCTTTTCTCCTCCACTCATAAGTAGAGTCCGGGGCTGCCAGGATGCCCTGGCGGGTGGGGTTGCGCAACGCGCCTTGCAGCGTCGGCGGGTGTCAGCCCGCCGATACCGCTATGCGGCCGCACATGGTTGTAGTCATCTCGCCAGTTGCTCAGCACCGAGCGGGCATGGCCCAGCGAAGCGAACAGCGTCTCGTTCAGGCATTCGTCGCGCAAGCGACCATTAAAGCTCTCGATGTAGCCATTCTGCTGCGGCTTGCCCGGCGCGATGTAATGCCACTCGATCTGCCGGTCCTGCGCCCAGCGCAGGATTGCCAGACTGGTCAGTTCCGTCCCGTTGTCGCTGACAATCATCAGCGGCCTGCCGCGCACCGCTATGATCGCGTCGAGCTCGCGAGCAACACGAGCGCCCGACAGCGATGTATCCACCACCAGCGCCAGGCTCTCCCGCGTGAAGTCGTCGACGACGGCAAGGATACGGATGCGCCGGCTGCACACCAGCGTATCGCTCACAAAGTCCAGGCTCCACCGCTGGTTCGGCCCCTGCGGGTGCGCCATCGGTGCCCGCGTGCCCATCGCCCGTTTGCGGCCGCGGCGACGACGCACCCGCAGATTCTCCTCGCGATACAGCCGCAGCAGTTTCTTGTGGTTCATGACGATCCCTTCTCGGGCCAGCATGATCCCCAGCCGCCGATAGCCGAACCGACGGCGCTCAAGCGCGATCTCGCGAAGCCGAGACCGCAGGTCGCCATCATCACTACGCCGATGCGCATAGCGCATCGACGACCGATCCACGCTCAGAATGGCGCATGCCCGACGCTCGCTGATGCCGAAGGTCTGCCGCACATCCTCGACAGCCCTTCGGCGAGCGGCAGGCTTCACCAGTTTTTTGCGGCAACTTCCTTCAGCACCGCATTGTCGAGCATCGCATCGGCCAGCAGCCGCTTCAGCCGCGCATTCTCGTCCTCGAGCACCTTCAGCTTGCGCGCCTGCGACACGTCCATGCCGCCATACGTCGCCTTCCACTTGTAGAACGTCGCGCTGCTTACACCGTGCTTCCGACACACGTCTGCCGTCGACGACCCGGCCTCCTGCTCGCGCAGAATCCCGATGATCTGCTCCTCTGAAAACCTGCTGCGCTTCATCTTCGTCCTCCTTGATCGAGGACTCTACCTCAAACTGGAGGAGTTTCAGGGGAGCACGTCACCAGACAAGCTTATGCAATCGAACGTTTTCTGGTTCGAGGCTTGCATGACGCATCTGCGGTTTGAAGAAGGTCGCCAACTCCTGAAGCTCGCGCTTTCGGCGCTATTGGCAATGATGCTGCTCGTGTTTGGGTGCACGGGACCGTCCCACGCAGCTGAATTACGCTTCAATCGGGCGTACGTAGGATCGTTATCTGGCCAAACGTTCGCCACGGGCACTCTTTTGAATGCGGACCCCGGTTCGATCCGCTTCGCCGATGCAGGTACGCAACGTGTGTTCCAGAACACCAGCGGCACGCTGTATTACAGGGTGGGCGGCGTCCAATACGCAGAAGCCGGTGTGCTGAACTCCCGTTATCCGAACGGCAACACCATGATTGACGCCGTAGCCTTCACTGCAAATTCTGGGGGAGACCGACTGCTTGTTCTTGGCGGAAGCTACGCCGCTAGCGCCAGCTATAGTGGCAGCTCAAATTCGGTCGTCGCAAAGCTGAACGAGTACCTGGACGCCACCGCTCCGGACGCCGGCCAGACCACACTAAGCGTGAATGGCGGTTCATCCGCAACTGTCTCCGTCGGGCAAACGGCTACGATTTTGGTGACGGTGAAGCTTTCCAGCGGTGCTGGGCTTGCCGGTGCCAACGTCACTCTGAATGCAAGTCCGTCGGCGAACACCACCATCTCGCCAGCCTCTGCCGTTACCAACAGCAGCGGTCAGGCGACCTTCTCCGTTCAATCAAGTGCCGCAGGCAGCGTCATTTACAGCGCCACGGCGTCTGCAAACGGCTCCACCTTCACGAGTACCGCCACGGTGACCGTGACTTCCGTGGGCGTGCGAAGTCCCGCGCAGTCCAGCGCCGTAGTGCCCAATGGCAGCGCAGGCCTTCCGACCCTCGTCACAATCACTGTCCGGGACAGCAGCGGTAATCCGGTCAGCGGTGCGGCAGCAGCATTGTCCGCGAGCATCGGAGGCAGCAACGCCGGCACCTCGGTTTCAGCGATCACCGATCGGGGCGGCGGCAGTTACGGCTTTAGCTACACGCCCACAAGTGCGGGTACCGACGCTGTGAGCATCAAGCTCGACGGCACGAATATCAGCGGCTCGCCCTACACGAGCCTCGTGGCCGCCCCGACCTTCAGCTTCGCACCTGCGCCTGGAGGCCTGCCGGGTGGTTCGGTAGGCACTGCGTACAGCCAGACTATCACGGTCACTGGAGGCATTGCTCCATACAGCTTTAGTGCGACAGGGCTGCCCGCGGGCCTGGCCCTCAACGCAGCGACCGGTACGATCAGCGGTACGCCAACGACCGCCGGCAGCTACACCCTGACAATCACCGTCACGGACGCGAATGGCGCCACAGGATCGTCGACCTATAATGTAGCGGTCGGTATCCAGGCGCCGGTGGCGGGTGCCTCTGCCGTTACTGTTGCAGCAAACGGTGGCGCGACCACCGTGCCGTTGAGCCTCACCGGCGGCGCTGCCACCAGCGTGGCCGTCGCTACGGCCGCTTCGCATGGCACGGCGACTGCTTCGGGATCGACGATCAGCTATACGCCGAATGCCGGCTTTTCCGGAAGCGATAGCTTCACCTATACCGCCACGAACTCCGCCGGGACCAGCGCGCCAGCGACGGTGACCGTCACGGTCTCGCCACCCACGCTGGTGTTCAGCCCTGCACCCGGAGGCTTGCCGAACGGCACCGTTGGCGCCGCCTCTAATCTGACCATTACGGTCACGGGCGGCACTGCCCCGTACAGCTTCAGCGCGACGGGGCTGCCCGCAGGGTTGACGCTTAACGCCACTACAGGAGCGATCACCGGCACCCCATCCACGGCTGGGAACTCTACAATCGCGATCACCGCCACGGACACCTATGGTGCCGGCGGGTCCGCAACCTATGTCCTGAACATCAGTATTCAGGCGCCAGTGGCAGGATCTACGAGCCTGGCTGTCGTTGCGAATAGCGCCGCGACTGCGGTACCGCTCAGCCTGTCTGGCGGCGCTGCCGCCAGCGTTGCAGTCGCCGCGGCCCCCGGCCATGGTATTGCCACCGCGTCGGGTACGGCGATCACCTATGTGCCGGACGCTGGCTTCTCCGGTAGTGACAGCTTCACCTACACGGCCACCAACGCCGCCGGCACCAGTGCGCCTGCTACAGTGACAGTGACGGTCTCTTCGCCGACCCTTAGCTTTGCACCTGCACCGGGGGGGCTGCCAAACGGCACTGTCGGAACAGCCTACAATCAGACCATCACGTTAACCGGCGGCACTGCTCCGTATAGCTTTACCGCGACTGGCCTGCCGGCAGGTCTGTCCCTCTCCGCCGCGACAGGCGTCGTAAGTGGCACGCCGACAACTGCCGGCAGCTACACTGTAGTCATCTCCGCTACGGACGCGCACGGCGCGACGGGATCGGCGACTTACACGGTAGCGATCGGCGTTCAGGCTCCTGTGGCCAATGCCTCTGCTGTCGCGGTCCCAGCGAACAGCAGTGCAACCGCCGTGCCGCTGAGCCTCGCGGGCGGCGCTGCCACCAACGTGGCGGTTGCAACGGCGCCTTCCCATGGGACCGCGACCGCTTCCGGCACAGCTATCAGCTACACGCCAACCGCCGGGTTCTCGGGAGTGGACAGCTTCACCTATACCGCCACCAATTCCGGCGGTACTAGCGCGCCGGCGATGGTGACGGTGACGGTCTCGGCACCTACCCTCGTGTTCAGCCCTGCACCTGGCGGGTTGCCGAACGGCGCGGTTGGCACTGCCTATAGCCAGACCATCACGGTCGCTGGCGGCACTGCCCCGTACAGCTTCAGCGCGACGGGGCTGCCGGCAGGGCTGACCCTTACCCCCGCGACGGGCGCGATCAGCGGCACGCCGACCAGTGCCGGTAGCTACACGGTGACGATCCTCGTTACGGACGCGCACGGCATCGCGGGCTCCGCGACCTACACCGTAGCGATCGGCGTTCAGGCGCCGGTGGCGGGTGCCTCTACCGTCGTGGTCGCCGCGAACAGTGGCGCAACCACCGTGCCGCTTAGCCTCGTCGGCGGCGCTGCCATCAGCGTGGCGGTTGTAACGGCTCCTTCGCAAGGGACAGCGACCGCTTCCGGCACAGCGATCAGCTACACGCCAAATGCCGGGTTCTCAGGAACCGATAGCTTCACCTATACCGGCACCAACACCTACGGTACCAGCGCTCCTGCGATGGTGACGGTAACAGTCTCGGCACCTATCCTTGTGTTCAGCTCCGCACCTGGAGGCTTGCCGAATGGCACGGTTGGGAACGTTTACAGCCAGACCGTCGCGGTCACGGGCGGAACCGCTCCGTATAGCTTTACCGCGACCGGGCTGCCGGCAGGTCTGTCCCTCACCACCGCGACAGGTGTCATCAGTGGCACCCCGACAACTGCCGGAAGCTACACTGTAATCATCTCCGCTATGGACGCGCACGGCGCCACAGGATCGGCGACCTATACCGTAGCGATCGGCGTCCAGGCCCCTGTGGCTCGTGCCGCAACCTTCACTGTTGCAGCGAACAGCAGTGCAACGGCCGTGCCGCTCAGCCTCGCGGGCGGCGCTGCCACCAGCGTGGCGGTTGCAACTGTCCCTTCCCATGGAATGGCAACCGCTTCCGGCACAGCGGTCAGCTACACGCCGAATGCTGGGTTCTCGGGAGCGGACAGCTTCACCTATACCGCCAGCAACTCCGGCGGTACTAGCGCTCCGGCAACGGTGACCGTGGCAGTCTCGGCGCCCACCCTCGCTTTCAGCCCGGCACCTGGTGGGCTGCCCGACGGCACCGTCGGAACCGCCTACAATCAGACCATCACGGCAACGGGCGGCACCTCGCCGTATAGCTTCACCGCGGCGGGGCTGCCCGCAGGCCTCACTATCAACGCCGCGACGGGCGTGATCAGCGGCGCGCCGACGATCGCCGGCAGCAACAACGTGACGATCTCCGCTACGGACGGGCATGGCGCGACGGGAGCTGCGACTTACACCATATCGATCAGCGTTCAGGCGCCGGTGGCCGGAGCCGCTACTGTCGCGGTCGCAGCGAACAGCAGCGCGACCGCCGTCCCGCGCAGTCTTGCGGGCGGTGCTGCCACCAGCGTGGCGGGTGCAACCGCACCTGCCCACGGCACTGCGACCGCCACCGGTACCGCGATCGCTTATGCCCCCAATGCCGGGTTCTCCGGTACCGACAGCTTTACCTATACGGCCACCAACGCTGCCGGCACCAGTGCACCAGCGACCGTGACGGTGACTGTCTCAGCACCTACCTTGGTGTTCAGCCCGGCACCCGGGGGTTTGCCGAATGGCACTGTTGGTGCGGCCTATAACCAGACCATCACCGCTTCTGGGGGCACGGCCCCGTACAGCTTCTCCGCAACCGGACTGCCGGCAGGCTTGACCCTCAACGCCACGACCGGCGCGATCACCGGCATGCCTGCGACAGACGGCAGCTTTGAAGCCAGCGTGACGGCGACCGATGCCTATGGCGCAGTGCTCGCGCAGCGCTACTCTATCGTGATCGCACCGCCGCCGCCGCCGGTGGCCGCCGATTCGACATCCGCAAGCGTTCCGGCGAACACCGAAACCAAAGCGGGCCAGAATGTCGCAATCAACCTGACCAACCTCGTGTCCGGCGAGTACACCGACATCCGGATCGTGCGTCAACCGCAACACGGGTCGGTGGCAATCACCCGCACGGTGGCCATGCGGGCCGGCGGTACGCCGGGCATCATGGCGGCGCTTGCCGTGTTCGGCATGCTCGAGCTGCCCAGCCAGGTAATCGCGATCTATACGCCGGATCCAAATTATCACGGCCCGGACAGCTTCCAGTTCGCTGCGGTGGGCCCCGGCGGCGTATCTGCTCCCGCGTCGGTTGTCATCAACGTGGTTGGGAGGATCCCGAGGGCGCAGGCCCTGACGGCGAACACGCTGGATGGGCAGCCGGTTCTGGTCGACCTCACCGCGGGCGCTACCGAGGGGCCGTTCGTCGATGCCACCATCGTCAGCGTCTCGCCGGCCCAGGAGGCGGCCGCCGAGATCGTCCCTGGCGGCAGCGGCACGAGCCGTAGTTTCAAGGCTCGTGTCACGCCCAAGGCGCGCTTCAGCGGTGCGGTCCTGGTCCAATACACCCTCACCAATGCGTTCGGAACGTCCGCGCCGGCGGTGGTGACGGTCAACGTCACTCGCCGACCCGATCCGTCCGCCGATCCGGTGGTGCAGGCAATCAGCGACGGGCAAGCCGAAGCTGCGCGTCGCTTCTCTCAGGCGCAGGTCTCCAACTTCCTGCGGCGTGCCGAAACGCTGCACGGTGATTGCGGGCACTCCTTCAACGGTGTGCGCGTGGCTTCGCGCGACGCCGCTCCACCTGCAGCGGAACCCCGTAGCGACGATCCAGCCGAAATGCGGAGCAGCGATCGCACCAAGGAAACGCGACAGCAGCAGCGCGCCAACGCAAAACGTGGCGTGGATACGGGCTGTCGCAGCGTTGCCGTCTGGAGCGGCGGCACCGTGGAACTGGGAACACGCGACGCTGCTACCGGCCGCGCGAAGATCAGCGCTGCGACGAGCGGGCTCAGCGGCGGTGTCGATGCAAAGCTGGGCCAAGGGCTGTTCCTGGGCGCTGGTGCGGGTCTAAGCCGGGACATCAGCCGTATTGACGGAGGCAAGGCTCGCCTCTTCTCGAAAGGCACCACGCTTGCACTCTACGGCAGCGCCGCACCGGTGCCTGGGCTGTTCGTCGACGGCGTGGCCACCACCAGTTGGATGACCTTCCGCACGCGCCGCACCGACGCGACGACGGGAGCGCTTGCTTCGGGTGAACGCTCCAGCCGCCTCACGAGCTTCGCGCTTTCCATGGGCATTGACCGTCTGAGTGGGCCTTTGGGCTGGTCGGTCTATGGGAGGGCGGCCACGAGCAACGGCAGCCTTCATGGCTATGTGGAGGAGGGCGCCGGCGTCTACGACCTCCGCTTCGACTCTCGCTCTATCCGCTCCACCACTGGGACGCTTGGTTTCCGCACGGCGCTTCGCCAGGCTCTTCCGAGTGGTTCGATGACGGTGAACCTACGCGGCGAGTGGCAGCATGAGTTCCAGGGCGGGTCACTGCAAGGCGTGGACTATGCTGACATTGCTGGACCCTCCGTTTACCGGCTGCGTGCACAAAGCTGGGGGCGCGAGCAGTTCGTGCTGGCGCCGGGCATCGATCTAGAGCTCCCGGCGGATTGGCAGTTCTCGGTCAATCTCGGCTTCCGCGGAGCGGCGGACGAGAGGGCAATGTCGACGAGTGTTCGGGCGCGCAAGCAGTTCTGATCGCAGAAGGTGAGATTTCGGAGCGAAGTTCTGTTACCTCATCGCAGTTGGCGCTGCTGCAAGCGGGTGAGAACCTCTATCCACTCGTCCACCCTCTCCTTTCGTAGTGCGAAAGGAGAGGGTGGAGTGTTCCCGCTTCGTGCAGGACAAATCTTAAAGCAGCACCGGTAAGGTGAGCCGCTTCGCGAATTTGTTTGTGTCTGCGCAGTGTCTTGCGCCGTTCCGCTCTATGATTGAATAATGCACGTTGACAGGAGAGGACGGGGAGCGGTGCCCAAGGGCAGGCTTGCGGCTGGGCTACAGGTGATCCTCCTGTCAGTTGTCGGGGCGGCCACGCTGATCCCTCCAGCGCAGGGATCGATGCTGCTGATCCCGCTGACATCAGCGGCAGCCTCGCGGCTTGATGACGAGATCGCGCAAGCTGGCGCGATGCCCGTCGGGATAGGTGCCGTGCGAGGGTCGAGGTTAGTATTCGGCCGACGGTCTTCGTTGTTCTTCGGCATGCTAAGCAACGGTGTTCTAGTCGTCGCAGGAACACCAGCCTTTTGCGGTCAGCCTCTAACGCTGAGGGAAAAATGACAAACATATCGATGGAGCGCATCCGGATGTCCGGGATGCGGCTGCTTGCGTTGCTGATGACGGCCATGATGGTCGCATCCATGATCGGTGCCGCTCTTGTTCAAGACGTGGTACTGGGCGGCGTAGCCATCCTGATTGCTGCCTATCCGCTTGCCTTGGCCGCTCGTGGCAGGGTGGATCCAACCTCCCGTATGATCGTCACAATGACGATTGTGGCTCAGCCTGCGCTCCTGCT
This sequence comes from Sphingomonadales bacterium, assembly GCA_027489295.1. The sequence continues at coordinate 5,545 of JAIYAA010000189.1, read as the reverse complement.
GGTCCTTGCCCGCGGCGCCGCTTGGCAGGTCGATTTGCACATGATCTTTTTCGCGGCGTTGGCCGCGAGCGCGGTGCTATGTGACGCGCGTGCGCTTATCGCAGGTACTGCAGTGATTGCGGTTCACCACCTGCTCTTGGGCATGATCGTACCAGGCTGGGTTTTTACCAACGGCGGCGGGATCGCGCGCATCTTGTTGCACGCGGTTATCCTGATCGCCGAGGCGGCGGCTCTCACGCTGATGGCGAGCAGTATGACACAGCTGCTGAGTGCACTTGATGCGGAAAGTGTCCGACGTGCAGCGGTGGAGGCCGAGACAGAACGCGAGCGGCAGCATCAGGCCGACGAATTACGGACGATTATCGGCACAGTAAGTGATGGTCTTGCTGCGTTGGCAGCAGGCGATCTTCGGCAAGCTATGACGGGGCGCCTCCCCGCCGCCTACAAAGCGCTGGAGACCGCGTTTGATGAGACGGTTGAAAACCTCAGGTCGCTGTTGTCTGCGATCAGCACCAGTGCTTCCGCTATCAAGGGTGGCTCGTCCGAGATTGCGCACGCATCGGAAGATTTGGCACGCCGAACCGAAGCGAACGCAGCAGCGCTAGAGCAGACCACCGCTGCAGTCGCGCAGATTGACGAGAGATTTGTGCAGACTGTCAGGTCTGCCTCTCAGACGGTTGCACGGGCTCAGGATGCTGTAGTGACGGTAGGCGCGGGGCGCGCGACCGCCGGGCAGGCCGTAGAAGCGATGAGCAGGGTGCACGAGAGCGCGAAAGGCATCGATAGCGTTATCGAAGGGCTCGACAAGATCGCATTCCAGACCCGCGTGCTTGCCATGAACGCGGCTGTTGAGGCAGGTCGTGCTGGCGAAGCCGGTCGGGGTTTCGCTGTTGTCGCAGACCTTGTTTCTGCTCTCGCCATGCGAGCGGAGGAGGAGGCGGGAAGAGCACGTGATCAGCTCACCACGACGCAGGTCGAGGTCGAAGGCGCTGTGGACATGGTCAAGCGTGTGGATTCGGCTTTCAGTGCGATCGCGAGCGATGTTGACGAGGTGAAATCTCAGCTTGAAGCGATGACCGCAGCAAACCGGTCGCAATCGAAGGCTGTCAGCGAGATAAACACCACTCTTGTTGGCATGGATCAAGCGACGCAGCAGAATGCCGCGATGGTTGAGGAGACTTCTGCGGCGGCGCGGCAGCTGGCGCAAGAAGTTGTGCTGCTGAGCGAGAAAGCAGCCTACTTCCAGATTAACGTGCAAGAGAACCGGAAATCGCCCGCTCGATTGTCGGCAAATCGCGAACTTGTACATTGAGGAATCTCAACGTGCCAGAACCCATCAGCAAAGCTATTTTGGAGGGGATAACCCAGGAAGGCGCGTTCGATCGCGTCGAGATCCTTGGCAGGTTGGCGGACCGCATCAAGGAGCTTGACGAGTGTAGCCGTCTCCTGGGGGAAACAGGGATCGGCCGGCATGTTCAAGGCGTGAGCAACCTGCTCGGCATGATACTCGTGCTGCTGGCCGATGTGCCCTGCTCGACAGATATGACAGGTGCGTGGTGGCCGGAATGGGCGCAGCAAAACGGCCTGACGATATAGCGGGACGGTGATGTAGCTGATCTACCGGATCCAGCCATGTTGTGAGGGCAGAAGATGCCGACCCTTTTCGTTGACTTGATCGAAGACATGTCGATAGGCCAGCAACCGTAAGGGTCTCTGCGGCTTCTAAATGCCCCAGCTATTTTTCAGCTCCCGGTGTCCTGGAGCCAGGGGATGGGTCAGCGAGAAGTCTGAGAAAATATCAGCCAAGCTACTCACTACTCTTTGCAAGTCGCCTGGCTGCATAACTCTGCTTTTGCCAATTGCCAAATCCGTATCCTCGTATCGGTATCCTGAACCCCAATAATATGCGAAAAAGGACTATTTGATCGAAGAAGTCTGCCTTCAGGTGTGTCCTCAAGCATGCGTTGCTTTATGTCTCGCCAGGGATTCTTCAGAAGATTTTGCCATAGATAATGCCCGATTGTTCCACCACCATCGCTGATTCCGCGATCAATCAAAGTTACGGCATCAGTCAGCAAATCAGGGTTTGCATCTACGGCAGCAGCATAAATTCTATGAGAAAGAAGTTTCGCGCGTTCCGCTATATTATGCGGATCGAGTATCCTGATCATTTCGATCTCCATGTTTATTAAGTAGCACGCGCGAGCTGTCGCGTCAAGAAAAGCGCCAAATGTAAACAGGCGCGAAGAAGAGTGCCGCCCGATTAAGCAAATTCAATCACAGAAAAATAGATCGCATTTTCCACATCTCAATAGTCGGACACTCTGTTTGCCGTGTAACTAAAGGCTGTTGGGGGCAAAAGTTTGCCAGCGCACGCAGATCTCTCAAGATCGTCGCTCTTGAAATTCCCGCCGTTTACGAGAACTGCAATTCTTCGGGAGGTAACGTTAAGTGCATAAAAGCGGAGCTCGAGCGATCCGGGTCAGTCCATGTTATAAACCGTCGTGATCATATAATGCACAACTCGTTGAAGGAAGAGCGCGGCAGCTATTCCGGCATTCAGATAGAGTGGCTGCCAGCAGGCGGGCGCCGCGGAGCTAATGGATGTATGGGCGCCATCGGCGACCTTCCGCCCGCTGAAGCCGGCGAGCTTAACGTGCCGCTGATGACATATTGATTTGCAGGTGTGACTGCCAACCCGATGCTCCCAGCTCCAGTGGCGCGAGTGAAGCAATCGGACTGTGGCCGTCGCTCGAGCAAATCCCGCACGGCACAGAAGCCAACGAGATGCTCGCAGCTTCCCACGACTTCGGCCGCCCTGCGTTAGTCGTGTTTGGAGCTATTCGCGACCTGAGCGTGAAGCGCGAAGATGTCGATCAGCGCCTGATTTGGGCGCTTGTCGTTGCATGCCAGCAGGAAGGCGTTTCCGTCCTCGCCTGTGAGATGGGTCAGCGCTACCGGATTGATGGTATCACAGGCGTCGTGCGCGGTGCATGGGCGCGGGAGTTCATCCGGAGTCCCTTGCTCTGGCCTCACCCCCTGATCGGTCGACGCCTCAAAGCCGGGCAATGGCCCCTGCTTCGAAACCTCAATGTGGCGGTCATTGAAAATGTGATTTTTAGAGGCGTGCATGGTTCTTGCCCGGCGCGTGCATGAGCGCGTTGCGTGTGGATGACCTCCATACGCTCAGACGGGCTGCGTCGCTATAGCGTGGAGGGGACAGGATGGCGTCACTGCATAAGCAGGATTGCCGTGTGTCGTCTATCGGCCGAAACCAAGATGCCTTTTGACGTTTGGTGGATGACGCGATGTTGAAACTACGCACCGGTATCAACACTCAAGCTGATGCCCAGCGGAATTTTTAGCCGAAGGCCCTAGTCGCCGCCTACGGGGTCCTTCGAACCAGAACCAGATCAGCTCATCAAGCTGGCATATCGGCGATGCGATGGTTCAGCGCAACCAAGCCCTGAACTGTGACGTCAGATCGTCGGGAATCTTCTGGAAAGTGATGCTTTCGTGCCCAACCTGCTGCGCCACCGCGCCCGGATGCCAGGTATAGACCACCGCGGGAGCAGCGCGCGCGCCGCCTTCCGACAGTCGCGCAAGAGCGTCCTCACCTTCGTCTGGCATGTAGATCAGGCTGCCTTCGGGAAGACGGAGCACGTACATGGATCCATCCCGATAGGTGTCGCCGACCGTGCCCGTGTGGAGCATCTGCAGAGCGATCCATATCTGCTCGTCCGAAGTGTGCATCCGCACCTCCGCCGGCGGAATCCGACGCGCGCGGAGATACGCGAAGCCGCCACCGAGACCGGGCACGCGACGTTCCCCCTTCGTCTTCTTCCCCTTGGTGCGTGACACATAGCCCGAGATCACGTTCGCCAGCCGAGGGCGCATGACGTCTCGACAGACGTTCTTTTCAGGTTCGTCGCGAGTGGCTTCGGTGCTCGAACACAGGATGAAGCGCCGATCGCCATCGTCCGCTTCGTTCAGTTCCAACACCGCCTGGCCGGTTGTTCCGCTGCCTGCGAAGAAGTCGAGGACGATGTGCCCCTCGTCTGCGGACGTGGCCTGCGAGATCAGGGCGCGCAGCAGGCTTACCGGCTTCGGAAACGTGAACGCCTTGCCGCCGAGAATTGCCTGGATCGAAGCCGTGCCTTCCGTGTTGGTGCCCACCGTCAGCGTGGTCACGTCATCGGCGCCGCTGGCCTTCTCGACCTTGTCCGCCAATGTGGCGACGATCCACGACGACAGGGGCTTAGAGTCGCTTTTCCTGTCGGCCAGGAAGCGCTTGAACTGCGGCCGACCATAGCCCAGCCTTTTTCCTACAAGCTCGTCGAGGCGAGGCAGATCCGCTCGCAAAACGAATGGGGCCTCGCCAGCGGCAATGGCAGCGTTCATCTCGGCACGGGTCGCGTAGGTCACGGTACGATCATCCCGTGGCCACAGGATGCGGCCCTCCTCGATCCATTCCTCCATCGTTTTCGTGCGCAGCTTTTGTCCAGGCGCGATCCGCTCCCGCGAGGCAAACCGCCAAACGGAATCCGGATTGCAGGGGTACCATATATCCGTTTCAGGGTTCCGGATCGGATAGTAGGTGTTCGGCCGCTGAACATGGGTGTGCGCCTTGGTTATGTCAGCGCTTTTCCATGGCCCTCTGGGATCATCGTCGGGGTTGGAGTACAGCTTGTCGCTCTTTTCGTGGCCGCCGAACCGGAAGTCGGGTCCTGCATAGCAGAGCACATATTCGTGGTCCTGAGTGAAGAAGGCGCCGCCGGCATCGTTGGCACCCTGCCGGGTCCTCCAGACGAACGTTCCGACCTTCATTCCGGCGAACAATTGGTCCATCAGCATAGCAAGGTGCGCATGTTCCTCCTCACCAATGTTGACCAGAATGACGCCATCGGGGCGCAGAAGCTCTCGCGCCAGTGACAGCCGCGCATACATGAACTCGAGCCACAAGGAGTGACGAAACGCGTGATCGCGATCGACGTACCTGTCGTTGTAGATGAAGTCGCGCGCGCCGGTGTTGTACGGGGGGTCGATTGCGATGACCTTGACCTTGCCGGCGTGCGTCGATCTCAGCACTCGAAGCGCATCGAAATTGTCGCCCTCGATCACCAGATTGCGCTGAAGGCCGCTGCCGCAGCTCAGCTCTACATCGTGCTCCAGCGCGATGAAGTCGTCGTTGAGGGCACGGTCTGCTTCGATGTCGTCGCGCTCCCAGACGAGGCCAAAGCGGCGCTCAGCGTCCCGCCTGTCCAGAAGGCGAATGAGCGCCGCGCGGTCGAGATGCGCATATTTACCGTCGTTCATGTTTTGTCCTTTATCGGGGGGGGGCGAGGTTCGGTGAGGCGGATTCACGGCGTTGTCGCTTCATCGGCGCCATCCTCTTGAGTCTTCGCAACGACGCGCGAAGAAGAAACGGGAGGCGCACTGGAGCACATCGCAATATTCACTCGTGAGAGCGACGATGGGGCTTAGCTGGGCCGCATTAGAATGGGCCATCAGAAGCGAGGTATTGCTAGAAAAGTAGATGCATGGC
>JAIYAA010000079.1 GCA_027489295.1 Sphingomonadales bacterium | reverse complement strand
GCGGCGCGGGTCGCCGCCCGGCAGCACCAGCCCCGCCACGACGAGGCCGGCCCAGGCCGCCAGCCGGGGCACGCCGAGCGGCACCTTGTCGGCGCTGCGATCGAGGTGGCGGGCACCGCGGGCCAGTGCGTGCATCACCCCCGAGCGATAGACCTGGTCGGTCGACGACAGGATCAGCGGCGCGTGCGCCACCCAGGCCAGGATTCGCCGGCCGACCAGATCGGGGCGCCAGGCGGGATCCGCCACCTGCTCGCCGTGCACCTTGAGCCAGCGGCGCATGACGTCTTCGGCGATCGGCGCCCCCTGCTGGCGGGTGGCGACGCTGGACAGATCGCGCAGCCAGGCGAAGCCCTGGAGATGCTGGGTGAAGGCGGGCGACCAGTCGGGCTTGGCGAAATCGAGGCTCTCGATCGTGCGGACCTCGCCGCACAGCCGCAGTTCGCCGTCGAGCAGCGCATTGCCGCGCTGCGGATCGCCGAAAAAGGGATCATCGGCGGCGGTGAGCAGCTTGAGCGGGTGGCGCCCCTTCAGCCGCATCGCGTAGAAGGGCGAGCGCCAGGCAAGGCGCTGGAAGCGATCGGCGATCCGGTCGGCCAGCGACAGCCCGCGGTCGCCGCCCACCCGGATCAGCCGCTTGCCTTCCTCGACCCCGTCGGCGGCGGAGTCCGGCGCCGGATCGGTCAAGCGCCGCGCAGCGCGGCGATGTTGGTGGCGTACTGGCCGGGACCGCCGGTGAAGGTCGCGGTGCCGGCGACCAGCGCATCGGCACCGGCGGCGATCACGCGCGGCGCGGTCTCGCGGTCGACCCCGCCATCGACTTCGAGGTCGATCGCCCGGCCGCTCGCGTCGATGCGGCGGCGCAGTTCGGTGATCTTGGGCAGCTGGCTTTCGATGAACTTCTGCCCGCCAAAGCCGGGGTTCACGCTCATCACCAGGATCAGGTCGACCAGATCCATGACGTGATCGACCACATCGACCGGCGTTGCCGGGTTCAGCACGACGCCGGCGCGCTTGCCCAGCGCCTTGATCGTCTGGAGCGTGCGGTGGAGGTGCGGACCCGCCTCGGGATGGACCGAGATCGTGTCCGCGCCGGCATCGGCGAAGGCGGCGAGCATCGGATCGACCGGCGCGATCATCAGATGGACGTCGAACGGCTTGGCGGTGTGCGGGCGCAGCGCCTTGATCACCGCCGGGCCGATGGTGATGTTCGGCACGAAATGCCCGTCCATCACATCGACATGGATCCAGTCGGCGCCGGCGGCGTCGATGGCGCGGATTTCCTCGCCGAGCCGTGCGAAATCGGCCGAGAGGATCGAAGGGGCGATGCGGACGGACATGGTCGTCTCCTAGGGAAGGGCGGAGTCGGGCGCAACCGGAGGGGGCGGGTGCCCACCGGGTACGCACCGTTTCTCCACAGACTTATCCACAGCTTGCTGCACAGGCGGGACGAAGGGCCCCGGAAGCGCGATCAGCGGCGGCGGAAACGGGCGATGAAGAAGCCGTCGAGCCCGCCCTGATCGGCGAGCATGCCCGGCAGGACGCGCACCGCGCCGTCCTCGCGCGGCGCAATGCCGGCGGGGAGTTCGTCCGCGGTGGCCGGTACCAGCGCGAATTCGGGATGCGCGGCGAGGAAGGGGGCAAGATGCGCTTCGCCTTCCCTGGGCTCGAGTGAGCAGGTGGCGAACACCAGCGTGCCGCCAGGATTCACCCATGCGGCGGCGCGGTCGAGCAGCTTGGCCTGCAGCTCGGCCATCTCTGCGATCAGCGAGGGACGGACGCGGTGGAGTACGTCCGGGTGGCGGCGGAAGATGCCGGTGGCGCTGCAAGGCGCGTCGAGCAGCACCGCATCGGCGGGGGCGGCGGGGCTCCACGTCAGCAGATCGGCGGTGACGATCTGCGCGGCGAGGCCGGTGCGCTCCAGATTCTCGCGGAGGCGGGCGAGGCGGTTCTCGGCGACGTCGACTGCGGTCACCTGCCAGCCGGCGGCGGCGAGCTGGAGCGTCTTGCCGCCGGGGGCGGCGCAGAGGTCCAGTGCGGTGCCGGTGCCGGCACCGATCAGCCGCGCGGGGATCGAGGCGGCGAGGTCCTGCACCCACCAGTCGCCCTCGGCGAAGCCGGGCAGATCGGGCACGCTGGTGCCGGGTTCGAGCCGGGCGTGGCGCGGGGCGAGGCTGGCCGCGCCCTCCACCGTCCCGTCGTCGGTCTTCAGGCTGAGATCGAGGGGGGGCGGCGTCGCGATGGCCTCGCAGGCGGCCTGTACCACCGCGTCGCCCCACTGCGCCTGCCAGCGCAGCGCCACCGGATCAGGCAGCATCGGCACGTCGGGCAGCGTCGCATGCCCACGCATCAGCGTGCCGAACACGCCGTGGACCAGCTTGCGCGGCCCGCCATCGACCAGCGGCAGCACCGTCGAGATCGCGGCATGGCCGGGGGTGCCGAGGGCAATCGCCTGGACCAGCGCGATCCGCAGCGCGAAGCGCGCCTTGGCGTCGTCCGGCAGGCGCTGGCGGGTGGCGGAATCGATCAGCGCATCGAGATCGGGCAGGCGGCGCAGCGCCTCGGCGGCGATGGCATGGGCCAGGCCGCGGTCGTTGGGTGCCAGCCCCTGCGCGGCGGAATCCAGCGCTTGTTCGAGGGCGAGGCCGCGGCGCAGCACTGCATCGAGCAGCTTGAGCGCGGCGCGGCGGGCGGGGACGCCGGGGGCGTCTGGCTCGCGCTCGGGCGCGCGGCGCGTGTTCGGGCGGGCCATGGTCAGCGCACTCCCATCGTCATTGCTGTTCGACCCTGCGCTACCCAACCGTTCACTTGACCATGCTCCTTTGGGCGCCGACATGGGCCGGGCAACCAAGGAAGGCAATCCCGATGGGCAAGCGACCCGCGCATGTGACGCCACCGGCCTATCTCTCGAAGAGCCCGCCGGTCCCAAAGCCGGAGCCGATGCAACGGCCCGAGAAGGACCCGCTGGAGAAGGATCCCGTCCGCTATGGCGACTGGGAGCTGAAGGGCATCGCGATCGATTTTTGATCGCGATACGCCCGCCCGGTCAGTTTGCCAGCTGGGGGAAGGCGGCGCGGAAGGCGGCGACCTTCGGCTTGTCCCAGCGCATGATGTAGGGATGGGTGGGATGCCGCCAGAAGAAGTCCTGGTGGTAGTCTTCGGCCGGATAGAAGCCGCCGGCCTCCAACTTGGTCGTGATCGGCTTGGGGAACGCCTTGGCGCGGCCGAGCTGGGCGAGATAGGCCTCGGCGACGCGGCGCTGTTCAGCATTTTGCGGGAAGATCGCGCTGCGATAGCTGGGCCCGCGATCGGGTCCCTGGCCGCCCTTCTGGGTCGGATCGTGCGCCACCGAGAAATAGACCCGCAGCAGCGTGCCGTAGCTCACCCGGGTGGGATCATAAACGATCTTCACCGCCTCGGCATGGCCGGTCGTCTCGGTCGAGACCTGATCATAGGTGGCGGTGCCGGCGGTGCCGCCGGCATAGCCGTTGGTGACCGACTGGACGCCCTTTACCGACTGGAACACCGCCTCCATGCCCCAGAAGCAGCCGCCGGCGAACACCGCGGTCTGCGGCTTCTTCGCCTTCGACACGTCGATCGCGGGGGGCGGTACGGCGACCGCCGACACCTTCTCGACGCGCAGGCCGCCGGCTGCGATCAGCAGAAAGGCGCCGCCGGCAAGCGCGGCGAGGGAGAGCGGGAGCTTCAACGTGCTTCGGGTCATGATACCCTCATATACGGACGAAGACGCCCCCGCGTTACAGGTCCCTCAGCGCAGGTCGGCGCAGGCCGTCTGGATGCGGGTGCAGGCTTCGCGGAGCAGCGCCTCGGACGTCGCATAGCTGATCCGCATCGCCGGCGACAGGCCGAACGCCGCACCGTGCACCGCCGCCACGCGGGCGTCGTCGAGGAAATAGCCGATCATATCCTCGTCGGTGGCGATCACCTTGCCCTTGGGCGTGGTCTTGCCGATCAGCGCACTGAATTCCGGATAGACATAGAAGGCGCCTTCGGGCGTCGGGCAGGTCATGCCGTCGATGTCGTTCAGCATGGAGACGACGAGGTCGCGGCGCGTCTGGAAAGCGGCGGCGCGGTCCTTGAGGAAGCTCTGGTCGCCGGTCAGCGCCGCGACGGCCGCCGCCTGGGCGATCGAGCACGGGTTCGAGGTCGACTGCGACTGAAGCTTGGCAATTGCCTTGATCAGCGGCGCCGGGCCGCCGGCGAAGCCGATGCGCCAGCCGGTCATCGCATAGGCCTTCGAGCAGCCGTTCACCGTCAGCGTGCGCTCGTAGAGCGACGGGCAGACCTGCGCAATCGTGGCGAATTCGAAGCCGTCGTACAGGATGTGCTCGTACATGTCGTCGGCGAACACCCAGACGTGCGGGTGGCGTTCGATCACTTCGCCCAGCGCCTTCAGCTCGGCGGCCGAATAGGCGGCGCCGGTCGGGTTGGACGGCGAGTTGAGGATCACCCACTTGGTCCTGGGCGTGATCGCCGCCTCGAGCTGGGCGGGGGTGATCTTGTAGGCCTGGTCGGCGCCGGCGGCGATGAACACCGGCGTGCCGCCCGCGAACTGGATTACGTCAGGATAGCTGACCCAATACGGCGCGGGGACGATCACTTCGTCGCCGGCTTCCACCGTTGCAACGATGGCGTTGAACAGCGTGTGCTTGCCGCCGACATTGATCGTCACCTGCTGCGCGGTATAGTCCAAGCCATTGTCGCGCTTGAATTTTTCGATCACTGCTGCCTTCAGCTCGGGCGTGCCGTCGACATTGGTGTACTTGGTCTTGCCGTCGCGAATCGCCTGGATCGCGGCTTCCTTGACGAATTCGGGCGTGTCGAAATCGGGCTCGCCGGCGCCCAGGCCGATCACGTCGACGCCTGCGCGCTTCAGCTCGAACACGCGGCTGGTCATGGCGAGCGTGGCGGAGGGCTGGATGCGCTGGAGCGCGGCGGAAGTCTGCATGGTCTAGACGCCTTTTCCGGGAAAGATGCGCGCCTATAGGTCCGCTTCGGCGCCTTCCGCAACTGTAACGGCTGCAACCAGTCCACGCAGCGCATTGCCGAGCAGGAATCCGTTGCCAAGATCCTCGGGGCGCAGCTCGCCTTCCACCGCGCGGCCGGTGGCGATCAGCTCGGCGCGGAGTATGCCGGGGAGCAGGCCGCGCGCCAGCGGCGGGGTGACCAGCACACCGTCGCGCTCGACGAAGATCGAGGTGAAGCTGCCTTCGGTCAGATAGCCTTCCGCGTCGGTGAACAGCACTTCCCAGGTGCCGGCGGCGCGGCGGGGGGCGTCGTAGAACGCGCGGCGCGTGGTCTTGTGGGCACGGCGGAAATCCTCGCGCGGCACCGAATGGGGTACGATCCGGACCTTTATCGGCCCCGGCGGCGTCACCGGCAGCGGGGCGATGCCGATCGCCACCGCGCCGGAGCGGCCGAGCAGCAGCCGTACGCGCGCAGCGTCGCGCAGGCGGAAGGTGGCGGCCTGCAATTCGTTGCGCAGGACGTGCCTGTCGAACGGGAAGCCGAAGGCGGCGGCGCTTTCGCGGATTCGCTCGAGATGGCGTTCGAGCAGCAGGATGCCCTCTTCCGGATCGAAGCGCATCGTCTCGATCAGGTCGAAGCCGGGCTCGCCGCTGGTCACGAACGCCCCCTTGTCGAGGCATTCGGTCCATTCGCTGCCGGCGTTCGAATCGGCGACGACGCCCGAGCCGAGGCCCAGCGTCGCGCGGCCGGGTTCGGCGATGGAGAGCGTGCGGATCGCGACGTTGAATTCGGCACTGCCATCGACGTCGATCCTCCCTATCGACCCGGTATAGACGCCGCGCGCATCGGGTTCGACTTCGGCAATCACCTGCATTGCGCGGATCTTCGGTGCGCCGGTCACCGATCCGCAGGGGAACAACGCCGTCAGCGCGTCGATGGCTCCCAGCCCATCGGCGAGGCGGGCGGTGATCGTCGAGGTCATCTGGTGGACGGTGGGATAGGTCTCGACATGGAACAGCTGTGGCACCGCGACGCTGCCGGCGCGCGCGACGCGGCCGAGATCGTTGCGCATCAGATCGACGATCATCAGGTTTTCGGCGCGCTGTTTGGGATCCGCGGCCAGGGCGCGGGCAAGGGCTTCGTCGGTCGCGGGATCGG
>JAIYAA010000090.1 GCA_027489295.1 Sphingomonadales bacterium | reverse complement strand
GCGCGGATGACCGGCTATGCCGCGGTGCTGCTGCTGGCGTTGGCGGCGGGGCGGACGCTGTTTGCGGCGAGCGGCTGGGCCTATCCCGCCTGCGACGGCTTCACCGCGATCCTGTGGCGCGCGGCGCTGCTGGTGGCGCTCGCCCCGGCGGCGATGGCGGTTGCCGGATTCGCGACGACCAGCCGCAAGCGGCGGTTCGACGTGATGCTCACTGCCGGCGGTCTGGCGGTGGGCGCTGCGGCGCTCGTCTCTCCGGGTTGCCTGCATCCTTATGGCGCGGTGGATCCGGTGCTCGCCCGGGTCTGGCTAGCGCAAGTGGCAGAGGCGCAATCGGTGCTGACGGCGCCGCTCTGGCACAGCCTCGCCTATCTGGGCCTCGCGGTGGTGGGGCTGGGGGCGGGGTTTCGGCACGCCTGGCGGGCCCGCACGACCGATGCAGTCATCCTTGCCGGCTTCCAGACCGTCGCCGTGCTGATCGCGCTGACGCAGCTGCGTGGCGCCTATGCCGCCGCCCTGCTCGGGGCGCCTGCGCTTGCCGCGATGATCGCCGCCGCGCGGGCGCGGGGCCCGCTACCCCTCGCTGCAGCTTGGGTGGCCTCTGCAGGCCTGATCTATGCTTTTCTGGGCGACGCGCTTGCGCCCAAGGCGGTTGCCGCCTCGATGCCCGACTGCACTGCGCCCGCCGCCCTTGCCCGCGTCGCGGCGCTGCCGCCCGGTCTGGTCGCCGCGCCGATCGACCTCAGCGGCTTTCTGCTCCCCGCCACCCGGCACCGCTTCCTCGCCGGCCCGTACCACCGCAATACCCAAGGAAATCGTGCCATGCTCGACCTGTTCCTGCGCCCCACCGCCGAGGCCGAGGCGACTGCCCGGCACTGGGGAGTCGACTATGTCGCGCTTTGCCCCGACGGGCTCGGCGAACTGGGCGGGGCCGGCAACGACACCCACCGTCTCGCTGGTGCCCTCCGCGCCGGGCAGGTGCCGGGCTGGCTGGCGCAGGTGTCGCGGCCGGGCGAGGCGCCGATGGTCTATCGGCTGGTCGGACGCGGGACGACGCATTGATTCCCAAGCGCTGGTGGGAGACGCGGACCTTCGCGCTGGCGGCGGTGCTGTTCAGCGCCGTCCCGCTGCTCTGGCCCGCCGTCCCGCCGCTGACCGACCTGCCCGGCCATCTCGGCCGTTTTCGCGTGATGCTGGACGGCGATGCCACGCCGCTGGCCGCCTGGTATCGCTTCCGCTGGATGCTGGTCGGCAATCTCGGCGTCGATCTGGCGGTGTGGGCGCTGGCGCCGGTGATGGGACTGCTGCCGGCGGTGAAGGCGGTGGTGATCGCCACCGTGATGCTGACCGCCGCCGGCACGCTGTGGATCGCGCGCGAGGTGCATGGCCGCGTCACCCCCTGGACGATCGCGGCGCTCCCGCTTGCCTATAACTACGCCTTCCACTTCGGCTTCGTGAACTATCTGCTGGCGATGGCGCTGGCGCTCAACGCCTTCGCGCTGTGGCTGCGGCTTGGGCGGCAGCAGCGCTTCATGCTCCGCGCCGTACTGTTCGTGCCGATCGCGCTGGCGATCTGGCTCGCGCATGTCGTCGGCTGGGGGATGCTGGGGCTGTTCATCGTCGGCGCCGAGCTGCGCGACTGGAAACGCCTGCCGCTCCGCCTGCTGCCGCTCGCGCCGCCGGCGCTGCTCCTGCTGCTCTGGCGCGACGGCACGGGGGCGGGGATGACCGGACCGTTCTTCGTGTGGAGCACCAAGATCGGCTGGCTGGTCTCGGTGGTGCGCGATCGCTGGCAGCTGCTCGATCTGGTCTCGGTCGCGGTGCTGGTGAGCCTGCTGTACCAGGGCTGGCGCGATCCCGACACCGGGCTGGCGCCGCGCCTCCACCGCGGCTTCCTGCTGGTGCTCGCGGCCTTCGTGCTGCTGCCCTTCATGCTGTTCAATTCGGCCTATGCCGATATGCGGCTGGTGCCGTACCTGTTCCTGCTCGGCCTGCTCGCGCTGGAGGCCGGGCCCGGCATGACCGAGCGGCGCCGCGCGACCATCGCAGGGGTAGCGCTCGCCTTCTTCCTCGTCCGCACGATCGGCACCACCGCAAGCCTCGCGCTCTACGACGCCGACTGGCGCCAGCGGCTGGCGGCGCTCGACCATATCCCCAAGGCTGCGCGGCTGGTGAGCTTCGTTGGCGAGCGCTGCGGCCAGCCCTGGAAGCACCAGCGGCTCAACCATCTGCCCGGCCTTGCGCTGGCCGAGCGCCGTGCCTTCTCGAACGACCAGTGGCGGCTGGCCGGCGGTTCGCCGCTGACCCTCCACGCGCCCGCCGCCATGGCCGGGTTCGACAGCGATCCCTCCCAGATGGTGCTGGCAACGCCTTGCGCGTTCGAACCCGGTTTCCTGACGCTGGACGAGTCGCTGGCGACGCTTCCCAGGGACGCGTTCGACTATGTCTGGCTGATCCATCCGCCTGCGATCGACCCCCGTCGGCTTGCTGGCATGACCCGGATCTGGGCAGGCGGCGAGGATGCGCTCTACCGGATCGACCATAAGCGCTTGTCGCCCGGCCCATCGCCGCACTAAAGCGGCGCGATGGATAATGGGGTTCGGCTGCACTGGTGGCAGACACGCTGGTTCGTGCTCTTCGCGACGCTGGTGGCGACGCTGCCGCT
>JAIYAA010000206.1 GCA_027489295.1 Sphingomonadales bacterium | reverse complement strand
GTGCTGCCGGTGCCCCAGCCGCCCTCTTCGGCGCGGCGGATCACTTCGCGCTTGGCATCGACGACATCGAGGCCGTCGAGGAAGTGGGAGTTCACCAGCGTGCCGGGGCCGGTATAGGCCTCGGTGCCGTCGAACCTGGGATCGGTCTTGTCGCCTTCGGAGACGACGCGGCGGATCGGCAGGTCGTACTTGGTCGCGAATTCGAAGTCGCGCTGGTCATGCGCCGGCACGCCGAACACGGCGCCGGTGCCATAGTCCATCAGCACGAAGTTCGCGATGTAGACCGGCACCTGCCAGCCCGCGTCGAACGGGTGCTGCGCGGTGAGCCCGGTGTTCCAGCCGAGCTTTTCCTGCGTCTCCAGCTCGGCGGCGGTGGTGCCGCCCTGCTTGCAGCGCTCGATGAACGTCTGCACCTCGGGGTTGCCGGCGGCGAGGGCCTGCGCAATCGGATGGTCCGCCGCGATCGCGACGAAGCTCGCGCCGAAGATCGTGTCCGGCCGCGTGGTGTAGACGGTCAGCCCTTCGCCGTTGGACAGGCTCCAGGTAAACTGCAGACCCTCGGACTTGCCGATCCAGTTTTCCTGCATCAGCTTCACCTTGTCCGGCCAATGCTCGAGGCCCTTCAGCCCGTCGAGCAGGTCGTCGGCGAAATCGGTGATCTTGAGGAACCACTGGTTGAGCTTGCGCCGCTCGACCAGCGCGCCCGAGCGCCAGCCGCGCCCGTCGATCACCTGCTCGTTGGCGAGCACGGTCATGTCGACGGGGTCCCAGTTGACCGCGCTTTCCTTGCGGTAGACCAGCCCGGCTGCATATAGGTCGAGGAACAGCGCCTGTTCCTGGCCGTAATAGTCAGGCTCGCAGGTGGCGATCTCGCGTGTCCAGTCGAGCGCGAAGCCCAGCCGCTTGAGCTGCGCCTTCATCGTCGCGATGTTCTGGCGGGTCCAGGCGCCCGGATGGACCTTCTTTTCCATCGCGGCATTTTCGGCGGGCATGCCGAAGGCGTCCCAGCCCATCGGATGGAGCACTTCCATGCCCTTCATCCGGCGGAAGCGCGCCAGCACGTCGCCCATCGTGTAGTTGCGCACATGGCCCATATGGATGCGCCCCGAGGGATAGGGGAACATCTCGAGCACATAGGACTTCGGCTTGGGCGAATCGTCGCGGGCGGCGAAGGTGCGGTTTTCCTCCCACGCCTTCTGCCACGCCGCGTCCGCCTTCAAGGGATTGAAGCGAGACGCCATATTGGGATTCCGATTACTTGGTCGCGACGGCCGCGCGGCGCAGGTCGCGTGCACGGGTCAGGATGATGTCCTCGAGCTTCTGGACGGTGGCGGCCTGCACGGGCGCGGAGACCCAGGCGCCGCTGCGGTTCACTTCGCGCAGCGCCGCGACCCGCAGCGCATCGGCGCGCAGATCCTGGTCGAGCACGGTCACCGTCACCTTCATCCGCTCGGTGGGGACGTTGGGGTTCACATACCAGTCGGTCACGATCACGCCGCCGTTCGAATCGGTCTGGAGCAGCGGCATGAAGCTCAGCGTGTCCAGCGTGGCGCGCCACAGATAGGCGTTCACGCCGATCGTCGTCACCTTCGATGCCGCCAGGTCCGCGTCGACACCCTTCTTGTGATGGCTGCAGGCGGCGGCGGAAACAGCGAGCGACCCCAGGATCGCAAAGCGCAACAGGCGGTTCATGGACGTCGTACTTCCTAGCGGGCAAGGGATGAGTGCTCGCATCTATAGGCTGGGATGTGGCGGGAGCAAGGCGCGACGCGATGGTCCTTGATTGGTTACTGCTGGTACGATTCTGTGGGTTGCGTGCAACACTCCGGGAAAATTGCTGTCACCGGTGGAACGTCGCTTTGATTCCATGGTAGAGCCCACCATTAGAGAGGTATGCAAATGCGCTTGGTACGTTGGATGTCGGGACTTGGGCTGGGGGCGCTCTGCGCCGCCGGGCTCTTCGTCTCGCCCACGCTCCAGGCACAGGAACGAGACCGCGCACTGAAGGCGGCCGTTCGACCTGCACCGATGGCGCTCCACGCTACCGGCGGGTTCACCCCCGCCGCCGCGGATCCCAAGCTTGCCGCCGTGCTGGCGCGCAGCGGGATGAATGGCGCCGGGTTCCGCTTCACCCCCGCCGAGTCGCGCAGCGGCGCGAATCGTGGCGTGACCATCGCGGTCCGCGCCGCTTCCAATCGCGCGGTGGAAACCGCGGCCCGCGTGCCGACGGCCAAGCCCGCTTCGGTCAGCCTCGCACCGATTGCCTATAATCTCGGCGTCGCACTGGGCTGGCGTCGCTTCGCCGTCTCGGGCGACGTGACGCATATCGACATGGTCGGCACCCAGCCGGGCAGCCGCGATCGTTCCGAAGTGGCGGTCAGCTATGCCGGCAAGCGCGTGAGCGGCCGTATCGCCGCAAGCGAAGATCGTCCGCTCGCCGGCACCCCGGTGCTGATCGGCGACAAGCCCAGCTATTCGCTCGATATCGGCGGCTCCTATGCGATCTCGCGGCGCCTCGATGTGACCGCAGGCGTGCGTTACAAGAGCGAGCGGGATCGGCTGATCCAGTTCAACGACGAAGGTCGTCGCGACAGCCAGTCCATCTATATCGGCACCGCATTCCGCTTCTAACTCAGCGGGCCCATGCGTCGATTGCCGCCCAGCCATGTATTCCGAGAGACCGTAGTCGACGCGTATTGTTGGCATTCATGCCGCCCAGCGCGATCACCGGCACGTCCAGGCCGCGGACGAGCAGTCCGAATCGCACCGGCCCCAGCACCGGCGCGCCCGGATGCGAGCGGGTGGGGAAGACCGGGGAGACGAGCAGTGCGTCTGCGCCCGCCCGGACTGCCGCCAACGCCTCGCGCCGCGAATGTACCGGCCAGGTCGTGAACCCCCGGCCGCGCCGGGCATGCGTTCCCATCTCCCCCCGCATCGGAGCGGCACCGGCGCGCAGCAGCAGCAGCCCGCGCCGCCGCGCCACCTTCAAGACGCGGGCGAACAGGGCCCGGCGTTCGGCGAGCGGCAGCTGATAGTGGCGGAAGATCACCCCGCTGCCCCGCGGCAGCCGTTCCAGCGCATTCCATAGGCTGTCGCCCAGCCGGGGATCGGTCATCAGCCACAGGCGCGGTATTGGGGGGTGGCGGGTCGGCATCGCGATGCCTATAGCCCGGCGCATGCTTCAAGACGATGCCAGCCAGCGGCTCGCCGCGGTGCAAACCGCGATTGCCCGCGCCGCCAAGATCGCCGGCCGCAAGCCCGCCGACATCACCCTGATCGCCGTCTCCAAGACGCACGACGCCGCGACCATCCAGCCGCTGATCGATGCCGGCCAGCGGGTGTTCGGCGAGAACCGCGTGCAGGAAGCGCAGGGCAAGTGGCCGCAGTTGCGCGAGACAACTTCCGGCATCGCGCTCCACCTGGTCGGCCAGCTGCAATCGAACAAGGCGGACGACGCCGTCGCGCTGTTCGATGCGATCCACGGGGTGGACCGCCCGTCGCTGGTCACCGCGCTTGGCCGCGCGATGGACAAGGCGGATCGCCGCCCGGCCTGCTTCCTCCAGGTCAATATTGGCGACGAGGCGCAGAAGGGCGGCTGCCCGGTGGCAGAACTCCCCGCGCTGCTCGCCGAGGCGAAGGCGGCGGCGCTGCCGGTTGCCGGGCTGATGTGCGTGCCCCCCGCCGGGCTGGAGGCCGCCCCCTATTTCGCACTGCTCGCCAAGCTGGCGGGGGACCATGGGTTGGCCGGGCTTAGCATGGGCATGTCGAGCGACTACGAAACCGCGGTGACGCTCGGCGCCACCCATATCCGCGTCGGCACGGCGCTGTTCGGAGAGCG
>JAIYAA010000219.1 GCA_027489295.1 Sphingomonadales bacterium | reverse complement strand
GTCAGCATGATGATCGGCACGTTCGCCGTCTCCGGCATGCGGCGCAGGCGGCGGCATACCTCGATGCCGGAGAGCCCCTCGACCATCCAGTCGAGCAGCACGATGTCCGGCGTCGCCTCCTTGGCGAGGAGCAGGGCCTCCTCGCCATCGGGGGTGTGCTTCACTTCATAGTCTTCGCGCTTGAAATGCCAGGTGACGAGCTCCGCGATCGCGGCATCGTCTTCCACCAGCAGCATCTTGACCCGTGCCATATGTTCCCCTCAGCTCCCGCTGCTTTCGCCGGCTTCCGCATCGGCGAGATACTGCCCGGTCGCGGCAAAATAGACCATTTCGGCGACGTTGGTAGCGTGGTCGCCGATCCTCTCCAGATTCTTGGCGACGAACAGCAGGTGCGCGACCTGGCTGATCGTGCGCGGATTTTCGACCATGAACGTCACCAGCGTCCGGAAGATCGAATCGTAGAAATCGTCGAGCGCGTTGTCGCTGGCATGGACCTCGGCCGCCGCCTTGGCGTCGCGGGCCGAAAAGGCGTCGAGCGCGGCGCGGACCATGTCGGCGGCGATCTGGCCCATGGCGGGGAGGATCGAGACGGCCTCGATCCGCTCCTCGCCCTCGGCATGGATCATCGGAACGCGCTTGGCGATGTTCTTGGCATAGTCGCCGATCCGCTCGATCACCGCGGCGATTTTCATCGCGGCGATCACCTCGCGCAGATCGTCGGCCATCGGCGCGCGGAGGGCGATCACGCGGACGACGAGCTTTTCGAGCTCGGCTTCCAGCGCGTCGATCTGCTTGTCCTTCTTGCGCACGGTCCGGGCGAGCGCCTCGTCACCGCGCTGCAGCGCCTTCATCGCATCGTAGATCGCCTGTTCGGCCAGCCCGCCCATCTGCGAGATCAGCGCGCGCAGCTGGCTGATATCCTGATCGAACGCCTTGACCGTATGTTCGTGGCCCGATGCCATCAGCCGTACCTTCCGGTGATATAGTCCTTCGTGCGCTCCTCGCGGGGCGCGGTGAAGAGGTTGTCGGTCTCGCCATATTCGACCAGCTGGCCGAGATGGAAGAAGGCGGTGCGCTGCGACACGCGGGCCGCCTGCTGCATGTTGTGGGTGACGATCACGATCGCGTAGCGGCCGCGCAACTCGTGGATCAGCTCCTCGATCTTGGCGGTGGCGATGGGATCGAGCGCGCTGGCCGGCTCGTCCATCAGGATCACTTCCGGGTCGACGGCGATCGCGCGGGCGATGCACAGCCGCTGCTGCTGGCCGCCGGAAAGCGCGGTGCCGCTGTCGGACAGGCGGTCCTTCACCTCTTCCCATAGGCCGGCGCGCTTCAGCGAGCGCTCGACGATGCCTTCCAGATCGCTTTTCGACGATGCCAGCCCGTGAATGCGGGGCCCGTAGGCGACGTTCTCGAAGATCGACTTGGGGAAGGGGTTCGGCTTCTGGAACACCATGCCCACGCGCGCGCGCAGCTGCACCACGTCCATGTCGGAGGCATAGATGTCCTCGCCATCGAGCGTGATCTCGCCGGTCACCCGCGCGCTCGGGATGGTGTCGTTCATCCGGTTGAAGGTGCGCAGGAAGGTCGACTTGCCGCAGCCCGAAGGGCCGATGAACGCGGTGACCTTGTCCATGTCGATGTCGATCGACACGCCCTTCACGGCATGGTTGTCGCCGTAGAAGACGCTGACGTCGCGGGCCGACATCTTGTGGGGGGCGGGGGAGGCGACGGTCATTACCAGCGGGTCTCGAACTTGTTGCGGAGGTAGATGGCGAGCCCGTTCATCGCGAGCAGCACCGCGAGCAGCACCAGGATCGCGGCGCTCGTCTTCTCGACGAAGCCGCGGCTGACCTCGTCCGACCAGAGAAAGATCTGCACCGGCAGCACGGTCGCCGGATCGGTGAAGCTGCCCGGCGGCGTGACGATGAAGGCGCGCATGCCGATCAGCAGTAGCGGCGCGGTCTCGCCCAGCGCGCGCGCCATGCCGATGATCGTGCCGGTCAGGATGCCGGGCATCGCCAGCGGCAGGACATGGTGGAACACCACCTGGATCGGGCTGGACCCGATGCCGAGGGCTGCGTCGCGGATCGACGGCGGCACGCCCTTGATCGCGTTGCGGCTGGCGATGACGATCACGGGCATGATCATCAGCGCCAGCGTCACGCCGCCGACCAGCGGCGCCGAGCGCGGCAGCATCGGGCCATAGACATGGCCGCCAATCTCCCAGGTGCCGAGGAACACGGCGAGGCCGAGCAGGCCGAAGATGATCGAAGGCACCGCCGCGAGATTGTTGATCGAAACCTCGATCAGATCGGTCCAGCGGTTTTTGGGCGCATATTCCTCGAGATAGATCGCCGAGAGCACGCCCACCGGGAAGGCGATCAGGAAGGTGATCGCCATGGTGAGCAACGAGCCCTTCAGCGCCCCCCAGATGCCAACCGCGACGGGATCGGTCGAATCCGATTCGTGGAGGAAGGCCCAGTTGAAGCGCCGCGTGATCGCGCCCTGATTCTGGAGGTTCGCGACGCCCGCCTCCATCGCCGTATCGCCGTCGCCGGCCAGCGCCTGGTCGAACCCGGTAGCGGCCGGGACGGTGACGGTCGCCCGCCGTTCGAGCAGCGAGGGATCGCGCTTCACCGCGTCGCGCACGGTTACCCAAGCACTCGGCGCCAGATAGTTCGCGCCGTCGGGGCCGAATGCGGCGGTGGCGGCGTTCTGCACGACATCCTCGATCCCGGCGCTGGCGAGCGCGAGATCGGCGGCGGGGCCGTTCAGCTGGTCGCGCGTGACCTTCAGCTGCGCGGCCTTCAGGTCGATCGGCAGCGCCAGCCCGGTCACGGTGAAGCCGCGCCAGCCCTGCGCCACCATGGTCAGCAGCAGGAACGCCAGGAATGCCGCGGACAACAATACCGCCGCGGCCCCGAGCGCGCGGAAGCGCCGCTCGGCCGCATAGCGGCGACGGATGCGCTTCTGCATCGCCGCGCCCTTCCAGTCGGTCGGGCGGCGTTCGGCCTGGGGGGCTGCGGGCTTAGTCATAGGCTTCGCGATACTTCTTCACGACGCGCAGCGCGACGATGTTGAGCAGCAGGGTGATCACGAACAGCGTCAGCCCCAGCGCGAAGGCGGCGAGCGTCTTCGGGCTGTCGAACTCGGCCTCGCCGGTCAGCAGGTCGACGATCTGCTTGGTGACGGTGGTCGCGCTCTGCAGCGGGTTGAGCGTGATCGTCGCCGCGCCGGAGGCGGCCATCACCACGATCATCGTCTCGCCGATCGCGCGGCTGACCGCGAGCAGCACGCCCGCCACCACGCCCGGAAGCGCCGCGGGCACGAGCACGCGCGAGATCGTCTCGCTGGTCGTTGCCCCCATCGCCAGGCTGCCGTCGCGCATCGCGGTGGGCACGGCGGCGAGCGAATCATCGGCCATCGAGGACACGAACGGGATGATCATCACGCCCATCACCAGCCCGGCGGCCAGCGCGCTCTCGGACGAGGCGAAGGGATCGCCCAGCAATACCGCCAGCTTGCGCACGGCCGGCGCGACGGTGAGGGCGGCGAAATAGCCATAGACCACCGTGGGAACGCCGGCGAGCATCTCCAGCGTCGGCTTCATCCAGCGACGCGTAGTGCGCGAGGCATATTGGGTGAGGTACACCGCGCTCATCAGCCCGAACGGGATCGCCACCAGCATCGCGATCACCGCGCCGATGAAAAAGGTGCCCCAGAACAGCGGCACCGCACCCAGCGAGGCGCCGGGATTCTTCGCATCGATCACCTGCGGGCTCCAATGGGTGCCGAACAGGAACTGGGTGATCGGCACCTGGCCGAAGAAGCGCATCGATTCCCAGAAGAGCGAGGCGAAGATGCCGATGGTGGTGAGGATCGCGATCAGCGACGCGACCAGCAGGCCCAGCATCAGCGTACGCTCCACCTTGGAGCGGGCGCGGAAATCGGCACGGATGCGGCTGAGCGCAAAGGCGGCGCCGGCAAAGGCCAGCAGGATCGCCGCGGCGGTGCCGGTCCAGGCATAGCGGCTGCGCGCCTCCCGCACGACCGGGGCCAGCTGCTGCGCCAGCGGATCCGCCTCGGCCGCATAGGGATTCTCGGCAACGGCACGGGCCTGGGCGAGGACGGAGTCGCGCTCGAAGCCGAAGTCGGACAGGCCTGCCGCGGCGGGGCTTTGCAGCACCGTCTGGCGGACGAGGCCGGGGCTGACGGCCGACCAGACGACCAGGAACAGCAGCGGCGGCAGCACGGTCCACATGCCGACGAACCAGCCATGCTGGATCGGCAGCGAATGCAGCCGCTTGCGGCCGCCGCGATCGAACCGCTGCGCGCGCGCCCGTGCCGTGAGCCAGCCGATCAGGCCCAGACCCAGGATCAGGAACATCAGCGCGAACGGATTCACCGGCAGACCATTTCAGTGAAGCGGGAAGGGGAAGGCGTCATTTCAGTCCAGCCGGATCGAGCGGCGTGAGCGCCTGGACGCGGGCGGCCATTTCCTTGCGCATGGCATCGGGTGCCGCGATCAGACCCCGCTTCACCAGCGGGCCGCCCGGACCCCAGAGCGTGGTGTAGAGCGTCAGGAAGTCCTTCAGCCCGGGGACCGCCTTGAGGTGCCGCTTCTTCACATAGAGATAGAGTGGCCGCGCACCCGGATACTGCCCGCCGGCGATCGTCGCATAGGTGGGAGCGATGCCCTCGATCGGCACGCCGTGCAGCCGGCTCTGATTTTCCTCGAGGTACGAATAGCCGAAGATGCCGAGCGCATTGGGGTTCTGCGCGAGGCCCTGCACGATCAGATTGTCGTTCTCGCCCTTGTCGACATAGGGGCCGTCGTCGCGAATGCGGCGGCACTCGGCGTCATACTGGGCGGGATCCGCCTCGGCCTTCAGCTTGGTGGCGTTCGGATCGGCTTCCAGGCAACCGGGGGCCAGGATCAGCTCGACAAAGGCATCGCGGGTGCCGCTGGTCGACGGCGGTCCCATCACCAGGATCGGGATGGCGGGCAGCGCCGGGTTCACGTCGTGCCAGGTGCGCGCGCTGTTGGGCTTGCCCAGCGGCGCGGCGGCGAGCGCCAGATAGACGTCGCGCTTGGTCAGGCGGAGCTTCGGGCCCTGGTTGGATTCGGCGAGCGCCACGCCGTCCAGGCCGATCACGATCTCCATGATCTCGCCGACCTGCGTGGCCTCGCAGCGATCATATTCCTTGCGTGTCATCCGGCGCGAGGCGTTGGCGATGTCCGGGAACTGCGCGCCGACGCCCTCGCAGAAGCGGCGGATGCCGGCACCGCTGCCGATCGATTCCACCACGGGTGCCTTGCGGCCGCTGCGCGCATTGACGAACGCCTCGGCGACGGCGGTGGTGAAGGGATAGACCGTGGAGGAGCCGACGACGCGGATTTCGCGCGTGGCGCTGCCGTCGCACGCCGACAGGGCGAGCGTGCCGAAGGCGATCAGCGCTAGACGACCCAGCATCGTCACTTCTTGCTCCCCGAGGATGGCGGTGTTTGGAACGCGGAGTCTGCGCTTTGCCCCGCGCTTCGCCCATCCGGCAATCGCGTTACGACTTTATGACACTCGGTTCGATCGGCAGCCGCACGGTGACGGTGGTGCCGACCCCGACGGCGGACGCGATGTCGAGCCGGCCGCGGTGGCGCTCCACCACATGCTTGACGATCGCCAGTCCCAGGCCGGTGCCGCCCAGCGAGCGGCTCCGTCCCGAATCGACACGGTAAAAGCGCTCGGTGAGGCGCGGAATGTGATCGGCCGGGATGCCCTCGCCCTGGTCGGTCACGGCGAAGCGCACCATCGTGTCGCCCTCGCTGCGCAGGGATACCGTGACCGGCGTGCCGCCCCGGCCATATTTCATCGCATTGCCGATCAGATTGTGGAGAAGCTGGCTCAGCTGCGTGCGGTCGCCGCGTACCGGCGGCACCGCTTCGATCTCGGTCACCAGATCGGCCGCGCGCGGGCTGCCGGCGAGTTCGGCGCACACCTGCGGGATCAGGTCGCCCAGCTGCACCGACTCGGCGGGCGCGCGATATTTTTCGGCTTCGATCCGGCTCAGCGAGATCAGGTCGCTGATCAGCCGGTCCATGCGCCGTGCTTCGTCGTGCATGATCTTCAGGAAGCGCTGGCGGATCTCCGGCTCCTCGCCGGCGCCATCGGCCAGCGTCTCGACATAGCCGAGCAGCGAGGCGAGCGGGGTGCGCAGCTCGTGGCTGGCATTGGCGACGAAATCGACGCGCATCCGGTCCGCCGTGTAGCTGCCGGTGCGATCGACCAAGTGGACGACGCGTTCGCCCGTCTCCAGCGTGCGGACGCGCATTTCCCAGCGCTGCTCGCGCGTGCCCAGGCCCACCAGGTGGATCGGCGCCGCGGAATGATCCTCGCCGGGATCGAGCAGGCGCTCGGCCGCGGCGGGGTGGCGGATCGCGAGCCGCACGTCCTCGCCGAGGATATGGTCGCCGAGCAGCGCGCGGGCCGCGGCATTGGCGGCGATCACCCGCGTGGTGGCGATTACCAGCACCGGCTCGGCGATCGCCTCGATCACTTCGCCGAAGGCGGGTTCCTGGTCGGTTGCCAGCGCATCGGCGAGTGGGGGCGGGGCGGGATCGCCGCCGATGGCGACCACCAGCACCGCCGCGATCGCGCCGACCAGCATCACCAGCCCAACCTGCAGGTCGCCGTTGAGGAGAAATCCCACCAATGCCGCGAGGGTGGCGACGCCGATCGCGAGAATCATCCGGGAGCGGGCAGCCGAAAGCATGGCTGCCTTCTAGCGCCCGATCGTCCCAAGACGAGCCTCTATTTACGATTGCGAAATGGGCGCGGGCGCAGAAGAAGGGGGCGATGGACGATCCCAAACCCGAAGACATGCCGACCCGTCGGCGCGCGCTGATGCTCGGCGCTGCGAGCGCTGCGGCGATCGTCTCGATTCGCCCCGCGCTGGCGCAGACCAACGCCTCGATCCTGCAGTGCGAGATCCCGGTGACCGATCCGGCGCGCGCCGGCAGCTACATCGCGGCAGACGGCCGCGTCGTGGCGGCGCGCACGCCGGGTGCCTTTCCCGCACCGGGGCGCAACTTCAAGGCGCAGGACGTGAAGCGCGCGCTCAATGGCGGCACGCTGCCGGGCACGGATCCGCAGGCGAGCCGCGCCTACACCAACTATATCCGCCGCCTGCAGCGCGGGACCAGCGGCTTCACCTGCTTCGCCTCGCTGCAGATGCCGCGCGGCTGAGGGGCCGGGCGGTGTTCTATCGCGCCGCCGACCCTGCGACCCTGCGCATTGTGCCGCTGGATGCGCTGACGCTGGTCTATCACCGCGCCTCGGGCATCACCCATATCGTCGACGCGCCGGTGCCGGAGATTCTCGACATCCTGGCCGGGGGCCCTCGCGACGTGGTCGGGCTGCTGGCGGTGCTGTCGGCGCGGTTCGACCTCGCCGATCCGGACCCCGCGGCGCTGGCGGTGCGGCTGGACGAACTGGTCGCGGCCGGCCTGGTGGAGCGGACATGCGCCATCTGAAGCTGCTGCGCATCGGTCCGCTCGGCTTCCGCATCGGCAGCCATTGGCGCAGCCCGATCGCGGCGCTCGACGATCTTTATCGCGACTATCCCGGCCCGCCGGACGGCATCGCGGACTTCAACGTCCATCTGTTCGCCGCGCGACCCTGGCGGCGGGTGCTGCGGCCCTCGGTACACATCGCCGGCGACTTCGTGATTCCCGATGCGGCGCCGCTGCCGCTCGCCCAGGGGCTGCTGGCCGCCGAGATGGGGATGAACCTGCAGATGGCGCTGGGGCTGCGGCGCTACCTGCTGCTCCACGCCTCGATGGTCGAGCGGGACGGCCGCGCGGTGCTGATGACCGGCATTTCGGGTGCGGGCAAGTCGACGCTGGCCGCGCTGCTGATGGCGCGCGGCTGGCGACTGATGGGCGACGAATTCGCGCTGATCGACTGCGCGACCGGGCTCGCGCACGCCTTTCCCCGGCTGGTCAGCCTGAAGAACGAAGCGATCGACGTGGTCGCGCAGGCGCTGCCCGACGCGCGTTTCGGGCCGCTGCTGGAGGGCACGCCCAAGGGCGCGATCCGCCATCTGGTGCCCGATGCCCGCGCCATCGCCGCGATGGACGCGCCCGCCGCGCCCAGCCTGATCCTGTTCCCGCGTTACGGCTTCGCAGCGGCCGAGCGGCCGGTGCTGCCCAGCGAGGCGTTCGTGCGGCTCACCCAGTCGTCCACCAATTATGTGACGCTCGCCGAGCGCGGCTTCGATGCGCTGGCCCGGCTGGTGCAGACCGTACCCTCCCGCGCGATTGACTATCCGGATGCCGAGACCGCCATCGCGATGGTGGAGGCGCTGGCATGAACCCGGCGCTGCTGCTCGCCCGCGTGCTGCGCGATCCTGCGGCGATTGCCGGGCTCGCCGCGTCGGACTGGAACGCGCTCTGGGCGGTCGCGCGTGCCGAACAGCTGGCGGGGACGCTCGCCCACCGCATCGCCGGGCTGCCGATGCCCGAGGCGGCGGCGCGGTTGGTGGCCGACGCCATCGCCTCGGCCGAGCAGGGGCGCACCGCCGCCTTGTGGGAAGCCGAGATGGCGCGCCGGGCGCTCGCCGGCCTCGACGTGCCGGTGGTGCTGCTCAAGGGCACGGCGTTCGCGGCGGCGGGGCTGTCGCCCTCGGTCGGGCGGACCATCGGCGATCTCGACATCCTCGTGCCGCGCGACGCGATGGCCGAGGTCGAGGCCGCGCTGCTCGCCGCCGGCTGGGAATGGGTGAAGCCCGATCCCTATGACGACGCCTATTATCGCCGCTGGATGCACGAGCTGCCGCCGCTGATCCACCGCGACCGCGACAAGATGATCGACGTGCACCACACGATCCTGCCGCTCACCGCGCGCATCCGGCCGGATGCGGCGGCGCTGCTGGCGGGGAGCGTGATGCTGGAGAACGGGCTGCGCATGCTTGGGCCCCAGGACATGCTGTGCCACGCCGCCGCGCATCTGTTCGCGGACGGCGATCTGGCCGGCGGCATGCGCAACCTGTGGGACATTCACTGCCTGCTCGGCGAGTTCGGCTTCGACGGGCTGGCGGAACGCGCCGCGCAGCACGGGCTGGGCCCCGCGATGGGCCGGGCGGTGCGGCAATCGGTGCGGCTCTACGGCACCGAGGCGCCGCTGGAATGGCAGGGCTGGGATGCGCTCGACCCGCTGTTCCACCGCCGGCTGACGGCGCGGGATGCATGGGGACGCTCGACGCGCAAGGCGGTGCAGCTGGGCTTCTATATCCGCTCGCACCTGCTGCGGATGCCGCCCGCGATGCTCGCGCGGCACCTTTGGACCAAGTGGCGCAAGGGGTATCGGCCGGTCTGACCCGACCGATACCCGCCTGACCTCAGAAGGTCGCGACCTTGACCATGAACCGCACGTTGCGGCCCGGCTGGATCACCAGATCCTTGTTGAGCGAGGCTGCGTTGCGCTGCACCTCGTCGGTGAGGTTCTGGCCGATGATCGCGAACTCGATCCCCGGCTGCGACTTGAACGGCCGCCACGCGATCTGGGCATTGAGGTTGTTGTAGCCCGGCGTCCCGGTATCGAACGCGCCGAACTTGCTCTGCTTGCCGGCGTGGGTGAACTGCACCGAGGCATCCCAGATCGGGCTCAGCCAGTTGACCCCGCCGCCCAGGCGATAGGGCGGGATGCGCGGCACGTTGCCACCGCTGTCCAGCGTCGCCCGGGTATAGTCGGCCAGCGCGGTCAGCTGCAGCGTGCTGTCGTGTTCGTGGAACAGGTCGTAGCTCGCCTTGCCTTCGAGGCCGCGGAAATGCGCGCCCTGCTGGCGATAGTTGAGCTCCTTCAGGTCGCCGTCGCCACCTATCGCGCAGGTGCCGTCGTCGTCGCAGGTGCGGCCCGTCAGGTCGCCATAGATGTAGTTGTTGAACCAGGTCGAATAGGCGCTGCCGTCGAAGTGGAAGCGGTCGAGGTTCACGCGGACGGTCGCCTCGATCGAGTTGGCGCGCTCGATCTTCAGGTTCGGGTCGCCGGTCTCGAAGGTGTTGGGGCCATCATGCCCGCCGCGGGCGAACAGCTCGGTGATCGCCGGCGCGCGGCCGGTGCTCGAGCCGGTCAGGCCCAGCTTCACATGGCTGCCCACGTCGAGCAGCGCGCCGATCGCGCCGCTCACCGGCGTATAGTCGCGCGCGGTGAAGATGTTCGATGCCGGCGTGCCTTCCTCGCGGACATGCTCGACCCGGCCGCTCGCCTGCAGGTGGAGGATGTCGGTCAGCGGCACTTCGGTGAACAGATACGCCGCCTCGCTCTGCGTGGTGGTGGGGAACAGATAGCTGCTGTCCGCACCGATCGCCGAGAACTTGCGGTTCTGCACCTCGAAGCCGATCGCCGAGTTGCGGATCGGCCCCAGCGGGTTCAGCAGGAACTCGAGGTGCCCGTCGAACTCCTTGTTGCGGAACGTCGTGTCGATCGTGCCGTCGGGTTCCTTCTCGTCATGCGTATAATCGGCATAGCTCGCATCGAGGTTGATGCTCTTGAGCGGCCCGGCGTTCACCGCGAACACGTTGCGCGACATCACCTTGGTCTGGCGCATGTCGATATAGGTGGTGTCGCTGGGGATGCCGTACTTCGAATTATACTGGCTGACCGACAGGCCGACATGGCTCGCATCGTCGCCGCCGAAGAAGTAGGAGCCGCCCACCGCGCCGCCATGGCCGCGGAAGAAGCTGTTCTGCTGGGTGCCGAGCGGCGTGTCGTAATTGCCCGCGTCGCGATAGAAGCCGTCGGCGTGCAGTGCGACCGAGCCGAGCTTGGCATCGACCAGCGCGCCGCCTTCGCCGACATTGGAGACGGTGCCGTAGCTGCCGACCGCCTCGCCCGACAGCGTTTCCTTCGGCAGCGCCATCGGCACGCGGTTGTTGATCACGTTCACCACGCCGCCGATCGCCTGGCTGCCATAGCGCAGCGTGCCAGCGCCGCGCACCACCTCGATGCTCTGCGCGGCGAAGGGATCAACCGGCATGCCGTGATCGGGGCCGATATCGGACACGTCGGAGCTGCTGGCGCCGTTTTCCAGGATGCGGACGCGCGTCGCGTCCATGCCGCGGATGATCGGCCGGCTGGCGCCGCTGGCAAAGGTGGTCGCGGCGATGCCGGGTTCCTGGGCCAGCGCGTCGCTGATGCTCGCGCCGCCGGCGCGCAGGATCTGGTCGCGATCGACATGGGTGACGATCGTCGGCACCTCGTCGCTGGCGATCGCGTAGGGCGCCGCGGTGACGATGATGGTGTTCTTGTCGTTCGCCTGCTG
>JAIYAA010000117.1 GCA_027489295.1 Sphingomonadales bacterium | reverse complement strand
TCGAGGCCCATCACCTTGTGGCTGGCCGCAACCTGCTCGGGCGTGAGGAAGCCGTGCTGGAGTTGTGCGATGGCCCGGGCCATCACCGCGCGCAGCGCTTCGAGATCGTGCGGCTGGGCGAGACGGTGCGTGAAGTCGGGCATGGAACCTCCTCGGGGACGGTGCGGCGGGGCTAGCCAGCCGCTGCACCGTCCGCAAGGATCAGTGGTTGTCGCGGGGCACGCCGTGGGTCTGGGCGATGCGCTGGAACTGCTCGGCGCCCTCCAAGATCGCGCCGGTGTTCATTTGGCCGACCACGGCGCGCTGGATCGCCTGCCACGGCGTCTGTGACGCCGGATAGGCAAAGCCGCCTGCCTCGGCCAGCGCGCGGCGGCGCTCGGCGAGTTCGTCGGCCGGGATCAGCACGTCGGCGGTGCCGCGGTTGAGGTCGATCCGCACGCGGTCGCCGGTCTTGAGCAGCGCCAGGCCGCCCATCGCCGCGGCCTCGGGCGAGGCGTTGAGGATCGACGGCGAGGCCGACGTGCCCGACTGGCGCCCATCACCGATGCATGGCAGCGCATGCACGCCTTCGCGGATCAGATAGGCCGGCGCGCGCATGTTCACCACTTCCGCAGCACCCGGATAGCCGATCGGGCCGGCGCCGCGCATCACCAGCAGCGTGTCCGGCGTGATGCCGGTGGCGGGATCGTCGATGCGGTGGTGATAATCCTCGGGGCCGTCGAACACGACGACCGGTCCCTCGAACGCTTCGGGATCGTTCGGGTTGGAGAGATAGCGGTCGCGGAATTCGGGGCCGATCACGCTCGTCTTCATGATCGCGGCATCGAACAGATTGCCGCGCAGCACGACGAAGCCGGCCGCTTCCACCAGCGGCTGATCGAAGCTGCGAATGACCTTCTCGTCCTCGATCGTCGCATCGCGGCAATTGTCGCCGATCGTCTTGCCGTTGGCAGTGATCGCGTTCTCGTGGATCAGGCCCTGCTGCATCAGCTGGGCGACCACGGCGGGCACGCCGCCGGCGCGGTAATAATCTTCGCCGAGATACTCGCCGGCCGGCTGCAGGTTCACCAGCAGCGGCACCTTGTGGCCATGGGTCTGCCAGTCGTCCAGCGCCAGTTCCGCGCCGACATGGCGGGCGATGGCGGCAAGGTGGATCGGCGCGTTGGTCGATCCGCCGATCGCCGAGTTGACGACGATCGCGTTGAGGAACGCCTCGCGCGTCAGGATGTCGGAGGGCTTGAGGTCCTCGTGCACCATGTCGACGATGCGCTTGCCGGTGCGATAGGCGGCTTCCTGCCGGTCGCGATACGGGGCGGGGATCGCCGCCGAACCCGGCAGCATCATGCCCAGCGCCTCGGCGAGGCTGTTCATCGTCGTCGCCGTGCCCATCGTATTGCAATATCCGGTCGACGGCGCCGACGAGCTGACCAGGCGGATGAAGCCCTCGTCGTCGATCTCACCTGCCGCCAGCAGCTCGCGCGCCTTCCACACGATCGTGCCCGAGCCGGTGCGCTCGCCGCGGTGCCAGCCGTTGAGCATCGGCCCCACCGACAAGGCGATTGCCGGGATGTTCACCGTCGCCGCCGCCATCAGGCAGGCGGGCGTGGTCTTGTCGCAGCCGGTGGTGAGCACCACGCCGTCGAGTGGATAGCCGTAGATCAGCTCGACCAGGCCCAGATAGGCGAGGTTGCGATCGAGGCCCGCGGTGGGCCGCTTGCCGGTTTCCTGGATCGGATGCACAGGGAACTCGATCGCGATGCCGCCCGCCTCGCGGATGCCTTCGCGGATGCGCTCGGCGAGGACGAGGTGGTGGCGGTTGCAGGGGCTGAGGTCCGACCCCGTCTGGGCGATGCCGATGATCGGCTTGCCCGAGCGCAGTTCCTCCAGGCTCAGCCCGTAGTTGAGGTACCGCTCCAGATAGAGGGCGGTCATGTCGACATTGTCGGGATTATCGAACCAGGCGCGGCTGCGCAGTTTCGGCGGGGTATCGGTCATGGAAGTGCCTTGCGGGAGGAAGATCAGTTGGTCGTCGAGAAACGGTAGACGATCACGTTGCGATAGGTCTGCCCCGGATTCAGCCGCGCCGAGCCCAGCGCCGGCTGGTTGGGCGTGTCCGGAAAGACCTGGGGCTCGAGCGCGAGGCCGTCGCCCTGGCGATAGGCGTGGTTCGACTTGCCGATCGCGGTGCCGTCGAGGAAGTTGCCGGTGTAGAATTGCACGCCCGGCTGGTTGGAGAGGATCTCCATCACCCGGCCGCTCGACGGATCTTCGACGCGGGCGTGGAGCACCGGCTGGGCCGACACGCTTTTGGCGATCACGAAATTCTCGTCATAGCCCTGGCCGAACACGATCTGCGGATCGCGGCCGTCGCGGATGCGGGTGCCGATCACGGTGGCTTTCCGGAAATCGAACGGCGTGCCCTCGACCGGGCGGAGCTGGCCGCTGGGGATCAGCGTCTTGTCGACCGGAGTGGTCGCATCGGCTGGGATCGTCACGACATTATCGTAGATCGAGCGCTGCGAGGCCTCACCGGCGAGGTTGAAGAAGCTGTGGTTGGTGATGTTGACGATGGTCGGCTTGGTCGTCGTCGCGGTGTACTCGACCGACAGCTCGTTCTTCTCGTTCAGTGCATAGGTGGCGGTGACGGTCAGCTGGCCGGGATAGCCCTCCTCGCCGTCTGCCGCGATGTAGCGCAGGGTGACGCTCGCGGTGTCGCCGCTGGTCACCTTCTCCACCGTCCACAGCCGCTTGTCGAAGCCCTTCAGGCCGCCGTGCAGCGCGTTCGGGCCATTGTTCTTGGCGAGCGTGTAGGTCTTGCCGTCGATCGCGAAGGTGCCGTTCTTGATGCGATTGGCATAGCGGCCCACCGAGGCGCCGAAATAGTTCGGGGCGACCAGATAGCCTTGCATGTCGTTGTAGCCGAGCGTCACGTCCTCGGACTTGCCGGTACGATCGGGCACCGCCAGCGACTGGAGGATCGCGCCGTAGCTGAGGATCGTCGCGCGCATGCCGTGCCCGTTGGTGAGGGTGATCGCCTCCACCTTCTTGCCATCCGCAGTCGTGCCGAAGGCCGCGCGAGTCGCTTCGCCGGCATGCGCCGAGAGCGGAACCATCGCCGCGGCGAGCAGGGCGCCCTTGATCAGATAATTCATGCAAATCCTCTCCCTATGGGCTATCGCGGCGATCAGCTGCGACGCGGCCGTTGACGCTGGACGTCGGGTTGAATACTCCGACTAGAAAGCGAAGAGCAACCCCGCCGCGGTCGTACGTGGCAAAATCGAGAGGATCATACCAGCATGGCGGTCGTGCCTACGTCAAAGGCTGCTCCGGCGGGGGCCGGGCAAGCCTCTCCTCCCACGCATTATGGACGCGCGCTGGCCCTGCTGGCCACGCTGTTCTTCATGTGGGGCTTCATCACCGTGATCAACGGGACGCTGCTGCCGCATCTGCGCAGCGTGTTCGAGCTCAGCTATTTCCAGGCGGCGCTGATCGAGAGCGTCTGGTTCATCGCCTATTTCTTCGCCTCGATCCCCTCGGCCAAGCTGATCGAGCGGATCGGCTACCAGAAGTCGCTGGTGATCGGCCTGCTGATCATGGCGGCCGGGGCGCTGGGCATGACGCTGGCGGCGAGCCTGCCGTCCTACGGCGTTACCCTGTTCATGCTGTTCGTCATCGCCAGCGGCATCACGCTGCTGCAGGTGGCGGCCAATCCCTATGTCGCGGTGATCGGCCCGTCCGAAACCGCCTCGTCGCGGCTCAACCTGGTGCAGGCGATGAACTCGGCCGGCACGATGCTCGCGCCGTTGTTCGGCGCGTACCTGATCCTCGGTCGCTCGAAGGGCGGCACGGCGGAGGCGGGTGCGGCCGCGCTCACCCAGGCCGAGCGTCTGGCCGACGCGCACGCGGTGATCCTGCCCTACGTGCTCGTCGCCGCGGTGCTGCTGGTGCTCGCGATCGTGATCGCGCGCTTCCCGCTGCCGGCGATGGGTTCGGCGACCAGCCGCGTCGCCAAGGAGGATCGCAAGCACCACAGCCTGTGGAACCACCGCAACCTGGTGTTCGGCATCGGCGCGATCTTCATCTACCTGATCGCCGAGATCGGCGTCGGCAATCTGTTCGTGAACTTCGTCAGCCGTCCCGAGATCGGCAACATGACGACCGAGCAGGCGGGCCGCTACCTCACCCTGTTGTGGGGCGGAATGATGGTCGGCCGGTTCGTCGGTTCGGCGATCATGCAGAAGGTGGATGCGGGCGTCGTCCTCGCCGTTTTCTCGATCGGCGCGTTCGTGGTGATGATGGTCACCGTGTTCACGCACGGCGAGGTGGCGATGTGGTCGCTGATCTTGGTGGGTCTGTTCCACTCGATCATGTTCCCGACGATCTTCACCCTCGGCATCAAGGGCCTCGGCCCGCTGACCGAGGAAGGCTCGGGCCTGCTGATCATGGCGATCGCCGGCGGCGCGCTGGTGGCGGTACAGGGCTGGCTGGCCGATACCTATGGCCTGCAGAACTCGTTCCTGCTGACCGCGATCTGTGAACTCTACATCCTCTTCTACGCGCTGTGGGGCGCCAAGCCCACCAACGCGATTGAGGATTGATCGAAGCACGCCTCTCCCATTGGGGGAGGCGGACCGCCGCCGCAGGTGGTGGTGGAGGGGTGTACCGCCGGTGACGGCGGGCACCCCTTTTCTTTGCGGGGGCACCCTCGTCCAAGCCTTCGGCCGGTTACCTCCCCGTGTCCGGCGGATATTGGACACCGTCACATCGAGAGGCGGGTATCTTCCAGCGCGAGGTCGACCAGCGTGCGCATCGCCGCGGCGGCGGCATCGGCATCGCCGGCGGCGATCGCGTCGAACACCTTGATGTGATCGGGCACCGGATCGCGCGGAAGCGCGCGGGCGCGCTGCTTGTACTTGGTCGTCCAGCTCACCGCGGCGCCGATGCTGGCGCTGAGGGCGACCAGCGCATTGTTGTGCGTGGCCTCCAGCAGCGCGTCGTGGAAGTCGCGGTCCGCCGCGCGGCCGGCGTCGGTCGCCAGCGTGTGGCGCCGCATCTTGGTGAGCGCGTCGCGCATCGCCTTCACATCGTCGCGGTCGCGGCGTTCGGCGGCGAGACGGGCGGCGGCGGGCTCCACCACCGCGCGCAGCTCGAACAGGTCGCGGACGAAATCGGTGTCGGGCTCGCCGGAAAAGGCCCAGGCGAGCACCTGCGGATCGAGCATATTCCAGCGCGCACGCGGCAACACGCGGGTGCCGGCCTTGGGCCGGCTTTCCACCAGCCCCTTGGCGGTTAGCACCTGCACCGCCTCGCGATAGGCGCTGCGGGAGACGTCCAGCGCCTCGGCATTGGCAACCTCGCCGGTCAGCTTTTCGCCGGGGGCGATCGCACCGGAGACGATCTGGGTGCCGAGATAATGGGCGATTGCTCCGCGCAGACGACGGCCGGAGCCCTTGGGCGTGCGGGTGATCGGCTGCACGCCTGCTTCGTCCACGCCGTCCGCCTGTTCGTCCAATGCCATCCGCTCGCTCTCCTGCATATTTTCATGTGTAGCGCGAAGCATGGGGGTCCCGCAAACGATGTGCGATTGCCATTCCGGGCAGACCCGAATATGTCGGACTAAACCGAGGATGAGGAGCATGTCGATGACGTTGCGGTTGATGCAGTATCTGGGAAGCGATGGCGTGCGGCGGGTGATCGCCGCCGACGACAGTGGCGCGGGCTTCGTGCGCGGCGCCACCGACGTCCGCAGCCTAGCGCTGCAGGCGATCGAAGCGGGTCAGTCGCTCGCCGAGGCGGTGGCGGCGGCAGGGCGCGAAGGCTCGGTCGATCCGGCCGAGGCGCTGGCGGCGGGGCAATTGCTGGCACCGATCGATCATCCGGACGGCGCGCATCTGGTACTGACCGGCACCGGCCTTACCCATCTCGGCTCGGCCGAGGGGCGTGACAAGATGCACCGCGATGCGGCAGCGGCCGAGCACAAGACCGATTCGATGCGGATGTTCCTCGAAGGCGTCGAGGGCGGCAAGCCGGGCGAAGGCGCGATCGGCCAGCAGCCCGAATGGTTCTACAAGGGCAATGGCCACCATCTGGTCGGCCCCGGCGACGCGCTGGAGATGCCCGGCTTCGCGCAGGACGGCGGCGAGGAGCCGGAACTGGCCGGCGTCTATCTGATCGGCCCGGACGGCAGCCCGTGGCGCATCGGCCTGTGCCTTGCCAACGAGTTTAGCGACCATGTGACCGAGCGGCACAATTATCTGTGGCTGGCGCATTCCAAGCTGCGCCAGGCAGCCCTGGGGCCCGAGCTGCTGGTCGGCGCGGCGCCGAGCGACGTGCGCGGCACCAGCCGGATCATGCGCGATGGCGCGACGATCTGGGAAAAGCCGTTCCTGTCGGGCGAGACGAACATGTCGCACACGCTCGGCAATCTCGAGCATCATCACTTCAAGTACGGGCTGTTCCGCCAGCCGGGCGACGTGCACGTCCACTTCTTCGGCACCGCGACGCTGTCGTTCAGCGACGGCGTGAAGACGGAAGTGGGCGACACGTTCGAGATCGAGGCCGCGCCGTTCACCCTGCCGCTGCGCAACCCGCTGGCGCAGGTGGAAGACACCGGGCTGACGACGGTGAAGACGCTGTA
Source organism: Sphingomonadales bacterium (assembly GCA_027489295.1). The sequence goes on along the minus strand of JAIYAA010000117.1, from coordinate 6,799 downwards.
AGGTCTGCGCCCTCCCGGCACAGGGAGGGCAACCGAGCACTGCAGGGTAGGGGGAGCAACGCCTTGCGCGTCGCTCCCCCTGTTCATTGTGGGGAAGTTGATTACCCGCCGATCTCGACCACCGCGACTGATTTCGCCGGCAACTCCAGCGTCACGGTGCCCTTGGCCACGCTGCCGCTGATCGGCTTCGGTGCCACTACATTGGGTGCCTCGAAGCTGTTGACCGCATCGACCTTCGCCGCGGTGAGCACCTCGCCCTTGGCGCTCTTGGCCTGAGGCCCGGCGAACTTCACCGCGATCCGCGCCGGCTTGCCGGCATCGAGGTTGGTCACCGCCAGCCACAGCTTGCCGTCCTTGCCCCGCGCCGCGATCGCGTCGACGCGCGGCATCGTCACGCCACCCTGGGTGTAGGTCCCCGCGTCGAACGACACCGGCACCGCCTGCGCATCCTGGAAGGGCACGTACATGCGGAACACGTGGTAGGTTGGGGTAAGGACCATCTTCTCCTTGTCGGTGAGGATCATCGCCTGGAGCACGTTGATCATCTGCGCGATATTGGTCATCCGTACCCGATCGGCATGGCGCGCGAAGATGTTGAAGTGCAGCGCGGCGATGATCGCGTCGCGCAGCGAGTTCTGCTGGTAGAGGAAGCCAGGGTTGGATCCCGGCAGCGGCGCCAGCCACACGCCCCATTCGTCGATCGCCAGCGGCACCTTCTTCTCTGGATCGTACCTGTCCATGATCGCCGAATGCTTGGTGATCATCCCGTCCATCGCCAGCGCGGCCTTGACCAGCCTTGCATAGCCGGTCTCGTCGAAGCCGACGCTGGGATAGGAGGGCGGCCAGCCGCCGGTGGTGTAGGCGTGCATCGACAGGCCCTCGATGTTCCAGGCCCAGTCATGCCCCTTCCACGCGGCCATCACCGCTTCGGTATAGGTGGTGTCGGCGTCGTTCGGGCCCACCGCGATGCGCTGCATCGGCTCCGGGCCCTTCTCGCCCTGCTTGGGATCGAGATTGTGGGTGAAGCGGGCGAAGCGCTTCATCAGATCGATATAGGCATCGGGCCGCATCGATCCGCCGCAGCCCCAGCTCTCGTTGCCGAGGCCCAGCCACTTCACCTTGTAGGGCGCGACATGGCCGTTGGCCGCACGCTCCTTGCCCGCCGTGGTGGACGCATCGGCGGTCAAGTAGGCGAGCCATTCGGCCGCTTCCTGCACCGTGCCCGAGCCGACATTGACCGAGACATAGGCCTCGGCGCCGACCTGGTCGGCAAAGTCCATGAACTCGTCGGTGCCGAAGCTGTTCGGCTCGCCCGCGCCACCCCAGTTGGTGTTGACGCTGCTCTTGCGCTGGTTCTGCGGCCCTATGCCGTCCCGCCAGTGATATTCGTCGGCGAAGCAGCCGCCCGGCCAGCGCACCACCGGCACCTTGATCGCCCGGAGTGCGGCGACGACGTCCTTGCGGATGCCGCGGGTGTTGGGGATGGTCGACTCCTTGCCGACCCAGATGCCGCCATAGATGCCGGCGCCCAGATGCTCGGCGAACTGGCCGAAGATGTGGCGATCGATCACCGTGCCCGGCTTGGCGGCATCGACCGTGACGGTTACGTCCTGCGCCAGCGCCGGCAGGGGCGCGAGCAGCAGGGCCGCTCCGGCGAGCAGTGTCTTTCGAAGCATGGAATCCTCCCTGATTTTATCAGGGGATCAATGCCATGAATTGTACTCCGACAAAAGATGCGATGTTCAGAGCGGTGGCATGGCCGGCGGCAGCGTGGTCCGCGCGATGACCACCACTACCGCCACCACAGCGATGCCGATCGCGGCGATCGCGGCCCGGCGGGGCGAAATGCGCGTGCCGCTGGCAGCGAGCAGCGCCAGCCCGGCGGCCAGCATCCCCCAGCAGTGATAGCGATAGTCCGAGGCGACGCCGACGACACCAAAGGCCAGTTCGGTGACGATGGCGGAAAGCGCGAGCGTGATGGCGACGCCCCCGGCGCCGTCGCGTGCGGGCCAGCTGCAGAACAGCACGCCCAGCGCCAGCGCGAACCACAGGATCGGCGCGCCGGCCGCGCTGCTCGCCAGCGTGTAGCCGGCCTTCTGAAAGCCGGTGATCCGCTTGTCGGGCGAGCCCAGGCCGAGCGTGTTGGGCTCGGAGCGGGCGAGCGGGCCGGTGCCCGGCATGGTCGCCGGCATCCACAGCCGCATCTCGCTGTTCCAATGCGCGATCCGGTGTTCGGCATAGGCCAGCGGATGCGTGGCGATGCCCTGCAGCCAGGCGTTGCGCAGCTTGGCCCCCGCCGCGGCGCGCTGCATCGTGTCGACGATATAGCCGCAGGCGCGCTCGTCCCCGATCGGGTCCCACAGGATCGGCGTGAGGCAGCCCTTGGCCTCTGCGCGGCGCCACAGCCGGGCGGGGACCAGCGGCACGGCATCCGGCCCGGCATGATGGACGATACCGGCCAGATCGAACAGCGGCAGCGAGCGTTCGACCCCGCTCGGCTTGGCCTGGAGGAGGCGCTGGTTGATCGGCGTCAGGACCCCGATCACCGCCGCCGTGGTCGCCAGCACCAGCACGGCGTGGAACAGTGGCCGCTCCCAGCGCAGCCCGCCGAGCAGCCCGAAGGCGAGCGGCACCGTGGCAAAGGCGGCGTTGAACCGGACCAGCGTCGCATAGCCGAGCAGCACCACCACCGCCGCAGCGGCCCAAAGCGGCAGCCTCCGCCCATCGAGCCGCCACCAGCTCGCCACGCCCACCGCCGCGAGCAGCGCGCCGGCCATCTGCCCGTCCTTCAGCACGGCGATTTGCCAGCCGAGTAGCGGCGGCCAGATGCCGAGCATCAGCACCACCAGCGCAGCGATCGCCTGCCGCCGCCGTGCCAGCGCGCCGGCGAACAGGGTAAGGCCGGCCCAGTAGAGCAGCATCTGCAGCACGAACATCGGCGCCTGGCCGCTCCAGCCGGCCGCATTTGCCAGCGCCCAGAGGCGTGCCATCGCCGGCGGGTGCCAGTCGTCGAAACTGTCTCCCAGCACCTGCTGATATTGCACCACGCTGTCGTAGCTGGCGACGCCGGGCCAGAAGAAGACGAGACTGAGGAGCGCCAGCAAGCCACCGGCCACCAGCGCTGCCACCGCCTTGCGACGCGGGCCGATCGGTACCCGCTGCAGCGGTCGCCCGCCCCGGCCACGCGGCGCACCGCCAAAGGCCTGGGAACGCGAGCGATACATGGTCATCCGGGAACTTTCCTGCGCGGCAGAGAGGGTTTGTGCCGGGAGTCTAGGAGCGAAAACGGTACGACGCCAGCGCGCCCTCGCGCCACCGGGGCGGTTCGTCGGGCGTGTGGGCGATCGTGGCGCCGCCGCGCCTCGGCGGGAAAAGTTGTTTGCAAGTAGAGGTTCATATGCTTGCAGTAGAGACCAATTGGCGTAGAATGAAGATGTAGATACGAGTCGTCGTATCTGCGGGGTGGCATCCAACGATAAAAACAACCGATATGAACAGGTTTAGCATTGTGCTGGATCTGTTTTCAGTCGTTTGCAAACGATGCGCCAAGCGGCGTTTCGAATGGGAGCGGCGCGTCCAAAAAAATGCAGGAGAGATGCGATGACGGTCTATGCGATCCAGAATCAATGGGGTGGCAACAGCGCGCCCTGGCATGAAGGCGGCATCTTCAACATCGGCAACCGCGCCGACCAGCGGCCGATCGCGCTGAAGATTCAGTCCGGCGATGGTGGGCACAGCTTCAGCGGCACGATGACCTACCAGGGCGAAGGTCCGATCGGCGTGCGCGCAACGCTGGTGACGACCAACTGCTACCGGGTCGAGAACCAGTGGGGCGGCAGCAGCGCGCCATGGCACGATGCGGGCCTGTTCCTGCTGGGCGCGCGCGGCGGCCAGAACCCGGTCGCCTTCGACCTGCACTCGAACGACCAGGGCGCGACGCTCACCGGCACGATGACCTATCAGGGCGAGGGCCCGATCGGCGTGAAGGGTGCCGTGTCCGACGGCGTTGCCTTCAACGCCCAGAATCAGTGGGGCGGGGACCATGCGCCGTGGCATGCGGGTGGCCAGTGGGTGCTCGGCTGCCGGCCCAACCAGCCGGTGGTGGCGCTCGACCTCAGCAGCGGCGACGGCGGCAAGACGCTGGCGGGCACCATGACCTATCAGGGCGAAGGCCCGATCGGATTCCGCGGCACGCTGGTGATGGCCAATACCTACAGCGTGGTGAACCAGTGGGGCGGCAACGATGCGCCGTGGCATCCGGGCGGCACCTGGGTGCTGGGCTGCCGCACCAACCAGGGCGTGGTGGCGATCAAGACGACGGGCAACGGCACCGAAATCGACGGAACGATGACCTATCAGGGCGAAGGGCCGATCGGCCTGGAGCTGCAGCGCTCGTCGCAGCAGGCGCTGGCCGACGCCTGAACCACGTTCACGGGCCGGGTGCGAGCTTCCCCCCGCGCCCGGCACGACAGGATGTACGAAGGTGCGCCCTGAAAACGGCTCCGGCCCGGGAATCGTCCCGGGCCGGAGCTTCGTTTTCAGCGGAAGGCGGCGCTCGGCGGCACCGCCGCCGGATCAGATGTGCAACGCCTTGCCGTACGCGCCTAGCACGGCCTCGTGCATCGTCTCGCTGATCGTCGGGTGTGGGAACACCGTTTCCATCAGCTCGGCCTCGGTCAGCTCGCCGGTCTTGCCGATCGTATAGCCCTGGATCATCTCGGTCACTTCCGCGCCGATCATGTGCGCGCCGAGCAGCTCGCCGGTCTTGGCGTCGAACACCGTCTTCACGAAACCTTCCGGCTCGCCCAGCGCGATTGCCTTGCCATTGCCGATGAACGGGAAGTTGCCCACCTTCACCTCGTAGCCGGCTTCCTTGGCCTTGGCCTCGGTCAGGCCGACGCTGGCGATCTGCGGGTGGCAATAGGTGCAGCCCGGGATGTTGCGCGGATCCATCGCATGCGGGTGGCCGCCGTTGATTGCCTCGACGGCGATCACGCCCTCATGGCTGGCCTTGTGCGCGAGCCAGGGCGGCGCGGTGACGTCGCCGATCGCCCACAGCCCGTCGACATTGGTGCGGCAGGCGCCGTCGGTCACGATATGGCCGCGCTCGGTCTTCACGCCCAGCGTCTCGAGGCCGATATTCTCGGTGTTCGGCACGATGCCGATCGCGACGATGACGTGGCTGAACTCCTCGACGGTGACCTTGCCGTCCTTGCCCTTGATCGACGCCTTGACGCCGGTCGCCGTCACGTCGAGCTTCTCGACGCCGGTCTGGGTGAGGATGGTCATCCCCTGCTTCTTGAACGCCTTCTCCAGGTGGGCGGAGACGTCCTTGTCTTCCACCGGCACCATCCGGTCGAGCATCTCGACGATCGTCACCTTGGCGCCCATGTCGTTGTAGAAGCTGGCGAACTCCACGCCGATCGCACCCGAGCCGATGACCAGCAGCTTGGTCGGCATTTCGGTCGGCGTCATCGCGTGGCGATAGGTCCAGATGCGCTTGCCGTCGGCCTTGGCGAAGGGCAGGTCGCGCGCGCGGGCGCCGGTCGCGACGATGATGTTCTTCGCTTCCAGATCGGTCTTCTTGCCGTCCGCCGCGGTGACGGTCAGCTTGCCCTTCGCGGTGAGCACGCCGGTGCCCATGTGCACCGCGATCTTGTTCTTTTTCATCAGGTGCGTGACGCCCTGATTGAGCTGCTTGGCGACGCCGCGCGAGCGCTTCACCACCGCGTCCAGATCGGCGCTGATCTGGTTGGCGATCAGGCCGTAATCCTTGGCATGCTGCATATAGTGAAAGATTTCCGCCGAGCGCAGCAACGCCTTGGTCGGGATGCAGCCCCAGTTGAGGCAGATGCCGCCGAGCAGCTCGCGCTCGACGATGGCGGTCTTCAGGCCCAGCTGGGCCGCCCGGATCGCCGCGACATAGCCGCCGGGGCCCGAGCCGAGAACGATGAGGTCGTAGGATTCAGCCAAGGTGTGCTTCCTTCTGCTCCCTTCCCGCTTTCAGGGGAGGGCTGGGGAGAAAATAGTGCGGAACCGGCGACTTGCAGCGCGCGCCGTGGTCCCGCGCGGGCATCAAGCGATCTGTTCCACCGGCCGCGGGCGCTTGTGTTCGTCGACCGCGACGAACACGAACTGTGCCTGCGTGACCAGGCAGCTTTCCTCGACGTGCCGGCCGCGCCGCCAGGCCTGGACCTCGATGGTCATCGAGGTGCGGCCGACCTTGATCAGCTCGGCATAGACCGAGACTTCGTCGCCGACCGCTACGGGAGAGTGGAACTTCATCCCCTCCACCGCCACGGTCACCGCGCGGCCACGCGCATAGCGCGATGCGAAAAGCCCGGCGGCCATGTCCATCTGGCTCATCAGCCAGCCGCCGAAGATGTCGCCATAGGGGTTGGTATCCGCGGGCATCGTCGTCACCCGGATCGCCGGCTGGCGATTGGGCGGGCCGCTATTCTGATCGATCATCGCGAGCCTCCTCGTTGCCATGCGTGCGGGCATGGTCCGCCGCATAGGCGCGGCGCAGCGGACCGATGCCCATCACCACCACCGCGACCATGGCGACATAGGCGACCAGCCAGATGTCGTTCGTGGCGCGGCGGTACGACCAGGCGGCGAGCGACGCGATCACCATCGCCGCGAGGAGCCCCGCGACGATATGGAGAAGCTCGACGAGCACGCGCACCGCCCGGCTCCGATCAGGCGATCATGCCCATCGGGGCTTCGACGAGTTCCTTGAAGATCTTCATCATCTCGGCCCCGTCGGCACCGTCGATGGCGCGATGGTCGAAGCTGC
>JAIYAA010000397.1 GCA_027489295.1 Sphingomonadales bacterium | reverse complement strand
ATGGCGATCGGCATGACCAACTTCGCCGAGCGCGCGGTGGACGGCGCGGTGGCGAACGAGGCGCGGATCAAGGAACTGGTCGATCGCTCGCTGATGCTGGTGACCGCGCTGGCCCCGGCGATCGGCTACGACAACGCCGCAAAAATCGCCAAGAACGCCCATGAGAAGGGACTTACGCTAAAAGAATCGGGGCTGGCGCTCGGGCTGGTCGACGAGGAAACGTTCGACAAGTTCGTCCGCCCCGAGACGATGATCGGCCGTTGAACGGCGGCGGAACGTCGCGCGCGCAGCGCCGTTGTTCGGGCGAAGGAGAAGACAATGATCGGCAAGTTGATTGCAGGGTGGATCGGCAGCAAGATCGACCAGCGTGATGGCGAAGGCGGCACTCTGGGCGCCGTGGTCGGCGTGGCCACCTGGGAAGTCGCCAAGCGGGTCGTGCCGGCGGCGATCGTGCTCGGCGCGGGCGCAGTGGGCGCGGCCTATCTCAAGCGCAAGCTGGGCGCCGAGCACGGTCCCGATACGGGCCTCGGCGCGTGATGCACTGCGGCACTCGGGCTTGACGGCTCGGGTGCTGCTACGCCAAAGGCCGGCATGGCCCACACGCACCAGAACGACCCGCATGGATTCCATCGCCGCGGGGTTTTGTTTGTCCTTTCCTCGCCCTCGGGCGCAGGCAAGTCGACTATCGCCCGCAAGCTGCTGGCGGCCGAGCCCGATCTCGCGGTCTCCGTATCGGTAACCACGCGCGAGCCGCGGCCGGGCGAAGTGAACGGGGTCGACTATACGTTCGTCGATGTGGAGCGGTTCCGCGAGATGGTCTCGCAGCATCACTTCATCGAATGGGCCCATGTCTTCAAGCATCGTTATGGCACGCCCAAGGGCCCGGTGGACGCGGTGCTCGCCACCGGCCGCGACATGCTGTTCGACATCGATTGGCAGGGCGCGCAGCAGCTCCACCAGACGATGGGCGGCGACGTGGTGCGCGTGTTCATCCTGCCGCCGTCGATGGCCGAGCTTCACCGCCGCCTCGAAGGCCGCCGGACGGATTCGCCCGAGGTGATCTCCCACCGCATGGCGCGCGCCTCGAACGAGGTGAGCCACTGGGACGGCTATGACTATGTGCTGGTCAACGACGATGCCGACCAGTGCTTCCAGGCGGTCCACACGATCCTGAAGGCCGAACGCCTGAAGCGCTCGCGCCAGACCGGGCTGATCGGCTTCATCCGCGGCCTGATGAAGCGCGGCGACCCGACCGGGGAATCCTCGGACGTTCTCTGACCTGCCTTAAAGCAGGCTTAGAAACCGCACCCCCGCGTCGAAGTCCGCGCGGCGCACGTCTCGCGCGCGGATGGCGAGATCGTCCTCGCCCCATTGTTCGGCCTGCCAGTCCTCGTCGAGCTGGGCGGCGCGCCACACCGTCTCGTGATCGGCGGCGCCTTCCAGCAGTGCCAGGGCGGCGACCAGCGAGCCGCTGATCGTCACCAGCGGGCTCAGCGCCGCCAGCCGGAACGGATCGATCGCTGCCACCACCTCGTTCAGCCGCGCGATCGTAGCCGCCGGCTGGGGGCGATGCATGATCCCGGCGGTCGTCTCGAAATGCACGTCGTAGCGGGTGCGCGCCCAGTCGAGCAGCGGGTCCCACTGCGCTGCCTGACGCGCGACCAGCGGCTCGGGCAGTTCGGCGCGGTAGCAGAGCAGGTCGCTCTCGCCGTAGCGCGCGAGGTCGGCCGCGAAGGGGGCGGGGTTCGGCGCGACCTGGTCGATCGCGGCGTTGGCAAGGCCGGTGAGCGGCATCGCGCGCGGGTCGAGTTCCTCGCCGACGCTGCGCCATTCTTCCGCCACGGCCTCGGCCAACTGGGGCGTCGGCAGCGTTAGCGCGGCGCGGGCGGGGGTGCGGACGGGGCGGCCATCGAGCGCGATCGCGCCATCGGCGATCGTCACGGTCTTCCAGAAACGTTTCATGCTTCGGGGGGTGTCCTCCAGCGGCGGGCGAGCATCTTCGGGATCGCCGCCATGACCCATAGCGAGGCGAGCAGCAGCGTGCCGCCCAGCAGCGTCAGTTCGGTGGTATGGGCGCGGCCCGCGATCAGCAGGCCTAGCACCGCGCCGGCCACGCCGACGCAATTGGCGCCCATCATGATGAAATAGCGATTGCGCGCGATACGATCGGCTTCGGTCATCGAGCCTCCAGTCACAGGGCCTCCAGATGCGCCGGAAGCGCCGACGCATGTTCGACGACCCGCACCGCGCCGGCCGCGTGCAGATCATGGGGGGTGTGGTAGCCCCATGCAACACCTACCGGGTACGCGCCGGCAGCAACCGCCATCGCCATGTCGAAGCTGGTGTCGCCGATCATCACCGTGGTCGCCGGGCTCGCGCCCGCTTCGGCGATGGCGGTCTCGATCATCGAGGGGTGCGGCTTGGAGGGGTGCCGGTCGGCGGTCTGCAGCGTGACGAAGCGCTGGCGCAGTCCGTGCGCCTCCAGCACGCGGATGAGTCCGCGATCGGACTTGCCGGTGGCGACGCCGAGCAGCCAGCCGTTCGCGTCGAGGGTCTCGATCGCCTCCAGGATGCCGTCATAGAGCGGCTCGTCCTCGATCTGGCCCGAGGTACGCAGCGAGAAATAGGCGCGCTTATATTCCTCGGCCAGGTGGCGATGGAGATCGTCCTCCGCCGCCGGCAGCAGCTGCGCGATCGCCTCGACCAGGCTGAGGCCGACGATCCGGCGGATTGCCTCGCGCGTCGGCGGCGCGAGCTTCTGGCCCGCGAAGCAATGCTCCATGGCGAGGCAGATGCTCGCCTGGCTGTCGACCAGCGTGCCGTCGCAGTCGAAGAGCGCGAGGCGGTTCATGCGAAGGCGCCCGTTACTTGACCGTCATCCCGGCGAAAGCCGGGATCCATTCGCCACGCCGCATCCGCAGGAGCCGCAACGGTGGCAACAATGGATCCCGGCTTTCGCCGGGATGACGAAGGTAGCGAGGGCACGCGCACGCTTATTTCTTCTCGCCTCGGCCCCGCCGTTCGCCGCGGCGTTCCTTGCGGTAGTTCTTGGCGTGGGCCTTGGCCTTCTGCTTGAGCAGTTCCTTGCTCATCGGCGGGGGGCCGTCGTCGATCTCGATCGCGTTGCCGACGGACAGATCGAAGCCCAGCGTGTGCATCGATTCGGCGAAATGGTGCGGCAGCTCGGCGCGCACGTCGATCCGGCCGCCATCGGGATGGTCGATGCGGATGCGCCGCGCGTGGAGGTGCATCTTGCGGCTGATCCCGCCGGTGAGGAACGCTTCCTGCAAGCCGTACTTGCCGTCACCGACGATCGGATGGCCGATCGCCGCCATGTGAACGCGCAGCTGGTGGGTGCGGCCGGTAAAGGGCTGGAGCTCGACCCAGGCGCAGCGGTTGCCGGCCTGCTCGATCACCCGGTAGCGGGTGCGGGCGAGCTGGCCCTCTTCCGTGTCGACCTGCATCTTCTCGCCGCCTGTGCCGGGCTGCTTGCCGATCGGCAGGTCGATGAAGCCGTCCTCGATCTCGGGCACGCCCATCACCAGCGCCCAGTAGATCTTGCGCGCGGTGCGGCTGGAAAAGCTCTTCGAGAAGAACGCCGCCGCCCGCGCCGAACGAGCGACCAGCAGCGCGCCGGACGTGTCCTTGTCGAGCCGGTGGACCAGCTTCGGGCGGCCCTCCGCTTCGAACCACAGCCCGTCGAGCAGTTCGTCGACATGCTCGAACGTCTTGGTGCCGCCCTGGGTCGCCAGACCCGGCGGCTTGTTGAGAACCAGCGCGGCGTCGTCGCGGTGGATCACCAGCGACTGCGCGAACGCGGTCTGTTCGGCGCTGAGCGGCTTGGGCACCCGCTTGGCGCGCGGGGCAGCAGCGGCGGCCGCCTTGGCGGGCTCGGCCGGGGGCACGCGAATCTGCTGGCCGGCGGCGAGCCGGTCGCCCGGCGTCGCCCGCGATCCGTCGACGCGGAGCTGGCCGGTGCGGGCCCAGCGCGAGACGATGTTGAAGCTCACGTCCGGCAAGTGGCGCTTGAACCAGCGATCGAGCCGGATGCCGTCATCGTCATAGCCGACGACGAACTGGCGGACGCCATCCTCGGGGCCGCTCATGCCGTCACCGCCCGGGCGAGCGTCATGCCGATCGCCAGCGCGCCGATCGCGCCGATCACCGAGGCGAGGACATAGCCGATCGCCACGACCAGATCGCCGCGCTCGATCATCGCGAAGGTTTCGAGCGAGAAGGAGGAGAAGGTGGTGAAGCCGCCGAGCACACCGACGCCGAGCAGCAGCCGGGCCTGTTCGGCGTTGGGGCCGAAGCGGAGCAGGCTGGCGCCGAGCAGTCCCATCAGGAAGCCGCCGACGATGTTGACGGCAAGGGTCCCCCAGGGGAAGGCCGGGCCGAGCAGGGCGACGCCCAGACGACCAACGCCGTAGCGGGCCGCGGAGCCGATGGCCCCGCCGAGCATCACGAGAAAAAGATTAGGCATGCTGCGCCCCTAGCGCGAATCGCGCGAAAGGGGAACCGCCGTGGTTTTCCCCGCTATGGGGTGGCGGGCGCAGGAAGGGACAGGCTGGGGGCGAGCGCCTTTCCTTCCACCGTCGGTGCCGCGTGCTGCCAGCAGGATTTCCAGCCGTTGCTGGCGCTATGCCACCAGGTCGCGAAATCCCCCGCCTCCTGGCTGACACTGATCTCGGTGAAGAAGCCGGCCTGCGTCGTTGTGCCCTTGATCGTGACGGTAGAGGAATCGGACACGATCACGAAGTCGCGAACCGGCGCAAAGCCAGCGGGGCGGATGGCCCACAGGGCGGTGAAGGCGGGTGCGACCGTCGTGCAGCGGGTGCCGTCGAGCCAGTCGTGCACGATCGTGTCGGCGGCGACGCACTTGCCGTCCGCGCCGAGCTTCCCGCACCAGTTCCGATCGCGGCGGACCCGCTCGGCGACCCAGCGTGGACCCGTGCCGCCGTCCGGCACCATGCCGAAGAGTACCTTCTCGTCGACATAGACGCCCAGACCGCCGCCGACATTGGTCACCGTGTACTGGACGTTGAGCTTTCGTTCCATCTGCGGTGCGCCGACGAGCACAAGCGCGAGCGGCAGTGCGAAGAGCAGGTGCGGCATGGCATACCTCCTGATGCGGCAAAGGGCGCGGCGCGTGGCATATCATGGTCCGGTCGATCGACCATAGCGTTCGCATTGCGCGATGAACTACCGGTGTGCCAGCTTGATAATACAGTTCGCTTGCCCCACATCTCGCCCATGTTCAACGCACTTTCGCTGCTGATCGGGCTGGTGGCGCTGCCCTTCGCGCTGGTGGGGATCATTCCCTTTCCCTTCCTGCCGCTGGTCAACTGGATCGCCTTCCCCATCGCGGTCACCGGAACGGTGGTGGGCATGCTGTCGCGCGGCACGGCGGGGCGGAACCTCAACCTGCTGATCCTGATCCTCAGCGGCGTGCGGCTGATGCTGACCGGCGGCTTCATCTGACACGAAAAAGGGGCCCGGCGAACCGGACCCCTCTTCGTGCAAGCCGTCAGGGCGTTAGCGGCAGCGCACGTTGCCGCGATCAACCGACTGGCCGAGCGCGCCACCCGCTACCGCGCCGAGCAGCGTGCCAAGCGTCGCATTGCCGCCCGAGGACAGCGCGTTGCCGAACAGGCCGCCCGCCACGCCGCCGACGATCAGACCGGTCGTGCCGTCGTTGCGGCGGCAATAATAACGGTTGTCACGCCCGCGATAGATCCGGTCGTTCCGGCTCAGGCGGCGCTCCTGATAATAGCGGCCGTCGCGATAATAATTGTCGGCATAATAGCGCTGCTGGCCGGGCCCGGGGCGGTTGTAGTCATAGTTGCGATAGCGGCGCCAATCGCCCTGGCCGGCCCGGCCGCGATCCTGGCGCCAGTCGCGCCGGTCGTCGCGCCGCGCTTCATTGATGTCCTGTCGGCAATCGCGTGCCTCGCGGCGATACTCGCCCCGGCTATCGGCATTGCGAAGATCGTGGCGGCAATCCTGCCGCGCTTCCCGCTCGCGATGCCCCTGGGCAAGGGCCGGGGCAACCGGCAGGGTCAGCGCGGCCGCGGCGGCCAGTATCAGCATGCGCATCAGATCACTCCAGATCGTTTCCAATGCGTGCCGAACGTTCCGCCGCGACCTCTGGTTGCGTGAATGTTAAACTACCGCTGGTTCACGCGGCGTCCATCGATGGGACGCGCGCATCGCCGGGATAGGCGAACAGCAGGTCGCTGCCGACTTCGGCGTGCAGCTCGACATGGCCTTCCAGCATCAGGCACTCGCCGGCCTTGAACGCAACCCCGTCGACCACGCCCTCGCCCGTCACGGGGATCAGCCAGCCGGTGGTGCCCGCCGGCAGATCGAAGCGGCGATGGCCGCCTTCCCAGCGCTCGAGCACGAACTTGGGCCCTTCGACGAGGATCGTGCGGTTCGGCGCCACCGCGCCCGGCATCGGGTGCGCCACGAACGGCACGGGATCGGAAACCGCGATGCCGGCGTCCAGGTGCAGCTCGCGCGGGCGGCCGTAATCGTAAAGGCGGTAGGTGGTCTCGCTGTTCTGCTGCACCTCGATCAGGGTGATGCCCGCGCCGATCGCGTGGACGGTGCCCGAGGCCGAGTAGAAGAAATCGCCGGCCTTGACCGGCTTCCAGTCGAGCATGCCCTCGATCGAGCCGTCGAGCGCGCCGGCGCGCAGTTCCTCGCGGGTGTAGGGCTGCTTGGTGCCGAGCGCGATCGTCGAATCGGGCTCGGCGTCGAGGATGATCCAGCACTCGTCCTTGCCGCGCGGCAGGCCAACGGCCTGCGCCTGCTCGTCGTTCGGGTGGACCTGCACCGACAGTTTCTCGCTGGTGAACAGGTACTTGATCAGCAGATCGGGCGTCGAATTGCCCGGCGTCTGGAACCAGACTTCACCCACCGGCTCGCCATCGGCGGCGGGATCGGCAAAGCCCGGATACAGGGTGTGGCGGCCCCAGGGTTTTTCGACGCGGTGGGTGGCGAGAAGCGTGGCGGGCACGGAAGATCCCCTTCGAATACGGTGACGGAAACGCCAGCGCATGTGGCGCGATGCGGGTTCCGCCGCAATCCCGCCCCGAAAAGGATTGTTTGCAGCCACGGGCCCGGTCTAAGAACCCCGACATATGCGTAGTCCCCTGCCTCGCGCGCTTGCGTTCGCGCTTCTCCCGGTGTTCGCCCTTTCCGTCGCCGGCTGCGCCAAGCGCGGCGGGGTGAAGGATCTTCCCTATGTCGCGCGCGACGTCGGCACGCTGTACAGCACGGCCAAGCAGAAGCTGGACCAGCACCAGTACAAGCTCGCCGCCGCGCTGTTCGACGAGGTCGAGCGCCAGCATCCCTATTCGGTCTGGGCGCGCCGCGCGCAGCTGATGGGCGCGTTCAGCTACTATCTGAACCGCGACTATGCCGAAGCGATCGCCTCGGCGCAGCGATTCCTGGCGGTTCACCCCGGCAACCGCGATGCGGCCTATGCCTATTATCTGATCGGCATTTCCTATTACGAGCAGATCAGCGACGTTACCCGCGACCAGAAGATCACCCAGCAGGCGCTTGATTCGCTCGGCGAACTGATCCGCCGCTATCCGAATTCGAAGTACGCCGCCGATGCCCGCCTGAAGCTGGACCTGGTGCGCGATCACCTGGGCGGCAAGGAGATGGAGGTCGGCCGTTTCTACGAGACGCGCGGCCAGTGGCTCGCCGCGGTGCTCCGCTTCCGGAACGTCGTCGACAACTACCAGATGACCACCCATGTGCCGGAAGCGCTGATGCGCCTGACCGAGGCCTATCTGGCACTCGGCGTGCCCGAGGAAGCGAAGAAGGCGGCGGCGGTGCTCGGTGCCAACTATCCGGGCACCGACTGGTACAAGCACGCCTACGAACTGATGCAGGAAAATCAGGACAAGGTGGCGGCTGCGGCGAAGGCGAGCCCGCCGGCAAAGCCGAAGAGCTGATCTTCGCGTAAAACCACTTCCGTTCTTCCTCTGTTCCTGCGATAGGGGGCCCCGATGCTGACCGCGCTATCCATTCGCGACGTGGTGCTGATCGAGGCGCTGGACCTGGAGTTCGGCGAAGGACTGGGCGTGCTGACCGGCGAGACCGGGGCGGGCAAGTCGATCCTGCTTGATGCGCTGGGGCTGGCGCTGGGCGCACGTGCCGATAGCGGGCTGGTCCGCAGCGGCGCAGGCCAGGCGGTGGTCGTCGCAAGCTTCCTGCCCCCCGCTGCCGACAGCGCAATCGCCAACCTGTTCGCGCAGAACGGCATGGAACTGGAACCCGGCGAGCCGCTGTTGATCCGTCGGCTGGTCAAGGCCGATGGCGGCAGCCGGGCGTTCGTCAACGACCAGCCCGCCTCGGCCGGACTGCTGCGCGAACTGGCGCCGCACCTTGTTGAGATCCATGGCCAGCATGACGATCGGGGCCTGCTCAATCCGCGCGGGCATCGGCTGTTGCTCGATGCCTTCGGGCGCTGCGATGCAGGGCCGGTGGCGGTCGCCCACCGCGCCTGGCGCGCGGCCGAGGATGCGCTGGCGGTGGCGCGCGCCGAACAGGACAGCGCCGAGCGCGACCGCGAATGGCTCGAACACGCCGTCACCGAACTGTCCGCGCTTGCGCCGGAGGAAGGCGAGGAGGAACGCCTGGCCGAGCGCCGTGCGACGATGCAGCGCGGCGAGAAGATCGCGACCGACCTGCAGGGCATCGCTGATCTGCTCGAAGGCTCCGATGGCGGCCTTGCCCGCCTGCGCCAGGCGGCACGCATTCTGGAGCGGGTGTCGGACGATCACGAGGCTCTCGCCGAAGCGCTGGCCGCGATCGACCGTGCGATCACCGAAGGCAGCGAGGCCCAGGCACAGGTCGATGCCGCCGCCGAGGCGCTGGCCTTCGATCCCGCTGCCCTGGAGGCCGATGAAGCCCGGCTGTTCGAGCTGCGCGCCGTGGCCCGCAAGCATCGGGTGCAGCCCGATGACCTCCCGGCGCTGCTGGCCGAGCTGTCGGGACGGTTCGAGCGGCTGACCAGCGGCGGCGCCGGCATCGCGAAACTCG
This sequence comes from Sphingomonadales bacterium, assembly GCA_027489295.1. The sequence continues at coordinate 20,888 of JAIYAA010000397.1, read as the reverse complement.
AAAAGGCGGCAGCCCAGGCGCACGCCGCCTATCGCGACGCCGCGCAGACCTTGTCGGCGGTGCGGACGATGGCGGCGGCGCGGCTCGATACCGCGGTGGCGGCGGAACTGAAGCCGCTCAAGCTGGATGCGGCCCGATTCCGCACGGTGGTGGAGCCGCTTGACGAGAACCAGTGGAGCGCTGCCGGCATGGACCGGGTGGAGTTCGAGGTCTCGACCAACCCCGGTGCGCCGTTTGCCCCGCTGATGAAGATCGCCAGCGGCGGCGAATTGTCGCGCTTCATCCTGGCGATGAAGGTGGCGCTGGCCGAGGAAGGCGGCGCGCGCACGCTGATCTTCGACGAGATCGATCGCGGCGTGGGGGGTGCGGTGGCCGATGCGATCGGCGAGCGGCTGGCACGTCTGGCACAGGGGTCGCAGTTGCTGGTGGTGACGCACAGCCCGCAGGTGGCGGCGCGCGGTGCGCGGCACCTGCTGATCGCCAAGCGCCATGACGGCATCGTCACCCGCACCGGCGTGACCCCGCTCACCCCCGAGCAGCGCCGCGAGGAAATCGCGCGGATGCTCTCCGGCGCGGAGATCACGCCCGAGGCACGCGCCCAGGCGGAGCGGCTGCTCGCGGCCTGAACCTGAACGAACCGCGCGTCCTTGCGACAATTCGGGACGGAAAAGCGCAGCGATTGGGACAAAGTGGCGACATCGGCGTTCCACAACGGCTCTCGACCGCAGGGGCGGTCCAGTCGAAGTGAGGAGTAATCGATGAAGAAGTTCATGCTGCTGATCGCCGGCCTTGGCGTTGCCACCGCTGCCGTTCCCGCGTCTGCCGCACCCGCCTTCCAGGGCGGCTGGCAGAACATCAACGCCCGCCAGGATCGCATCGAACAGCGGATCAATCAGGGCATTCGCTCGGGCACGCTGAGCCGCCGCGAGGCCACCCAGATCCGCAACGAATATCGTGGCCTGGTGCGGCTGGAAGCCCGCTATCGCGCGTCGCGTCCGGGCCTGACGATGCAGGAGCGCCGCGATCTCGATCGCCGCTACGATGCGCTTTCAGCCAAGGTCCGCTACGAGAAGCACGACCGCAACGACCATCGCCGCTGATCGGCGACAGGATGGCGCCGCGCCGCTCCCCTGACGGGAGCGGCGCGGACGCCGTTTACCCCCGCGGCGGCGATACGCGCTGGAGCAGCAGCCGGTACAGCGAGATGGTCACCAGCGTCGTCTGCGCGGCCCAGGGATAGAGTAGCGCCACCGCGAACGCCGTGAGCGTGCCGAGCAGCGTCGCGAGGCCCCGCTGGCGAATGACCCGGCAATGCGCCTTGGCGATCCGCTCGCCCACGACCGGCGGCGAGGTGGCGATCCGCTGCACCCAGATGTTCGCCACCGCGATCAGCACCATCCAGATGCAGTACAGCGCCGACGGCACCCGGTGCCCGTAATATTCGGACGAGAAGGCGGTGAAGAACGGGATCGCCGCCACTGCGCCCAACATGCACAGATTGGGCAGGATCAGCCGGGGCGACCAGTGGCGCGCGCAGTCGAAGGCGCGGTGATGCCCGGCCCAGAAGGCGCCGATCACGAAGAACGACACGAAGAAGCTTACGAACTTCAGCCCCAGCGGCGCCAGGGCGCGGACGAACGCGGCATCCGTATAGGGTGCGTGCACCTCCGGCACATGGATTTCGATGATCAGCAGCGTGATCGCGATCGCGAACACCGCGTCCGAAAAGAAGATCAGCCGTTCCAGCGCATGGCCGGGACCATGCGATTCCGGCGCGTGCGTGCTCTGCATGCGGCGTTCCCCCCAAATTTCCCCGTCGCCAGTCTAGCAGGCGATCAGCCGTCCGTCTTGGGCCGTGTGCGGCGCGTGCGCGGCTTGGACGTCGGCTCCGCGGTCTTGCGGGTGCGGCGGGGCGGGGGTGCCTTTGCGGGCTTGGCAGCAACCGCGGGCTCTGCCGCCGGCTCGGGCGCCGCGGCCGGCTTGGCGGCCGCCTTGCGGATACGCTTCACCACCGGCTTCGCAGGTACTTCTGCGACAGGCTGCGCCAGCGGTTCGGCGGGCGGTGGCGTTGGCTCGGCGGCGGGGGCGGGGGCCGCCTTCGGTTCCTCGCCCTTGATCCGTTGGGCGAGCGCAACCAGGCCGGCAGCGATGAGATCGGCGATCACCGGATGCTTGGCCAGCGCGGTGAGCTGCTGTCGGGCATCCTTGGGCAGCTTGATGCCGCCGATCACCTTGGGCAGCAGCGACGACTTCTCGCCGTTTTTCTTCGCCTTTTTCGCTTTCTTGTCAGCCACCGCGCGTCTCCCTTGCCGGGTTCAAGCGACCAGCTTCCGCCAAGCGACTCGCGCTGTCAATCTGATGCCGGATCAGTGCTGGGTCGGCTCGTCTGCCTCCCACTCGAAAACGATGTCGAAGTCCGTCGTTGCCGGGGCCGTGGCGACGCGACGAAGTCGGCGGGGAAGGAGCGTGCGCGGCGGCGGCCGGCGGCGCGGCGCACGATAGGGCTTGGGCTTCTGCATCGTCGGTTCCTTCCGAAAGCTACGGTCGGGAACCCCTGCAGGTTCGTTCAGGTTCCGTGACGATCGGCTACCAGGCGGGCGAGGAAGCGGTGCAATCGTTCGCTGTTGGCCTCCCAGGTGAAGGGCGCGGCCACCTGGCGCACATCGCCGGGCGCAGGCGGCGTAGCGAGCAGCGCTGCGATCCCGGCGGCGAAGGCGGCCGGGGTGCGCTCGACGATGCGTCCGGCTACCGGCGCCGTCACCACCTGCCGTGCCCCGCCGACATCCGGGATGACGATCGGGGTGCCGCTTGCCAGCGCCTCGAGCCAGGCATTGGCCAGCCCTTCGGATGCCGAGGCCAGCGCCATGACGTCCGCAGCGGCGAGCAGCTCGGCGATCCGCTCGGGCGGGATCGCACCGAGCAGGCGGACGCGCTCGGCTAGCCCCATCGCCGCGATCTTCGCGGCGAGGCGAGGCGCCTCCGGGCCATGGCCTGCGATCGCGAGGTGGACCCCAGGCAGCGTCGCGACCGCATCGATCAGCAGATCGTGGCCCTTGAGCGGGATCAGCGCGCCGACCGAGGCGACCAGCGGTCCGGCGATCCCCAACGCCTCCTTGGCCGCACCGCGATCGCGCGGGGCAAAACGGTTCAGGTCGACGCCGGTGACGATGCACTCGATCCGGTCCGCCGGCATGCCCAGCGCGATCATGTCGTCGCGCAGCGGCAGCGACACGGAGAGCAGCCCTTCCGCTGCCTGGCCCGCGCGCACGATCTGCCGGGCGATGGCCGGACGACGGGTCCATTGATGGATGTCCGACCCGCGGGCCTTGATCGACACGGGGACGTCGAAGGCGTTGCCGAGCGCAATCGCGGCAGGGCCGTCCGGGAAGAAGAAGTCGGCGCTGATCACGTCGAAGGGAAAGTCGCAGCGCATGTCCGCGAGGACCGGGCGCAGGGCCCGTACCAGCATCGCTGCATGCAGGCGGCCGCCAAGGCCGGGCAGGTTCAGGAAGCGGGGACGATCCACGTGGAGACCGCGCCACGCCTCTTGCAGGGGCTGGCGGGCGAGCGCGGCATAGCGGGGGTGCTGTGCCAAGGGGAATGGCGGCAGCCCGCGAGGGGCGACCACCCGTACCTCCACGCCGTCCCGCGCGGCGAGCGCACGCGCCTGCCGTTCGACGAAAATCCCGAAATTGGGCCGCGATGCGTCCGGGAACAGGGTGGAGAGCACGAGCACGCGAAGCATGTCCGGGGCTATAGCGCCCCGGGGTTAATGCTTCGGCGTGTCAGCGGCAGCTGCGGTCGCCGCCACGCTCGATCGCGCGGCCGGCAAGGGCACCTGCGACGCCGCCGAGCACGGTGCCCGCGGTGCGGTCCCCGCTGGTGTCGATGGTGCGGCCAAGCAGCGCGCCGCCAACCGCGCCGACCACCAGCCCGGTGGTGCCGTCGGGCTTGCGGCAATAGCGACGGCCGTCGCGACCGCGCCATTCGCGATAGGCATGGCGGCGGTTGTCGTCGCGATAGCGCCGGTCGTCATGGTCGCGATAATAGCGATCCTGGCCGATCGCGGCCTTGGCTTCTGCCTGGGTTGCCGGGAGGACGACGGCGGCGGGAAGGGCGAGCGCCGCGGCGCTGAGCGAAAGAAGAAGGGTGCGCATGGAAAACTCCCCGATGGGTTGTAGATGAAATGAACGTGCCGGGCTTAGGGCAGGTTGCATGAACCTGATACTACGTGGCGTTCAGGCGGGAGGCAGACGGGTGGACGAAGCGCGCGCGATCATCGAACGGCTGGAGCTGGCGCCGCATCCCGAAGGCGGCTGGTACCGCGAAACGTGGCGGGCCCCTGCTGCGCCGGGGGCGCGAGCGGCGGGCACGGCGATCCTGTTTCTGCTGGAGGCGGGCCAACGCTCGCACTGGCACCGTGTCGACGCGGACGAACTCTGGCTGTGGCATGCCGGCGCGGCGCTCGATCTTCGGATCGGCAGCGAGGCGGAAGGCGCTGTCGAGACGCTGCCGCTGGGCGGCGATGTGCTTGCCGGCCAGTTTCCGCAGGCCCGGGTGCCGGCGGGGCAGTGGCAGGCGACCGAGGCGACGCGGGGCTGGGGGCTGGTGAGCTGCGTTGTCGTGCCGGGGTTCGACTTTGCCGGGTTCGAGCTGGCGCCGCCGGACTGGTCGCCGCCCGGGGCCTGACGGGTTATCCCCGTTATCCACAGTTTCAACAGGGTGGCGGCGGCGCTTTGTGCTTGGTGCGACTCATGGCTGGTGAGAGCATCAACTCCGTAAGAAGACGGAGGTGGTGACGGGAAACCGAAGCTCTTTCAGATGCTTACGGTTCGTACTGGTGCTGGTGCCACGGGAACCACGCCGGACGAACAGGATCGCAGGCCGCGATCTTCCTGGGCGCGGCCATCGATCCGGCGGTACGGTCCTGCTTCCCTGCCGAGGTGGGGACCTGCCGGCCGCCGACCCTCCCGCGACGCGCTTCGGCGCGCGGCGGCGGAAATCGGCGACCTGGGGGCTGGCGGCAACGCCGGCCCCCTTCAGCATGGGGGCTTCCCGATTGGCACAGGGCGCGCCAGCGCGCATACCCGCCCGCATCGTCGATCGGGAGTAATGCGTGGGCAGATTTTTCGAACGTTTCGCGCAGAGTGTTGCTGGCTGGGCGGGACGACCGCCTGCCTTCGTCTTCGCCTTCCTGATCATCGTCGTGTGGGGCACCAGCGGGCCGCTGTTCCACTGGTCGGATACTTGGCAGCTGGTGATCAACACCGGTACCACCATCGTCACCTTCCTGATGGTGTTCCTGATCCAGAACGCACAGAATCGCGATGCCGCCGCGCTGCAGGCCAAGCTGGACGAGGTGATTCGCGCCGTCGCGGACGCGCGAAACGAATTCATCGGGATCGAACATCTCGGCGAGAAGGAACTGCTCGAGATACGCGACCGGCTGGAGCGCGAGTTCGGCGAAAGCGATCCCGCCCGGCACGAAACGATCGAGGCGGTGATCGGGCGGCGCTGAACCACGCCGCCCCCGTCGATCAGGCTAGTTCCCACTCCAGCGCGATTTCGGCCTTGAGCAGTTTCGAGATCGGGCAGTTCGCCTCTGCGTCCTTGGCGAGCGCCTCGAATTGCTCCTGGCTGATGCCGGGGACATCGGCGCGCAGCTTCAGGTCCGACCGGGTGATGCTGAAGCCATCGCCGTCCTGCTCCAGCTTCACTGCCGCGGTGGTCTCCAACGTGCCGTCGTTGAAGCCGGCCTGGGCAAGCGCGAAGCTCAACGCCATGGTGAAGCAGCCGGCATGGGCGGCAGCGATGAGCTCCTCCGGATTGGTGCCCTTTTCGTCACCGAAGCGGGTGTTGAAGCTGTAGGGGGTCGCCTCCAGCACGCCCGAGGGGGTGGTAAGCTGGCCTTTGCCGGCCTTGCCGAAGCCGGTGTAGCGGGCGGTGGCGGTGCGCGTCGTCATGGCGGGGCTCCTCGAGAAGAAACGGGCCGGGAACGGTTCCCGGCCCCTCCCTGTCAGCGGCAGGTGACGTTGTTGTTGCTGCGGTCGATCGATCGACCGGCGGCGGCGCCCGCAGCGGCGCCGAGCAGCGTGCCCAGCGTCTGCGAACCACCCGGTGCGATGAGGTTGCCGAGCAGGCCGCCGGCGACGCCGCCGACGATCAGGCCCGTGGTGCCATCGTTGCGGCGGCAATAATATCGGCCATCCTGACCACGATAGACGCGGTCGTTGCGCGACAGTCGACGCTCGCGGTAGCGATTGTCGTCGCGATAGTAACGGTCGGCATAATAGCCGTTATACGACGGGTCGGGCCGGTTATAGTCATAGCTGCGATAGCCGTTGTTGCTGGCCGAGCCGGGGCCATGGCCATCCTCCACGCAGCCGGAAACCAGCGTCGCGGCGGCAACCATGCCGAGAGCGAGAATACGCATCGTGTCTCTCCTGATCGATTGTTCGGAATGCTGGGGCAATGCGCAGCCGCGCAGAAGGTTGCGCGGCTGCATCATTCCGGGTGGATCAGGACGGTGCAGCGTCGACGCGGCGCAGGTCGTCGGCCTGACCCGCGACCAGCGTCGGCGCCGATCCGCCCGCCAGCGCCGGGCGGAAGGCGTCCCGCTCGCCTTCGGGCACCGGGGCCGAGGGATCGGGCCGGAAATCCTCGATGGCACGGCTGGAACCATCGGGATGGCTGTCGCCCATCAGGTCGGTCGGGACGGTTCCGGGGGCGGCATCGGCCAGCTTGCGGCCGCGCAGCAGCCCGAAGGCGAGGGCACCCACCGCGCCCAGGCCGGTTGCGGCGATCGCCGCGATGCCCGCTTTGCCGAGGCCGGCACGCTTCTTGGCCTTGGGGGCTGGCGTCGACGCCTTGGGGGCACGCCTGGTGCGCGTCTTCGCGGCGGGCTTGGCCGAGGCAGGCTCGAACGTGTCGTCGGTGGTGGCGGTCTGCGCCGCGGCGGAGCTTGCCTTGGGCGTGCGCTTGCGGGGCGTCGTGGACTTCGGCGTCTTGCTGGCGGTGGCCATCGAAATCTCCTTTCGGTTACGGCACGGTCAACGGGCCGGCAGGCATAGGTGTTCCCCGCAAGCAGCGATCGCTGCGCGTAGATGCGGGTGCGCGGATTGACCCAGCAACCATCGCGCAGCGGAAAGACCTCGCACTGCCCATCGACGAGCGTCTTGCCGTCCCCGTCGAAACGGCATTGGTGGGGACAGAGTGCGCTACCGTTGCGGGATCGGCGACGGGCGCGGCGCTGGGGGAGGGGGCAGGCGGCGGCGTTGCAGGCGGCGTGCGGCGTAACTGGAAGGGAAATCGCGCATGCACTGCCTTCCCGGGTGAACTTCGCCCCGAATCCTCCTATCTGACTCGGCATGCCGTCCCGCTTTGCATCCGTCCCCCATCGACGCGCCCTGATCGATCGCCGCGCCGTCGCCGAACGTCTCGCCGCCCTGGAGGCGCGCGATACTGCGGCGCTGCGCCAGGCCGGCACGGCCGAGCTCAATACGGCGCTGGCGAGCGGCCGCGCGGAGATCGCCCGGCGGCTCGCCGAGCATCCCTCGCGCGGGCTGGAAGCGGCGGCCGCCGGCGCCTTCCTCACCGACCAGATCCTGCGCCTCTTGTGGGACTTCACCACCGAGCGCCTGCATCCCAACGCCAATCCCACCGCCGCCGAGCGCATGACGCTGATCGCGGTGGGCGGCTATGGTCGTGGCGAGATGGCGCCGCATTCGGACATCGACATCGGCTTCCTAACCCCCTGGAAGGTCACGGGGTGGAGCGAGCAGGTGATCGAATCGATGCTCTATTCGCTGTGGGACATGCGGCTGAAGGTCGGGCATTCGTCGCGCTCGCTCGACGAGATGGTCCGCCAGGCCAAGGGCGACGTCACCGTCTGCACCGCGCTGCTCGAAGCGCGGTACGTGTGGGGCGATACCGACCTGTACGAGGAGGCGGCAAAGCGCTTCAAGGCGGAGCTGCAGGCCGACAAGGCGCGCGGCTTCATCACCGCCAAGCTGGAGGAGCGCAACGCCCGCCACAAGAAGATGGGCGACAGCCGCTACGTCGTCGAACCCAATGTGAAGGAGGGCAAGGGCGGCCTGCGCGACCTCCATACGCTCTTCTGGATCGGCAAGTTCGCCTATAATGTCGGCGAGCCGGCCCAGCTGGTCGAGGCCGGCCTGCTGACCCCCGCCGAATATCGCCAGTTCCGACGCGCCGAGAATTTCCTGTGGGCGGTGCGCTGCCAGCTGCATCTGATCACCAACCGGCCCGAGGACCGGCTGACCTTCGACGTCCAGCGCGAGATCGCCGAGCGGATGCGCTTCGCCGACCGGCCGGGCATGTCGAAGGTCGAGCGCTTCATGCGCTATTATTTCCTCCAGGCGAAGGTGGTCGGCGACCTCACGGGCGTGTTCCTCGCGCATCTCGACGAGAAGTTCGCCGCGCGCGGGCGGCGCTTCGGATTCCCGGCGCTGTGGCGCGGACGGCGCAAGCTGAAAGGCTTCGTGATGGAGCGCGGCCGGCTGGCACTGCCCCGCGACACCTATTTCCGCGAGGATCCGGTGCGGCTGATCGAGCTGTTCGCGCTCGCCGACCAGCACGAGCTGGAGATCCACCCGCTGGCGATGCGCGCCGCCGCCCGCGATGCCAAGCTGGTCGACGACGTGCGCACCGATCCCCGGGCCAATGCGCTGTTCCTCGACGTACTGACCTCGCCGCGCGACCCCGAGACGGTGCTGCGCTGGATGAACGAGGCGGGGGTCTTCGGCCGTTTCGTGCCGGACTTCGGCCGTGTCGTCGCGCAGATGCAGTTCGACATGTACCACCACTACACGGTGGACGAGCATTCGATCCGTGCGATCGGGCTGCTCAGCCGGATCGAGAAGGGGCAGTTGAAGGAAGACCATCCGCTGGCCAGCGGCATCCTCCACCAGCTCGCCTCGCGCCGCGCACTCTATGTCGCGGTGCTGCTCCACGATATCGCCAAGGGCCGCAGCGGGGACCATTCGATCCTTGGCGCGGAAGTAGCCGAGCGGCTGTGCCCGCGGCTCGGCCTCACCGCCGGCGAGACCGAGATGGTGGCATGGTTGGTGCGCTGGCACCTGCTGATGTCCGCCACCGCGTTCAAGCGCGACCTGGCAGACTTCAAGACCATCCTCGACTTCACCGCCCAGGTGCAGAGCGCGGAACGCCTCCGCATGCTGCTGGCGCTGACCGTGGTGGACATCCGCGCGGTGGGGCCGGGCGTGTGGAATGGCTGGAAGCGCCAGCTGCTCGGCAATCTCTACGAGGCGGCCGAGGAAGTGCTCCGCCTCGGCCACAAGCAGCGCGGCCGCACCGAACGGATCGCCGCCAAGCAGGACGAACTGGCCGAGACGCTCGGCTGGGACGAAGCCCGCATGGCGGCATTCAAGAAGCGCTTCACCGAAAGCTACTGGATCGCCGAGCCGGTGGACGTGCTGGCGCGCAACGCGGTGATGGTCGCGCAGGCCGGCAATGCCACGCTGCATGTCGAGGCGCAGGTCTATCCCGATCGCGGCGCGACGCTGGTGACGGTCTATGCCTCGGACCATCCGGGCCTGTTCTACCGCATCGCCGGCGCGATCCATGTCGCCGGCGGCAACATCATCGACGCGCGGATCCACACGACCCGCGACGGCATGGCGCTCGACAATTTCCTGGTCCAGGACCCGTTCGGCCAGCCGTTCGACGAGGAGGCGCGGCTGACCCGGCTGAAGACCGGCATCGCCGATGCGCTGGCCAACCGCGCGCGGCTTTCCGAGCGGCTCAAGACCAAGGCGCTGGTGCGGCTGCGGGCGGATGCCTTCTCGATCGAACCCAATGTGTTCATCGACAACAAGGCGTCGAATCGATTCACCGTCATCGAAGTCAATGCGCGCGACCGGCCGGCACTGCTCTACAGCCTTGCCAACGCGTTGTTCCAGTCGAAGGTCACGATCCATTCTGCGCATGTTGCCACCTATGGCGAGCGCGCGGTGGATACCTTCTATCTGACCGACCTGATCGGGGATAAGATTACCGCAACGTCGCGACTCAAGTCGATCGAGCGGCGTCTGCTGGAAGCCGCGGCCGGGGAGGAGATCGCCCAGGCCGCGTGATCGGGGGAACGGGCATGCCGGTGGTAGGACTTGGCGGATATTTCTTCCGCGCGAAGGATCCGGAGGGGCTGAAGGCCTGGTATCAGGAGATGCTCGGCGTCGGCGGCGGCTGTGGCACGGATTCCAGCGGGCAGACGAGCCCGTGGTTCTGGTATCCGGAAGCGGGCGGCGTGGTGTTCCAGCCCTTCCCGGCCGACAGCAGCTATTTCGCTGCGGACAAGCCGGTGATGCTCAACCTGCGGGTGATCGATCTCGACAGCCTGCTCGAACAGCTCAACGCCGCCGGCATCGCGATCGAGACGCGAAACGAATGGGACACGCCGGAAACCGGCCGATTCGCGCGGATCCACGATCCGGAGGGCAATCCGATCGAATTGTGGGAAGCGCCGGCGGAGTGACGCAGGGGGCAGGCGCCGCGGCGCCCGCCTGTCACCGCAGCGGCGCCACCCGCAGCGACGCCATCGGCGCGTCCTTAGTCTTGGGCCCCACCGTCCAGCGGACGACCTTTTCGCTGCCGACGGTCTCGGCGCCGGCTTCGTTGTTCTGGCTCAGCAGTTCGGCATCGGTGGTGAGGGTGAAGCTGCCCTCCATCCGATCGGGCGCGTCGAGGCCGCTGCCGGCCAGGCTCGATCCCATGCCGTTCGAGGCGCCATTCTGCCGCGCGAAGCCAGCGGCCTTCATCCGCAGGGCATCCTTGCCACGTAGCTCGATCGCGATCCAGGGCAGGATGATCTCGTTGTCCTGGTTGTACGGATAGACAAAGGCGTGATCGAGCGTGCCGGACAGCGCGAAATCGACGTAGAAGATGCCGTCGCCGCGATATTCGACGCTGCGATATCCCGATTCCTTCGCCAGCTCGATCGCGAGCTTGCGATAGTCCTCGTCACGCTTGGCCCTTTTTGCGGCCTCCGATGTAGCGAGATCCGCCTCTGCCGCCTTGCCCTTTTTCTTGGCCGTTTCGGCCTCGGCCAGCTTCATGAAGTCGCCGCCCATGCCCTGGAGGTCGACGGCGACGACTTCGCCCTTGTAGGTGAAGGTGAAGCTGCGATCGCGGTGGATGGTGAGGGCGGAATCGAACTTGCCCGGCAGGAACACGCAGCTCGCCAGCACGATCGGCGCGAGGACCACCAGGGCCAGCGCCCGCCACATCTTCCCCATCGCGAGTCTCCCGTCAGCCGCGCGTGTTCACCGCGTAGAGCGCCACGGCTGCAGCGTTCGACACGTTGAGGCTTTCCACCTTGGCCGAGATCGGCAGGCGGGCGAGCTCGTCGCAATGCGCCTCGGTGTTCTGGCGCATGCCTTCGCCTTCGGCACCCAGCACCAGCGCGACGCGGCCGTCGCCCATCACCTCGCCCAGCGTCGCCTTGGCATGGCCGGTAAGGCCGACGCGCCAGAAGCCGGCTTCGGCGATCTCGTCGAGCGCGCGCGACAGGTTCACCACGCGGACCCAGGGCACCACCTCCAGCGTGCCCGCCGCCGAACGGGCAAGCGTGCCGGTCTCGGGCGGGGCGTGCCGGTCCTGGGTGACGATGCCCAGCGCATCGAACGCCGCTGCCGAACGCAGGATTGCGCCGACATTGTGCGGATCGGTCACCTGGTCCAGCACCAGCAGCGGCCGCTTGTCGTCGGCGCCCTGCTCGAGAAGATCGCCCAACCAGATCTCCTCGAGCGGATCGACCTCGGCCACCAGCCCCTGGTGCGGCGCGTCGGCCGGCACCAGGCGGCCCAGATCGGCGACGTCGGCATAGGTGATCGGGATGACCGGGGGCAGGTCCAGCGCCGATAGCGCCTCGCGCGTGCCCCAGATCTTGCGCACCGTCCGCTCGGGATTGGCGAGTGCCGCGAGCACCGCGTGGCGGCCGTAGAAACGCGGCCGCGATGCAGGTGCCTGGCTTGGACGATGGCCTCGACGTTTCATCAGTGTGCAGACTCCGGGAAGGTATAGAACTGATCGGCCGGGGTCGGCGCGGTCGCAAGCGGCACGCGCGGCAGCGGCTGATCGCTGTTGGCGGCGTTGATCAGGAAGGCGGCGAGGATGGTTGCGCCCTGGCGCATGTCGTCGGCCTTCAGATGATCGAACGTGTCGACGTCCGTATGGTGCACCATGGAGCCATAGTCGAGGGGGTCCTGGATGAACTGGAACGCCGGCACGCCCACCGCATCGAAGAAGACGTGGTCGGTGCTGCCGGTACGCCGCGCGGAAACCTCGATCGCGCCCATGCTGCGGAACGGCGTGAACCACTGCTCGAAGATCGGCATCACCGCGGTGTTGCCCTGGGCATAGATGCCGCGGATCTTGCCGGAGCCGTTGTCGAGGTTGAAATAGGCGGCGAGCTTGCCGTGATCGGGGCCCGGTGTGATCGGATAGGCGCGGCTCCACGTCATGTAGCGCACCATGCCGCTGGCGCCGGCATCGACCGGGCGCTTGGCGACATGGTTCTCGACATAGGCCATCGAGCCGAGCAGGCCCTGCTCCTCGCCCGCCCACAGCGCGAAGCGGATCGCGCGCTTGGTCTTGATGCCCGATGCCTTGATGATGCGCGCGGCCTCCATCACCATCGCACTGCCCGCGCCATTGTCCGCTGCGCCGTCGCCCATCGCCCAGCTGTCGAGATGCGCGCCGGCCATCACATAGCCGGCCTTGGAATCGGTGCCGGGGATGTCGGCGAGGACGTTGTAGGCCTTGGTGTCGGCATCCTCGAAATGGTTGACCGCGTCGATCTCGAGCGTCGGCTTGGCACCCATCTTGGCGAGGCGGGCGAGGCGGCGATAATCCTCGGCTGCGATCTCGATGCCGGCGATCAGGCCCGACTGGCCGACCTGGAACTGGCTGTTCTGGCCGTGGACCAGCTTGCCGTTGCGGCTGGACATGATCGCATAGCCGATCGCGCCCTCTTCCTTCAGGAACGCGTCGCGCTTGGCGCCGAAGGAGAGGCGGGCGGGGTTGAAGGGGCGGTTGCCGCCGCCGCCGTTGAGCAGATCATAATTGTCGCGCTTGGTCAGCTCGTCGTCGGTCCAGCGCTTGAACGGCGCCTCGGTCGCTTCCTCCAGATCGCGCGGTTCGCTGATCAGCACCACCTTGCCCTTCAGCTTGCCCTTATACTGGGCGAAGGCGGCCTCGTCGGCGAGCGGGGCAAGCACCACCTCGCCGGTGACCGCGCCGCTGGTGCCCGGCGTCCAGGGCAGGGGGGCTGCGACCAGCTGGAGCGGGCGGGGGCCGACCATGCGCACGGCCAGCTTCTCGTTCCACCAGCCGCGGCCGAACTCGAAGCCTTCCTTGTGAACGTTCGTCAGGCCCCATTCGCGGAACTTGGCCTGGGTCCAGTCCTCGGCCTTGCGGATGCCGGGCGAGTTGGTGAGGCGCGCGCCGATCACGTCGGTGAGGTACTGCGCGATTCGCATCACTTCGCTGTGGTTGGTGCCCTGGTCGATCACGCGGTCGGTCGGCGTGGTCTGGATCGTCTGCGCAGCGATCGGCGCGCTGGCGAGCAGCGCGGCGGTGAGAGCGAGTACGGAACGACGCATTGGTTTCCCCCCAAAATGTGAAGGCGGGACGCTATGCGCGCAAAAGAGTGCACGCAAGGCGTTGACAGGTTCGATTCGCTTCGGCATTGGGCCCCCTCGCTCGCAAGCGGCGGTCTCCATGGATAGGTGGCCGAGTGGTTAAAGGCAGCAGACTGTAAATCTGCCGGGCTTCGCCCTACGGTGGTTCGAATCCATCCCTATCCACCACCGCCGCTGCGAGCGAAATCCTCGCTCTCGCGTCACCCGACCTGCCAAGCTGCAGCAGTCGCATCCGGATGTGCTCGGACGCGTCGGCCGTCAGATCGATGGTCCGAAGGCGGCACGCACCCGGGGCATGGGAAGCGAACCCCGTCAGCGCTTTCCGTACAGCGACAGCGTGCGTTCGCGATATTCGATGAGCTGCAGCAGGTGGTCGAGTTCCCGGATCCGCTGCACCGGCACACCCTCGCGGATCGCCGTTTCGATCTGCTCCAGCAGATAGCCGGCGCTGCCGGCGCCGTGCGTAAGATAAACTGCTTCGGCGCGCTCAAGGAGCGTAGAGAGCGGCGTCAACTGGCCATCCTTGTAAGGCAAGTGGGGTCCATATCCAGAATGGACCTACCGAGGCAATGTTCCGCATCGTCCTAATTTGGCAAAGTGCAGGACAGGTGTGTCCCGTGTCGGGATAACTCCTGACTTGTCGGAGCGTTCGTAAAAATCCAATGTGGATCTAACGATACGCGAGTTTTTGACAGAATGGATGACCGGGGTTCAGGGATAGCGCTGGCGTGCGCGCATCTGGTGGATGCGATCGCACTGCTCGATCGCCTGGGCGAAGATGCCGAGGCGGCGAATATTTCGCTTTCCCTGGAGCGTCTGGCTTCCAGGCACGGGATTACGCTGCCGTCCGCTTTCGCGCGCGATCCAGGATAAGATCGAAAAAGCGTTCCAGCGCTTCGGCGGTGTCGTCGCTCAGTTCCAGATAGGTGAACCGCCGGTCCGTCGGCAGGCTGCGCTTGTGGACCATGCCGCGACGCGCCAGCGCGTTGATCCAGCGCAGCGCGGTGGTGGTGGGCACGCCCGACGCGGTGCAGGCGCCGGAGGTGGAGACGTTCTGCCCCTCATCACGACTGACATAGAGCGTCAGCAGGATGTTGAACGCGGGATCGGCGAAGAGGTCCGTTGCCACTTCGCGCTCGAGCAGCCCGCGTCCCCAGAGTATCAGCCGGGCCAGATCGACGCGGTCGAGATGGGCTCGACCGGTTTCTTCCGCCACCGCCGCCGCCTCGGGCTGCTCGCCGGCGAGCTGCGTGAACAGCTGTTTGATTTCGCTGAGTCGAGCGTCGACCTCCTGGAATAGTTCGGCGCTCGGCACCCCCAATTTCTCCCTCATCGTCACGTACGCTTAGGCAGTGATCGGTATCTGATCAACAGATGGACATCGTTACGATAGCTTAAACCTTCCGCGCTGCGAATATCTGCAGCACCGGGTCTCGCACGCCTCAGAACACCGCCTCGACCAATTGCTGAAATGCATCGGCGCGGTGGCTCATTGCGTGTTTCGCAGCCGGATCCATTTCGCCAAAGGTTTGCGCGTGCCCCTGCGGGACGAACAGGGGATCATAGCCGAAGCCCTTTTCGCCACGCGGCGGCCAGACGAGGTTGCCGTGCACCCGACCCTCAAACCATTCGACATGGCCGTCCGGCCAGGCGAGCGCTAGGGCGCAGACGAAGTGTGCGCTGCGGCTGGTCTCCGGCGGCAGTGCCTCCAGCTTGTCGTGGACGCGCTGCATCGCCAGGCCGAAGTCGCGGCCCTCGAACGGGGCGACGGGTTCCAGCCCGTCCATGCCGGGTGCGGCCACGCCCCAGCGCGCCGAATAGATGCCGGGCGCCAGGCCCAGCGCCTCGACACACAGCCCCGAATCGTCGGCCAGCGCGGGGAGGCCCGACAGATCCGCCGCCTGCAGCGCCTTCAGCTCGGCATTGGCGACGAAGCTGGTGCCGGTTTCCTCGGGCTCGGGCAGGTCCAGCTCGGCGGCCGAGACCGGCTCGATCCCATAGGGACCAAGCAGCTCGCGAATCTCGCGCACCTTGCCTTCATTGTGGCTGGCGATCACCAGCCGGCCGGGCGCGAGCTTGCGGATCGCCTGGCGGGTCTCCCCTTCGCCGCTCATCCGACGGCCTTCAGCTGCGCGTCGAAGATGCGGGTGCAGCCGATGCGGGCGAGGCGGAGCAGGCGCAGCAGGCCTTCCTCGTCATAGGTCGCACCCTCGGCCGTGGCCTGCGCCTCGGCGATGTTGCCGTTGGCGAGCAGCACGAAGTTCGCGTCGGCGTCGGCCGACGAATCCTCGGGGTAATCGAGATCGAGCACCGGCGTGCCCTGATAGATGCCGCAGCTTACCGCAGCGACCTGGGTGGTGATCGGATCGACGGTGAGAGCACCGTCCGCCATCAGCTTGTTGACCGCGAGGCGCAGCGCCACCCAGGCGCCGGAGATCGCCGCGGTGCGGGTGCCGCCATCGGCCTGCAGCACGTCGCAATCGAGCGTGATCTGGCGCTCGCCGAGCAGCTTCAGATCGGTCACGGCGCGCAGCGAGCGGCCGATCAGTCGCTGGATTTCCTGGGTGCGGCCCGACTGCTTGCCCTTGGCCGCCTCGCGCTGGCCGCGGGTATGGGTGGCGCGGGGGAGCATGCCATATTCGGCCGTCACCCAGCCTTCGCCCTTGCCGCGCAGGAACGGCGGCACGCGCTCTTCGACGCTGGCGGTGACCAGCACGCGGGTGTCGCCGAAGCCGATCAGCACCGAGCCTTCGGCGTGGCGGGTGAAGTTCGGCGTGATGGTGATTTCCCGCATTTCGTCGGGGGCGCGGCCGGATGGGCGCATGCGATTCAGTCTCCCTAAAGATCGAGCCGGGCACCTAGACCCTGATGGCGCGTTCCGCCAGTCTCGCACGAACAAGGGGAGCAATGCATGCGGGTTTTGGTTGTACTGGCTCTTGGGGGCGCGATGCTGGGAGGCTGTATTCCGCAGGTCGCGGCGCCCGACCGGCCGGGACGGTCCGTGCCCGCCGCGCCGGCGCGGCCTGCGCCGCCGGTTGCGGGCGGTACGCCGGCCGGCCCCGCCGCGCCGATCGTTCGCGGCGAGATGATCCGCTACACCACCAGCCCCTGTTTCGGTGCCTGCCCAGTCTATTCGGTGACGGTGCGGCCGGACGGAACCGGCACGTTCGAAGGCCAGCGCTTCACCGCCGTCAGCGGTGCGCGCGATTTCCGGGTGACGCCCGCCCAGTACGACGCCTTCCTCAGCCGGCTCGCCCCCTATCGTCCGCGCAGCGGCACCGTCCGCACCGCGCCCGGAGCGCCGGCGTGCGGGCAGCACGCCACGGACATGCCCGGCGTGGAGGTCCAGTGGGACGGCAAGGCCGGGCATCGGTCCTTCTCCTATGACTTCGGCTGCGAGCGCGCGCGGAACCCCGGCGTCGCCGATGCGCTGGGATCCGCGCCCGATCTGCTGCCGATTGCCGGGATGATCGGCGCGCGGCCTTGAACCACGCCCGTTTGACCGCCTAGATATGGGGCACCATGAGCACGCCGCCGATCCACGAGCTGACCGACCGCGCGCGCGACGTGTTCCGCATCGTGGTCGAATCGTATCTTGATACCGGCGCGCCGGTCGGCTCGCGCACCATCTCGCGGATTTCGGCGCTGAACCTTTCCTCTGCGTCGATCCGCAACGTGATGCAGGATCTGGAGGAGCTGGGTCTCCTTGCCGCCCCCCATACCAGCGCCGGCCGCATGCCGACCGAAAGCGGACTTCGCCTGTTCGTCGACGGGATGATGCAGGCGAACGAGCCCTCGATCGAGGAACGTGCGGCGATCGAGGCGCGCGCCGGCATCGGCGGGCCGGTCGAGGATGCGATCGCGGAGACCACCGCCGCGCTGTCCGGCCTGTCTGCCTGCGCCGGCCTGGTGCTGGTGCCCAAGGCGGAGACGGTGGTGCGGCAGTTCGGCTTCGTGCCGCTCAGCCAGGATCGGGCGCTGGCGGTGCTGGTCGGCGAGGACGGATCGGTCGAGAACCGCGTGGTCGAGCTGCCCGGTGGTGTCGACCCGATGTCGCTGCAGCGCGCGGCCAATTACATGAGCGCCACGCTCGCCGGGCTGACGCTGGCCGAAGCGCGGGTGCGGATCGAGCGGGAGTTGCGCCTGCAGCAGGCGGCGCTCGATGATGCCGCCTCCGATCTGGTCGAGCGCGGGCTTGCCGTGTGGAGCGAGGATAGCGGCCGCCGTCCGGTGCTGATCGTCCGCGGCCAGGCCCGGCTGATCGATACCGGCGCCGCCGAGGATCTCGATCGTGTCCGCCAGCTGCTCGACGAGCTGGAGGGCAAGGAAGAGATTGCCCGCCTGCTCGACAGTGCCCGCGAGGGTGAGGCGGCGCGGATCTTCATCGGCTCCGAGAACAAGCTGTTCGCGCTTTCCGGCTCGTCGGTGATCGCCAAGCCGGTGCGGGCGCTCGACGGCCGTGTCGTCGGCGTCGTCGGCGTGATCGGCCCCACCCGGTTGAACTATGCCCGCGTCGTGCCCATGGTAGATTTCACGGCGGCCACACTGGCCCGTTTGCTGGCCTGAAGAAAACAGGGAACCATGTCCGAGAACACCGAAAATACCGAACCGACCCAGTCCGAAACGCTGGGGCAGGAGACTGAACAGACGGCCCCCGAGGGTGCCGAGCAGGACCGCGTCGCCGAGCTGGAGGCCCAGCTGGCCGAGGCCCGGCAGGCGCACCTCTACGTCCAGGCCGACATGCAGAATCTCCGTCGCCGCACCGAAAAGGAAGTGGCGGACGCGCGCGCCTATGCCGCGACCGGCTTTGCCCGCGACATCCTTTCCGTCGCGGACAATCTGGGCCGGGCGCTGCAGGCGATCCCCGCCGAGCTGCGCGACGACGAGAAGATGAAGGGGCTGGTCGTCGGCCTCGAGGCTACCGGCCGCGAGCTGGAGGCAGTGTTCGGCCGCCACGGCATCTCCAAGGTGGTGTCGCTGGGCGAGGCGCTCGACCCCAACAAGCACCAGGCGATGATGGAAATGCCGGTGGCCGACAAGGCGCCCGGCACCGTGGTGCAGGAGATCCAGTCCGGCTACATGATCAAGGACCGGCTGCTCCGCCCGGCGCTCGTCGCCGTCGCCAAGAAGCCCGACTGACCGGCCGGTGCCCCGCTCCGATATGGGGCGGGGCCTTGCCTTGCAGGGCCGGCATCCCGCCGCACTTTCCTTCGCTACCATTGCATTAGGCCCGAAAAACGCCCACATAGAGCGGGCTGAAGTCGCAAATCGTTGGTCTCTGGTGCTTTGCGGCTCCGTTTTCCTTCCATCCCTGCCCCTGAAGCGCGAGGTCCGCCCGCACGGGGCGCGCCGACAATAGAAGGAAAAACGCATGAGCATCACCGGAACCGTCAAGTTTTTCAACGCCGACAAGGGCTATGGCTTCATCGCACCGGATACCGGCGGCAACGACGCCTTCGTCCACATCACCGCCGTCGAGCGGGCCGGCATGATCACGCTGCAGCAGAACCAGCGCGTGACCTACGAGCTGGAACAGGATCGCCGCGGCAAGATGGCAGCGGTCAATCTCCAGGCAGCTGACTGACCTGATTTCAGAACGGCGGTCCCATACGGGGCCGCCGTTTTCGCATGTTCCTCCCTCTTTCCCCAGCGAGGCACCCCCGCCGATGACTGAAATCGAACTGTTCCGCGCCCGCGCCGACGAGGCCGGATCCGCAGCCGCCCAGAGCGGGCTCGACAATGTCCGCGAGCGGCACCTCCGGTCCCAGGCAGCCTGGGAAGCGATGGCCATTCGCGCCGAGCGCGTCGCCAACCAGCGGGCCCTCAACGAAGCCGAGAAGGAAGCGCGCTCCGCCGTCGCCTTCTGATCCGTGCGGCGCCCGTGCGTGGGCCGCCCAGGATCCACTTAGCACCGCGACCCGCGGAGGCGCGGCTGGCCCCTTCGTCCTCGCGATCACGTCGCCCCTCGCGATGCCTGCCGGGATTCGGGCCGAGGATTTCGTCCGGCCACTCCACGAATGTTCCGTCAGCCGACCCACCGCTGCAATCGCACCTTGAGCAGGCCCACTAATTCCGGCTGCATATACTGATAGTCGTCCGGTATCCCGAGCACGGCCAATTCTTTGCCCTTAAGCAGCCGCCCGAACTTCTGCTGGATGCGCTTCTGGTGCGTACGCTCCATCGAGAGGATCACGTCGGCCCATTCGATCAGGTCGCCGGTGAGCGGCTGCTCGGCATCGTTGTTGGTGCCCGCCGAGGTCGCCTCGACTCCCTCGATGCCCTGGCAGATCGCCTCCGCAGTCGGGCTGCGCAGCAGGTTGCGCGAGCAGACGAACAGGAGCCGGCGGGTGCCGCGCTCCTCTTCGTTCACGCCGCTGCCACCTTCGCCGCCTTGCGAGGCTTGAGCAACGGCGCCAGATACCTCCCGGTATAGCTGCCCGGCACCTTGGCCACCTGCTCCGGCGTGCCTTCGGCGACGATCTCGCCGCCCTTCACGCCGCCTTCCGGCCCCAGGTCGAGGATCCAGTCGGCGGTCTTGATGACGTCGAGATTGTGCTCGATCACCACCACCGTGTTGCCCTGTTCCACCAGCGCGTGGAGCACTTCCAGCAGCTTGCGCACATCCTCGAAGTGCAGGCCCGTGGTGGGTTCGTCGAGGATGTACAGCGTCTGCCCGGTGGCCCGCCGCGCCAGTTCCTTGGCGAGCTTCACCCGCTGCGCCTCGCCGCCCGACAGCGTCGTCGCCTGCTGACCGACCTTCACATAGCCCAGGCCGACTTCGGCGAGCATCGCCATGCGGTCGCGGATCGGCGGCACGGCCTTGAAGAACTCGACCGCGTCTTCCACCGTCATGTCGAGCACGTCGGCGATCGACTTGCCCTTGAACTTCACCTCCAGCGTCTCGCGATTGTAGCGCGCGCCGTGGCACACGTCGCAGGTGACGTAGACGTCGGGCAGGAAGTGCATCTCGATCTTGAGCACGCCGTCGCCCTGGCACGCCTCGCACCGGCCGCCCTTGACGTTGAAGCTGAACCGGCCGGGCTTGTAGCCGCGCGCCTGCGCTTCGGGCAGGCCGGCGAACCAGTCGCGGATGTTGGTGAAGGCGCCGGTATAGGTCGCCGGGTTCGAGCGCGGGGTGCGGCCGATCGGCGACTGGTCGATGTCGATCACCTTGTCGCAGTTTTCGAGCCCGGTGATCTTGTCGTGCTT
>JAIYAA010000288.1 GCA_027489295.1 Sphingomonadales bacterium | reverse complement strand
TGCGTCCGCACAGCAGCCTTGGCGGCATGGCACCCGCCGAGTTTACGAACCGCCCCCGCCAGGGGCATATGGAAACCGAAGCTAAGTTATCAGCGGCCTGAAAACGGGGAGCACGTCAGCAGGAATGCGGAAGTGCGATGATCATGGCCGACAAGATCTCTCATCAGCGCATCTAAAACATATCCGTCGATCAAATACCGCTTGTCGCTCATCCGTGACCGATAAATGATAGCCTTGCCCCAGCAAAGCGGGTTACGGTCGGATGCGGGAGAGTAGGTTGCTTCGAAGGCTCAACTATGTGGGCATACCCACCCGCGATCAGGAACGGGCGCTGCACTTTTGGACCCAGATCATGGGCTGCATCATTACCACCGACCGCATTGTCGGGGAGAAGCGGTGGATCGAGCTTGCCATCCCGGGCGCACAAACGGGGTTGCTTTTACTGACTCCCAACGGGCACGAAGACCGTGTCGGCACCTTCTTCAACGGGTCGTTCGGTTGCGACGATGTGGAATATGCATACGATCGGCTCAGCGCGAGGGGAGTCAAGTTCCTGGGCCCGCCGGAGAAAAAGCCGTTCCCGCACGTCTATTTCAATGATCCGGACGGAAATTCATTCTTCTTGTCGAGCCGCTAGCCGTCGATGCTCTTCGGGAGGTCAGTGCAAGGGCCGACAATCTTTCAAACGAAGCAGATGGGCATATAGCAACAATCGATCTACGCGAATGTCCGCTTCTCCCGTTCGAGTTCGAACGTTGCGTGGTGAGTTCGGGCGCACCTTCCGTCCCAAACGGATGCCGGCCAGACAGCCGCGGCAGGTCAGCTACTGGAAGGAGCTGCCGTTCAACCTACCGCTATGGAACGGCCGCCTCGTCCCACTTAGCCCCTTCAGGGCAACTGGCCGCCGTCGACCAACTTACGCCGTTTCGATGGGGCGCTGGGAGTGTCGGCTCATGCCGAAAGCGGCCATATGCAATCTTGAAGGTGCCTGGCGGCAAAGGCCGGACGATGCGGTGTTCACGAGGCAGTGTTCCTGATGGCGAGCGACATCGTCGCGGTACGTTGACGGATTGCACTGCTGAGCGCCTGCGCTCCTGCTCGGCTACGAGAACCGGCGGCTATCCCGGCTAAGGAAGGGATCGCCGCATTGCGAAGATACCCCCTCCGGTCGCCAATTAGAGACACAGCCGTCACACTAATCAAAAGATTTGACGAAATATGAATTTCCGGGATCTGGCAATCAAATGCACAGAGTTGGACGACCAGACCGAAATAGGGCAAACGTTGGCGCTGATCGCTCAAACCTGAGTTAATTATGACTTCGCTGTGGTACATATCGGCATTGCGATGACGTGGTACCTTGACTATATAATCAGTTATCGCGCTAACTGTGCTTGAGCCGTCACATTAGAAAAAACCGTGCCCTGCGCCTTCTGCCAAATCACAGACGGAAGCCGATCTTGGCCATTTGTGAGCGTATCAACGTGAGGTCGCTACTTCGGCCGCCTTTTTCGGGAACATCCGGCACCTACGAGGGGGCCCTGGCAGGCATGAGTGGGGCGTTGGCGTCGGTGGTCGCTGGCGGGCTATTGCGGGGCGGGGCGGGCGGTGGCGAGCCGCTTATGGCGATTTTCCCGATCCTGATTGCGGTGGCAGTGCGATGGGGCGTGCGGCCGGGTATCGTTACGCTTGTTTTCGGCACTCTAGGTGCATGGTATGTGTATGTCGGGCAGCCATTTTCCTTTGAGGTTTCCCGCGGGCAGGCCGGCGCGCTCTTGATCGCAGCCGTAAGTGGCGTGCTTATCCTTTTGGTCTGCAAGCTGCTTGATCACACGATCACCGAATTGCGTACCGCCAATGCGGCTGAGTTCCTTCTTACCGCGCAATTGAGGGCCCGATCGTCCGAACTCGAAAGGGCGCTGCAGGAGCAGGAGCTATCGCGGCAAGCGATCGAATTCAGCGAGAGCCAGTTTCGGGTAAGCTTCGAGCACGCTGCCGTCGGCAAGTTGCAGGCAGAGCCACGCACGGGGAAGATCATCCGCGTCAACCAGGCCTTCTGCGAGATGCTGGGGTACACTGCCGACGATTTGATCGGAACCGACGGATGGCGGCTCACCTGCCCCGAGGACCTCGCGGACGATCGGGAAGCCTATAGGCAGGTCCTGAACGGGGCTGCGCCGCGCTACATTCGAGAGAAGCGTTATATCAGGCGCGACGGTACCTTGGTCTGGGCGCGGGTGTCGCTGGTGATCGTTCGGTCGCCCGCCGACGGTTCGCCGGTCCTCGCTGTCGCAGTGGTGGAGAACATCGACGAGCAACGTCGCTACCGGGACGATCTGGAGCATGCCAAGGCTGACCTGGAACAGACGCTGAAGGAGAGGACGGAGGCGTTGCGCCAGCGTGCGCTCCTCCTTCGTGAAGTCTACCACCGGGTAAAGAACAACCTGCAAGTCGTCGATGGCCTGATCATGCTGCAAGCGCGGCTGATCCATGATCCGGAGGCGAAAGCACAGCTGCAGCAGACCCGAGACCGAATTTTCGCGCTGGGATTGGTGCACCATCAATTGATGGGATCTGAGGATCTGCAGACATTCGATGTGAGCCCGTTCCTGGCGCAACTAGTCGAGAACCTGGCTGCGGGAAGCGTCGCGCAGCAGGTCCATATCGAAGTGCATGCCGATCCGATCAAGGTGGATCTGGATTTCGCGATACCACTGGGGTTGGTGGTCACCGAACTGGTGACGAACGCGCTCAAGCACGCATTTAGCGGGCAGCCCGGCCGTATCATGATCGGACTGGAAAGGGACGCCGTCGGAACAGTGACGTTGCGCCTGTCGGACGACGGGATCGGCCTGCCGGCTCCCTCACCGTCGACTCACGACATGCCGTCCACGGGGCTCGGCATGAAGATCATCACGGGGCTGCTCGGCCAGATGGGCGGGGAATTGCACCGCGAAGACACCGCAGGAACCGGCTACCGCATCGTCTTTCAACAAGGGGACAGCCATGAACTCGTTCAATAAATCAGTTCTGATCGTGGAAGACGAGTTCCTCATCGCAGAAACGCTGGAAGCGTATGTCGAGGATTTGGGCGTCCCGGTTTGCGGGCGTGCAGCCACCGCCGATGAGGCCGTGGCACTTGCCGTGGAGCATCGCCCCGCAGTAATCCTGATGGATGTACGCCTCATCGGCAGGAAAGACGGCGTGGATGCAGCCCTTGAGGTTTACGAACGAGTTGGATCTCGCGTGATCTTCATTACGGGTTCGCGGGAGCCAGCAACGATGGAGCGAATAAACCTTGATCATCCCTACGCCGTGTTGTTCAAGCCGGTGACAGGCAATCAGTTGAGAACGACGGTATCGGCCGCGCTCGCCGATTAGACTATCGTCGACGGCTCGTTGCCGCGAGCTACTGTGCGGCGCGCGTATAAAGCTCAAAGCACGCAGTCGCGCCAGCGGTCATTAAGTCGCACCAGATCAGCCCCTTGCCGGCGGCGCGCTGATCGATCGATTGCAGCAAATCGCGCCATTCGCCAGGCTGATGCTGCGCCGACAGAATGCGGATGGGGCGCCGGCATATATCCGGCGCGCAAGGACGCTGCCGCCGAGACGCGATCCTTCTAGGACATAGAGCACACCCCATTGCCAAGCTTCCGCCTCGTGCGCCGCAAAAGCCATGGGCGCCGGTGCGCACGACCCCAGCTTGTCCAGATCTTCAACCAGTAAGTGCGTGCGCGGGCGCCAGGGCGGGAGATTCTCGGCGCCCGATAGCACACGCTCTGCTGCGGTGGTTGCTTGCGCATGTGCGATCAGGAAGCCGGCATACCCGCCACGGTCGGCAAGATCGAACCTGCTGAACGCGGCATCGACCCGCTCGTGCAACGCACGTGTCGCCTGGCGCAGGTGGGCCACGGCGCTCGCGCCGATGCAGGGAGCAACGATATTGGCTGTCATTTGCATCTGATGTTCCCAAGGGGCCGAGTATGCGATAGAGGCAAGAATGCCTCGAAAAGCAAGAACCCCGCGGAGGACGAATGCAGGTCGAGCCTGATCTTACACTGGCATTTCAAGATGGTCCGTCGGTCGCACGGCGATCCCGTCAGTGGCGCGGCTTCACGGCCGAGCATGTCGTTCTGGGTGCTAACCCGTATTCGTTCGAGCGTTCGGGGCACTCCCACTATCTCGCGCTCCACGACATGATCGTCGATGATGGCGAGGTTACCATCGACGGGGTGGAGACGAACCGGACCCGCGATTTGCGGCGTTCGCTTGCTTTTATCCCCAAGGGGCGACGGTCCTATGGCTGGATGGCCCCCCGGCCTCGCCACAACTCGTTCACCGCGGTCTATTTCGAGCCAAGCTTGGTCAGCGAGGAGCTGGAACGGCGCTACGACGATCACGTCCCTCCGCCGTTTTTATTCCTGAAGCCGCCGGCACTGCAGATGACGCTCGCCAAGCTGGAAAACATCCTGACCGCTCCGGTGGTCGATGATCTGCTTGCCGAAAGCGTCTGCCTGGTCGCAGCGCTCGAAGTGTTCGCGATTCATGCCGACCCCAAAGCAGTCGGACTGTCTGAGCGCCAGATTGGCTTGGTGGAGGCCTTTGTCGCAGAAAGACTAGGCGACGATATAAGCTTGACAGAGCTGGCGTCCGTGTGCGGGCTGAGCCGCTTTCACTTCTCGCGCGCCTTCAAGAAGGCGATGGGCCTGTCGCCCTATTCCTATGTCAATCAGTGCAGAGTTGAACGGGCCAAGGTGTTGCTTGGGCGACGAGATCTGACGGTAGAGGCGATCGCGGGAATGGTGGGTTTCCCGTCGAGTTCGCAGTTTCGGCGGGCATTCCGCGCGCGAGTGGGATGTTCCGCACAAGCATATCGTAAAACGCGTTTCTGAAGGGGGTGAGTTAAATGTCGAACGCGCAGGGTGCCGATCTGGCTGACCTCACAATATGTGACCGCGAGCCAATCACGCGTTTGGACAAGATACAGTCGTTTGGTTTTCTGCTTGCATTGGCCAATGACTGGACAATTGCGAGGGCATCCGAGAACTGCGCGGAAATGATTGGCATATCTGCAGAGTCGCTGATCGGAATGCCTCTTGATGCTGTCATCAGCCGGAACGCGCTGCACGAAATTCGTAACCGGCTGACAATTTTACAGGCGACCTCCGGTGAGCGGCTGTATGATCTCCGGCTGGTAAGCACCAAGAAGCGATTTGATGTCAGCCTGCACTACAGCGGTGACCTGCTTCTGCTGGAAGGAGAGCCTTCTGTGGAGCAAGATCGGGTCGAAGCGGCATCCATGGTGCGCGCCATGATCGAACGGCTGAAACGCACCAAGACCTTCGCCGATTTTCACCGCGATGCCGCACGCCAGGTGCGCGCGATTACCGGCTTCTCGCGTGTGATGATCTATCGCTTCGATGATGCGGGCGACGGGGAAGTGATTGCGGAATCGACCCAATCCAACGTCCCAAGCTTCGTGGGGCTACGATACCCCGCATCCGATATCCCGGTGCAGGCGCGGGCGCTGTATCTCCTGAATCCCTTTCGCATCATCGCCGACGTGCACGCACAGACCGTGCCGGTACTCCCACTGCGACCCGGGCCGGACGACGCGCTCGATATGGCGCAGGCGGTCACGCGGGCGGTGTCTCCGGTTCATATCGAATATCTGGTCAACATGGGGGTCAGCGCGTCGCTGTCGATTTCGATCATCGTCGAAGGCAGGCTCTGGGGCCTGATCGCATGCCATCACCACGAACCCCGCCGGCCAAGTTTCGTGATGCGAACCGCGGCCGAGCTGTTCGGCCACATGTACTCCATGACACTGGAGAGCAAGTTGCGCGGCGATGCGGCCCTGGATGAGCGGGCGGCACGGGAACTGAGCGACCGATTGATCGCCGCGGTGGCGGCCGATGAATCGCTGATGAGCAATGCGGAACTGCTTCGCGACATCCTCGCCGGGGTGATCCAGTGCGATGGCGTCGCCGTGTACCAGATGGGCACCGTGACAATCAACGGCGCAACCCCATCGCCGCAGACGGTGGTTGAGATCGCCCGCTATCTGGATTCCACCTCGCCCAGCCGGGTGTTCGATACGCATCAACTCGCCACCGTCATTCCGAGCTGTGCGGAAACGCAGGTGATGGCCGCAGGGATGCTCTCCATCCCCGTGTCGCGCATTCCACGCGATTACGTCATGCTGTTCCGCCGCGAACTGCTCGAGGAAGTCCGCTGGAGCGGCGATCCAGCCAAGGCGCTGGTCAAGACCGATGACGGGCTGCGGATATCACCGCGCAAGAGCTTCGCCGCGTTCGTGGAAATGGTGCGCGGCAAGTCGCTGGCGTTTTCGGATCGGGATCGTCGCTTGGGAGAGGCAGTCCGCATCGCCATCATCGAAGTCATTCTGCGCTACTCCGAGGCTGCCAGTGGCGAGCGCCGCCGTTCGACCGAACGAAGCGAGCTGCTGATCGCCGAACTGAACCACCGCGTTCGCAACATCCTGACGCTCATCCGGGGCCTGATCGCGCGCACCGCCAAAAGCTCGGCCGGGATTGCCGAATATGTCGAATCGCTGGGTGGCCGCGTCCAGGCGCTGGCGCGGGCGCATGACTATGTGACCCGCCATTCCTGGGGGCCTGCGTCCATCGCGTCGCTGTTTGAAGATGAAGTAAGCGCGCATCGTCGAGACGGTGCTGATATTCTCTTTCTCGACGGCCCGCCCGTTCTTTTGCAACCGACGGCCATCTCGACGATGGCGCTCGTCATCCACGAGCTGGCCACGAACAGTGCCAAATACGGTGCGCTGTCCACCCATGGCGCGGTGCATGTCACGCTCGATCCCCAGGACGATGGCGGGCTGTTCATCCGCTGGCGCGAGCGTGGGGGACCAGCGGTTATGCCGCCGGAGCGGCGGGGCTTCGGTTCGGCCATTGTGGAGCGTACCGTCCCGTTCGATCTTCAGGGCACCGCAGAGATCAGATACCCGCTTTCCGGGCTGGAGGCAGATTTCTATCTGCCCGCCAAGCACGTCATCGTAGCCGAACAACGCGCCAGCGCCGCCCCGGCGACGGAGGGAAGAGAGGAGACCGCGGTGACCGAGAACAAATCATCCGACGTGCTCTCGGGGCAATCGGTCTTGCTGCTCGAGGACAACCTGATCATTGCGATGGAAACGGAAGACATGCTGTTCGCGCTCGGTGCGCGCGAGGTAATCGTAGCTTCCACAATTCCCGAAGCCGCAGCCGCAGCCGCGGCGGCCCAGTTCGATCTCGCTGTTCTGGACATCAACGTCGCAGGCCAGGTGAGCTTCGGGTTCGCGGATCAACTGCGTACGATGGGTGTGCCCTTCATCTTCGCCTCCGGATATGGCGATCAGGTCCCGCTCGAAAGCGAGCAGGCGGGTGCTACCGTGCTGCAAAAGCCTTTTGAGCTCGGGCATCTGCGCCAGGCGATGTTCCTGCAGGCGGGGGCAGGCGCCGAGGAGTGAGTTCCGCCCGGACCTTTGCTTGGCAGATGGTCGCGCAAGGCGGTTACAGCCGACGGTTTGGCAGCTTGCAGGGCCGCAATAGAACGTCCCCGACCAAGCGGTTGGGAAGGGGCGTCCATCTCAACAGCGTCCCAGCCAAGCTTATAGAACCGGTGTTTCTGGGCGGGGAAACGCTACTTTGATGGCAGTCCCCCTCCCACCGCTTCCGGGTTCGCACGAAACTTCGGCTTTGATCTGCCTGGCGGCCATTTGCATCAGGCCCAGCCCGAGCGACCCCTTCCGGCGCTCCATCGGCATGCCAACCCCGTCATCCTCGATGCGCAGTTCAAAGTCATCTTGATGCGATACTTGCAACGTGACGGCAAGTAATCCCCTGCGCCCATCGGGAAATGCATGTTTTATTGCGTTGATCAACGCCTCATTAACAATGAGACCAATTGGGACTGCAACGCTCGATGGCCAATCTATGATCTCGTCGACATTAAGGCGTATATTGAATCTGTCTGCCGATAGACTTTCGACGGTGTGGCGGCACAGGTGATCCAGATACGTCGACAGGTGAATGAGCCCCGATGCCAACGGCGGCACCGTCAGCAGGTCGTGAACGTCGGATACCCGGATGATGCGATCGGCAGCGAGATCAAGCGCCGCGCGCGCTTCAGGGCCAGCGTGCCTCGCCTGCATGGTCAGCATGCCGGAAGTGAGCTGAAATGCGTTCGATGTGCGATGACGTAATTCAGCAAGCAAGAATTCGCTGAAGCGGATTTCATTTTCTTTTTCCATTAAAGTGTCGCGCAATAACATTTCTACCCGACGACGCTGGCTTGCTTCCTCTTCCATCCGCTCGGTTGCTTGTTCGAGTCGATAGGTTCGGGCATTAATGCGACGTTCCAGCGCATCTTTTTCACCGCGAAGCTGTTGTTCTGAAAGCACGCGCTCATCAATATTATAGAATGACGCAAAATGCCGAACGATCCGGCCATTCTCGATGATCGGATCGATAATCTGTGAGATCCAAACCTGCCGCCCATCTTTTGCAATGAGCAGGAAGTCGTGGATGCTTGAGACATGCGATCCTAGTCTATCTTCGGTGCCGGCCCGGTATGGAGATGCTGTCCGATCCGTAATCACCGAAGAATAGCTGTTTCCGATCACCTCCTCGGCCGACAGGCCCAGGAGTTTCAGGAAGGCCGCGTTGGCGAATATGACCGAATTATCGACCGACTGAGCGTCGGTCATGAGCATGGGCATGCGCGTGGCCAGAACCGCCTCGACAAATCCGCCGCCGGCCCGCTCCAGTGTTTCGATCGTCGATTTTGCTCCAGGCGGCGTCGCTGCTTCGTGAATCGACATTGCGGACCTCACTGGCGGGGCCAAATTATGGTGTTTCTGTTGGGCACATGGGCCGTACTGCCCGAAATAGTAAGCAAGTTCGTTATGATTGAAGTTAAGAGCAGACTGCCTCGGATTCCAAGCACCCATTTCCCTTGAACTTTTCATAGAATCGTTTCAGCTTTAGTTTTCGGCATCTCCATGATCATTTCCCGATCGCCAGCTTGGCCGTTTGAAGAACGCGTTGGCCCGATATGTGCGGAAAGCACCGCGGTTCCTGGCGATCAAGGCAAGAGGTTTACGCCCGTCAGGACGAATGTGACCTTCTTGGGGACGGGGCTGTTCCGCGCATCGTTGGCCCCGGATCGGCTGACGCCCCAATTACGGACATTCGCCAAAATTATCAGCATATCAAAACTATTTGACGAACGGATCAGCGGCTAGAGTTTGCTTGCCTGACTTGCTGGGTTCGCAATTTGCGCCCTGACCTTGACGCCGTTAGCGACATGATGCTCCGCCAGATCAAAGTGGATTGTTTTGATAAACGGATCGCTCTCAGCGTGTGCAAGTTCGCATTCCTCAGCTTCTCGCTCGAAGAGGTGAACAAGGAGAGTTTGATAAGACATACCGGCGCTCCGGAATAAGCGGGAGTTATCCAATGTCTCTCGGTCGCCGGCTTGCTCTGGTAGGTACCGGCGATGTCAATGTCTTAGACCACTTAATTTGGTGAGTCCCGTGCAATCGCACTCGGTCGTCAATAGAACATCTTCAACACCATGCACTCCATCAGCGTTACGACATGCAGCCGCCCCACCGCCGGGCCTGCCTGCCGGAGCAGGTCGCGCAGCGGCCGGCTGCCGGCGAACGGGTAGAGCAGGTGCAACTCGCCGAGCCACCCCGCTGCTCGGCAGTATCGACCAAGTTTAACCTGCGCCGCCTGATGACGCAGCGGAATCGCCCTTGCAAGGCGCCGTGGACGTCCCGATCCGGCCGCGATTTTCTGCCCCAGCCGCCCTATTGTTGAAGAGCCCATCCTTGCACATCGCAGTGCGACTACCGACATTGATGCCATCGTCGGCATTCTCTTTGTAGGCGCTGGCGGCTGAGAGACTGCGCGCTCCCGCTTACGCCCGGAGGGCCGGCCATGGGACGGGGCGAACTCTGTCTTCGACATCATCTGTCGGTTGCGAATGCCGCTGCGCCTGCCTGCCTGAACGCGCAGTCTTCGCATCGCAGGCTTGCGGCCGGCTATGCCGAGCGCATTCGGATCCTTGATGCTGTGGAGGCGCCGGTCGAAGCGCCGCAGCAACGCACTCCGGTTCACGATGCTGCCGTCCGCTCGCGTTCCACGGCGGACCGAACGCACGAGGTGCCCGAACCGGGGGCCTCATGATGTGGCTTCTGGCGATCGCGCTCGCGATCTGGATGCTGCCCACGGCGTGTCTGGTGCTCCTCTACCTGTGCACATTTCTTTCACGCCCCCTGCGAACTTGGCTGTTGAAACACCTTGTCGCTTGACCGCGATGGCGGGCACCCGAGCCTTCAACATTTAGGGAGCGCTACAGGGTCGAGATCACGATCCTGCCGTCGATCAGCCACCGCATGATGGGCCTGACGGTAACGCCGGATGTCTGCTCCTGGCGAGATTTTGCCGTTCTATATGCCGGGTCGGGACGACGGCTTGCCCCAAAAGCACGGTGAAGAGGCCCCTCGCTGGAGGCGAGGGGCCAACGGATCAGATTTCGGTGTTCTCAGCGAGAGCAAGCGCGTCTTCCACGTCAATCCCGAGATAGCGCACCGTATTCTCGATCTTGCTGTGTCCGAGAAGGATCTGGACGGCACGAAGGTTGCCGGTCGCCCTGTATATGATCGAAGCCTTCGTTCGGCGGAGCGAGTGCGTGCCATACTCGCTTCGCATCAGACCGACGCCGGTCACCCATTCATCGACAAGCCGTGCATACTGGCGGGTGCTGAGATGCCCATTATGATCAATTCTGCTGGGAAAGACATAATCGTCCACGGCGCCGCCCCGCCGTTCAAGCCATGCCAGCAGGCTGGCCCGAGCGTCTGGAAGCAATTCGAACTGAACCGGCCGACCGGTTTTCTGTTGCATCACGATCGCACGCGTTCGGATCTGCCCGCCGCTGACAAGGTCGCGGATCTTCATCTGTACCAGGTCGCACCCCCGCAGTTTGCTGTCGATCGCCAGGTCGAACAGCGCCCGATCTCGCAAGCGGTGGCGCTGATTGAGGTAGAATCGGATCTCCCATATTTGCTTCGGTTTGAGCGCGCGCTTCGCGCCGACGGTCCGTCCGGCATTCCAAACTAGACGCTTTGTCGCGGTGGTTTCGGATTCAGGCATCTCCATGATCGTTCTCCGATGGCCAGAGTGGCCGTCCCAAGAACGCTTCGGCCCCTGATAAGCAGGAATGCCCCGAGGGCCCTGCCGACTGGCTTACGCCTTTCGCCGATGCAGGTGTAAACGGCTGAATTGACAGGTGCGGCCGTCCGCGCCTTATAAAGCCGGCGAAAGGCTACCGACGACATACCGGATCTGCCCGCTCGCTGATCTGACGTATTTTGCGGCAGTCATCGAGTCAGCCTTGACCGCCTAGGCCAGATTGTCGCTGCTGGTTAGCTCGATGCTGAGATTATAATAGAATAGCAGTTACTTAAGTGTAATGCCTAGGGGCTTGCGGCGCTTGGCGTTAAGACGTGCCCGCTACCTTGGGCATGCTACCCTCGGCGTTACGGCAATCCCCTCTGTTTTCATCGAGGGTAGCACCTCCCACGCAAGCGGCCTTGGGCCCGGCGGCGGAAAGGTTTGCTAAGTTTCTCCAATCCTGGCGGAAACCGACCTTAGGTGCCAGAGCTTCGATCACGGCTATGTCCAACTTCCGCGTGATCGATGCCGAGGCAGGTTGCGACAAAAACGGCCTCGCTTCCTGATGAACTCGACCAGAATGCGTCGTTCGCCGGCCGTACCCCCAATCGCAGCATCTGCCAGAAGCTGCCGCTAGGTCGGTGGGGGGGGGCGTCCGATGAATCGAGAGCTCCAGCGCGCTTCACGTAAGCGCGGTCTGCAGGCCGCAGATTATGCGGCTTGCGCGGTTGGCTGATCGGCTGGCGGGGTCCAGTTCCACGGCAGGAGTTCGTCCCAGCGGCTGGCGGGCCAGTCATCGGCGA
>JAIYAA010000161.1 GCA_027489295.1 Sphingomonadales bacterium | reverse complement strand
GGCGGTGGCGTGCTGCGAGCAATGCTCGGTGCCGGTCCCGTCGCGGTAGAGACCTGAGGGCGTGCGCAGCCGTTGGTCCATCGCCGCGCGCATCCGCGCCGCCCGCCGTGCAAGGTCTCGGGCATCCGCCGCCCGCCCGATTGCATCGCCGATGGCGGCCAGCGCATCGAGCGCGGCGACCTGCCAGGCATTGACCACCGTGTTGACCGGACGAAAGACGAATCCGTCGCGATTGGCGATCGGCCAGTCGACCAGATCGCCCCACGGCTTGCTCGATTGGCCCGGATCCTTCTCGACCAGCCCATCGGCATTGATCCGATCGAGCAACTGCGCCGCCACCATCGCATCGAAGCGCGCGTGTAACAGTCGGTCGTCGCCGGTCGCGAGATAGTCGTGCCAGGTGAGGATCGGCGGCATCAGCCGATATTCGGTGGGCCAGGTGGGGCGGTCGATCAGCCAGTCGATCGACTGCCGGGCCAGCGCGTAGGAACGCTGTACCGCATAGTCGGAGCGCTGGTTGACCAGCGCATCACCCTCATAGGGGCCGCGCTCGCGGGTGGGGGTGTCCTGGTAGAGGTCGAGCCGGGTGGCGCGGATCGAATAGGCGCAGAAAGCATGGACGCGGTCGAGATCGGGGTCCGAACTGGCGAAGTGCGCATCGTTCGCCTGCCAAGGCTGCCCCAGCCGCAGCGCGGTAACCTGCAGATCGAGATGCGGCGGGCCCTCGATTTCCACCCAGCGAAAGGCCCGATAACCCCAATGTTCCAACGTCTGGGTATCGGGGCGCAGGGTCCAGCGTTCGCGATAGGTCTGCCCGCAGCGTAGCTGGTCGCGGACGCTGCCATCGGGGTTGCGCTCCTCGCCGAGACTGATGCGGAGCTGTTCGCCGCCCTTTGCCCGGGTGGTGACCGACAGGCCGCCGACCAACTCGCGGCCGAAATCGATCCGCCAGAGTCCACCCGAGCGGGTGACCTGGGCCGGGGTTTCGGTGGTGACCACCAGCGGGCCGACCCGTTCCGGCTTCAGAGACGGCAGCGATGGGCGGGGGAGCGCTGGGACCCAGCCGCGATCGTCATAGCCCGCGTCGCACCAGCCGACCGGCTCGTGGCGCGCATCGATCGACTCCAGTGGTGCGGTGTAATAGCCGCCGCCGGTCGTGCCCGACGCCGGACGCCAGGCGCTGCCGTCGCGCGCCTTCCAATCGGGGCCGCTCGAGATGACGTGGCGGCTGCCATCGGCGTGGAGCAGCACCAGCTCGGCTTGGAAGGCGTGCTCCACGGTGGTGAAGCAGAGCGCGGCGACGGCGTTCAGCCCGATATGCAGCGCCTCCGTCACGTCGACCCCGACATAGTGCATGTGCTTCCCCGGCTGCGACGACCGCGACGGGCCGACGCCGACCAGACGCCCGTTTACCCAGGCACGAAACACATATTGCCGGATCGGTTCGGGAGAGGCGGCGGTGATGCGCAGCCAGCCAAGCACCGGCCGGCGCTTCAGCGCGAAGCCATGGCGAAGCAGCGCCCAGTCGGCAGGCGTGTCCGGCGCATCGATGCGGGGCGCCCAGATCGGTTGGGCGTCCCAGCGTGCCGGCGCGGCGAGCAACAACTGCGGCGCCGACCAGCCCGATCGGCGGCCCCGCTCGTCTTCGACCTGCACCCGCCACAGGCAGGCCTCGTCCGGCCCCAGCAATGCGCGCGCCGTCGCCGGAAGTTCGACGCCCGTGGTGCAATCGCTGGATACCAAGCCGCCGTCCCACAGCGTCCGCGCGCCGCCAGCGACGCGCAGCAGCTGGAGCCGATAGCCGCGCTGCACGCCTGCCGGTACCGTCCAGGCAAGGCGTACTTCGCCGTCGAGCACCACCGGCCCGTCGAGCAGATTGCACAGCAACCCGCCCGGCGCGTCGGCCTTGGGCGCGGCTGCCCAGCCGGGCGGGGCGAGCCCCGCCAGCGTGGCAACCATTCCCTGGCCGAGCAGGTGGCGGCGGCTGACGTGCGGCATCGGCTCCTTTCCCGTGGCCCTCAGAAGGTGCCGTGCAGGCTCAGCGTGAAGGTGCGGCCGTCATAATCCGCCTGGCGCGGAATGTCCGGCGTCACCTGATACTGGATCCGCTTGGCGTTGGTCAGGTTGTACAGGTCGAGCGAGATCGAATAGCGTTCGGTGAAGTTGAACGAGGTCGAGGCATCGAGCTGGCCGCGCGCCGCCACCAGGCTCTGGCCGCCGGTGAAGGTCGATCCGCCGGTCAGCACATATTCGTCGCGCCAGCTATAGGTCGCGCGCAAGCCGAAGCGCTTGGTCTCGTAATAGCCGATCAGGTTGATGTTGTTCTTCGAAACCCCCGGCAGCACGGCGGCGGTGCCGTCGGGATTCTTGCCGGAAATGTCGGTGTAGGAATAGTTGAATTGGCCGCCGAGGTTCTTCAGCACGCCGGGCAGGAAGTCGAAATTCTGCTGTACGCTGAATTCCAGGCCCTTCACCGTGATCGGGTTGGGCTGATTGTAGTTGCCCGAGGCGGTGACGATCGCCGGCTGGCCGTTAACCAGCAGGTCGCTGTAGCAGGTGGTGCCGACCAGCGAGAGATGACCGAGCCCGAACGCCGTCGCATCGGCCGGGCAGAGCTTGTCGAGCCGGCTCTCCGGCCCGATCAGGTTGGTGATACGCTTGCGGTACAGCGCCAGCGCAAACACGCCGCCGGGGCGGTTGTACCATTCGAGCGACAGGTCCTGGGCAGTCGCCGAATAGGGCTTCAGGTCGAAGCCGCCATAGGAGATCGCATAGCCGCTCGAATTGGCGCTTACCGCCGTGGCCGGTGTCAGGTTGCGCGGCTGGGGCCGCACGAACGCTTCGTAATAGGCGCCGCGCAGCACCAGCTTGCTGGTCAGGTCCGCCGCCACGATCACGGAGGGCAGGGCATTGTGGTAGTTCTGGCGGAACTGCTGCGGCACATAGGTGATCGCGCCGCCCGCGCCGATCTGGCGGTTCTGCGTGTCGATGCGCTGGCGCGTCTCTTCGTAATGAAGCCCGGCATTGCCGTGCACCGGGATGCCAGCCAGCGTGAAGCCGAACTTCACCTGACCATAGACCGACCAGATGTCGTTGTTCACGGTGAAGTTGTAGAGAGAATAGGAGGCGTTGGTCGGATCGTTGATCCAGCCGGTGGGCGTCACCACGTCTCCCGCCGCGGCGGTAACCGGCTGCAGCGCGGCGACCGCCTTGTCGAAATTAACCTGCGGCCAGTTGGTCAGCACCCCGCCCACCGATCCGCCGAAGAAGGAGCCCGCATAGGGGTTGGTGCCGAGGAAGCTGCTGTTGATGTTCTGGGTCTGGATGCCCTTGGCGCTGGTCCGATAGCCGCGCGAGATGAAGCGGTCCTGCTCGTAGCGGCCGCCGGCGTTGATCGACTTGAGGAAGGGCAGATCCAGCGCGCGTTCGACATCGAACTGGCCGGCGCCAACCTTGTTGAGGCCGTAGCCCGAGGACCCCGCGACGACGAGCTGGTCGCCATTGGCCGCGATCTGGGTGGGCTGGTTGCCGGCGCTCCACGACCAGGGGCCTGCCGGCACGATCAGCGCCGGGTTGCGATCCACCGTCAGCTTGTAGCCGCCGATGTTCGATCCGCCCGAGGCGAAGCTGCCGTTGATGCCGTTGCCGGCGGCGGTGGGCAGGTTGCGGACGTCGATCTGAGTCTGCAGCCCGTTATTCTCGCCGCGCGACTTCACCACCGTGCCGGTCAGGTGCCATTCGTCCTTCTGCCAGTCGGCGGTGCCGATCACGTCCCAGGCCTGCTCCAGCAGCGGCTCGGAGCGGATCGAGTCGTTCACCTGGCCATTGGCGTAGCTGTAGTTCTGGATATAGGCGTTGCCGTCCGCGAGCACCTTGGGCGCATCGGTCGGCGCAATCACCGTGCGGCCGCCGCGCAGGTCCACCTCGATCAGGTTGGTGAGGTTCTTCGAGAGGTTGCGACGGGTGTAGAAGCCGTCGAGCGACAGGCGGAGATGGTCGTCGGCCTTCCATTCGGCGCCGCCCGCTGTGGTCCACAACGTACCCTCGTTATACTTCACCGCCTGGCGCTGGTCCGAGGCGTAGCGCACGCCGGTCGTGCCCTTGGTGCCGGTGCCGCTTGCCGCGCAGACTTTGCCGGAGGGGCAGCTGCCATTGGCGGCGAACGGCGAATAATAGTCCGCATATGGCGCGAAATTGGGCGTCGTCGTCGCGCTGAGGGGCGAATAGGCGTTGAGGTAGATCGAGTCGCGCCTGAATTTCTCCTTCTTGAAGGCGACCATTCCGAAGACCGCGAAATCGTCTGACAAGTGCTTGTTATAGCCTAGCGTGAAGGCGGGCGAGGCGTATTTGCCCAGCGTGTTGTATTCGCCGGCCAGCTTGGCGAAGCCGCCGTCGGCACGCGACAGCGCCGGTGCGATGCGCAGGTCGACGATGCCGGAAAGCCCGCCCGCCTGATCGCCGGCGGCCGGCGTCTTGATCACGGTGATCGCGGAAAACACGTCGGCGTTGAACGCGCCGAGTGGTGTCGAGCCGTCGAGCAGCGGATCGGCATAGGCCTGACCGTTGATCGTATACCGCACATAGGTGCCGGGCAGGCCGCGCAGGTTGATCGTCGCGTCGCGCGAGGCGGCCTCGCGATTGATCTGGACGCCGGGCACGCGCTGCAGCGCCTCGCCGACATTGAGGTCCGGGAAGCGACCCAGGCTGTCGGCCGAGATGCTGTCGGTGACGCCCTCGGCCTGACGCTTCATCTTCAGCGCGTCGGCATAGGATTTGCGGAAGCCGGTGACGACGATCTCGTCCGCAGTCTGTGCTGTGTCGGCCTGCGGCTCG
Organism: Sphingomonadales bacterium; assembly: GCA_027489295.1. The sequence continues at coordinate 46,061 of JAIYAA010000161.1, read as the reverse complement.
CCTGCGGCCTGGGCGTGTGCCCGTTGCTGCGCGCCGAGCAGCAAGGCCAGCCCGAGCGCCATGCTCGACACGCCACCACGCACGATTTGTCCGTTGATATGCATTGCCCGATCCTCCCCTTGCCGCGCCCTTGTGGGAGTCGGCAGATGACACGGCTTCGCAGGACCGCCGTTCCAAGGCTGGTCAGGCCAAACCGTTGCACAACTGTACCTATTGTCTGACAACATGTCTATACCATTTCATGGGCATTGCGCCCAAATTATGGGACAGTGGCGCGTGTCTTGGACGTATGCAGATCGGCGGCCCGTGGGTATGGGACAAGTTTCCTGAGGCATGCCTTGCCGGAGATCGAAACGCATACGGAGCGCGTGGTAGCTTCGTACCTGGGCGAATAACGCGTCCGCCGCGCAAGGATTGGGGATCGGAAAGGCAAGCATCCGCCGCCGCGATGTCTTCATCTCCGGATCATCCGATTGTCAGAAACATTTCCTAAATATTTCTACGGAAACCATTACGCATTTCCTGCTGTGTTGCTCAAGCCACAGGCGAAATTAAATTACTGCACGGTGAGGCTGGGCTGCTTTACACGCGTGCAGCACCCCGGCATCGCGGCGACATGTGTCGTCGTAAGCAACATTGCGACACAGCTTAAGGATCCTCGCGCCCGCCCGATCGAAGCGGCGGTCGCGGGCTGTTTAGGATGAAGCAAGTATGTCTCGTATCGCGTATGCCCTGCGCGCCGGAACGGCGCTGGCAGGGATTGGCGCCGCCGCGCTGTTCGTAACTCCGGCCGCGGCGCAGGATCAGTCCGAAGCCTCGGCTTCGCCGGCTGCACAGCAGACCAGCGGCACCGAAATCGTCGTCACCGGATCGCGTATCGCGCGCCCCGACCTCCAGTCTTCGACCCCGGTCGCGGTCGTCACCGCCGAGCGCATCCAGCAGACCGGCGCGTCGAACATTCAGGACGTGCTCGCCACGCTGCCGGCCGTCGGCCAGAACGTCAGCCGCACCAGCTCGAACTTCTCGAACACCGGCAACGGCACCGCCACCGTCAACCTGCGCAACCTCGGTTCGTCGCGCACGCTGGTGCTGATCGACGGCCGCCGTACGCTGGGCATCGCCGGCACCTCGGCCGTCGACGTCAACAACATCCCGACCGATCTGATCCAGCGCATCGACGTGGTGACCGGCGGCGCCTCGGCCGTCTATGGTTCGGAAGCGATCGCGGGCGTGGTCAACTTCGTCCTCAAGAACGACTTCCAGGGCCTGCGCGTCCGCGCGCAGAACACCGTGTCCGACAAGGGCGACGCGCCGCGCCAGTATGTCTCGATCACGGGCGGCCAGAATTTCGGCGAAGGCCGCGGCAACGTCACCGCGAACTTCAGCTATGACAACGACCACGGTCTGCGCTCGCGCGACCGCAGCTTCTCGTCCAAGGACGTGCCGAACCGCAGCTCCTATGCGGCCCAGGGGCTGTTCGACGTCAGCGACGTCAATAACCCCAAGCAGTCGGCCTTCTCGACCACCAGCGACCGCACCTTCACCTTCGACGGTGCGAACAACCTGAAGAACTATCAGGGCGCCAATGTCGACGGCTACAACCGCAACGGCGATCGCCTGCTGTCGGTGCCGGTCGAGCGCTACCAGGGCGCGTTGCTCGCGCATTACGATTTCTCGGATGCGTTCAAGCTGTACGCCCAGGGCCAGTACACCCACACCAACTCGAACGCCTCGCTCGAACCCTCGGCGATCGGCAACACGGGTGCGGGTGCGGCGCTGAGCTTCGACGGTTCGGCCTATGCGGGCATCCCGATCTCCAGCCCGTACGTGCCGGCGGCGATCCGTGCAGCGGCCATCGCGAACGGCACCAACGTCATCCAGTTCCGCCGTCGCTCGAACGACATCTTCAGCCGCAGCAACAAGAACGATCGCGACTTCTACCGCGGCGTGCTCGGCGCGAAGGGTGAGTTCACCGCCGGCACCACCTGGTCGTACGACATCTATTACGAGCACTCGCAGAGCCGCGACCACACCACCGCGCAGGCGATCTACACGCCCAACTATGGTGCGGCACTGAACAACGAGATCGGCCCCGACGGCCAGGTGCGCTGTTCGGATGCGACCGCGCGCGCGGCGGGCTGCGTTCCGATCAACATCTTCGGCTTCAACACCGTCACCGCCGGTGCGGCGAAGTTCCTGCAGACCTATACCGGGCCGACCCGCAACGTGACGCTGGTCGACGGCAACACCGTCCAGCTCGTCAACGGTTCGAACGTCGCCTATGATTATCTGGCGAAGGTCAACCAGGACGTCGTGTCCGCCAGCATCAACGGCGACCTGTTCTCGCTGTGGGGCGGTCCGGTCGCGATCTCGTTCGGCGGTGAATATCGCCACGAGAAGAGCACCGAGGTGTTCGATCCGTTCACCCAGGCGGGCCTCAGCTCGGGCAACCAGATCACCAACACCAAGGGCAGCTTCAACGTCAAGGAAGGCTTCGTCGAAGTCGTCGCACCGATCGTGGAAGACCGTCCGGGCCTGCACTATCTCGGCCTCGAGGGCGCGGCACGCTATGCCGACTATTCGACCGTCGGCGGTGTGTGGAGCTTCAAGGGCGGTGCGACCTTCGCGCCGACGGCGGACATCCGCTTCCGTGGCGTCTACTCGCGCGCAACCCGCGCGCCGAACATCGGCGAGCTCTATTCGTCGCTGAGCCAGACCTTCCCCGCGGTCAACGATCCGTGCGATCAGGGCAACGGCGACGGTGACGGCGCAAAGCTTGGCGCGCTGAAGGCTGGTTGCTCGAGCATCCCCGGCATCGCCAATACCATCGCGAACCGCGGCTCGTTCAACTATTCCACCGCGCAGATCCAGACGATCGACGGCCTGCTGGGTGGAAATCCGAAGCTGCGGCAGGAAACGGCCGACACCTTCACTGCGGGTGCCGTGATCACGCCGACGTTCTTCAAGAACTTCACGATGACGGTGGACTATTACACCATCAAGGTGAAGAACGCGATTGGCATCATCGGCCAGCAGACGTCGGTCGACGAATGCTTCAAGACCGGCAATCCGCTGTTCTGCAGCAACGTCCTGCGGGACAGCAACGGCTTCATCACGCGCGTCAATGCCCTCAACCTGAACACCGGTTCGTTCCTGGTTTCGGGCATCGATGTCGAAGCGCGCTATGCGATTCCGGTCGGTGCGTCGCGGTTCGACTTCGACGTGCAGTACAACCACCGCCTGAAGCAGCAGCAGACGCCGTTCCCGGGCGGTCCGGTGCAGAACGAACTCGGCCAGGCGGACTGCTACAGCTGCGGTCGACTCGGTTCGGGCTTCAAGGACAAGGCCGTGGCCAACGTCACGTTCAGCGCGCCGAAGTTCCAGCTGAACTACCGCATGGACTATATGGGCCCGCTGACCGACAATCTCGGTGATCCGGATGCGCAGCGCATCTCGGCCTATTTCTACCACAACCTGCAGGGCAAGGTGATCGTGGGCGGCAAGCAGCAGATGGAGCTGTACGCCGGCGTCAACAACCTGCTCGACACCAAGCCGCCCGTCTTCGGCGACACCAACCAGGTCACCTGGCCTGGCACGCAGACGGTAGCGGACACCTACGACCTGTACGGCCGCATGCTGTACGTGGGCGCGACCTTCAAGTTCTGATCCCAGCGGATCGAACGATCATGGGAGCGGCACTCTTCGGAGTGCCGCTCTTTTTTTTGCCCGCGGCGCAAGGCCCAAGAAAAAGGCCGCAAACCCAGACGGGATCGCGGCCTTTTTTTCGATCGGCGGAAGGAGTGGATCAGTCGACCCAGTCGAGCCCGATCTCGCGGTAGAGGCCGCGATCTTCCTCCCACTTCGGATTGACCTTCACGTGCAGGTACAGATGCACCGGCACGCCGAGCAGCGCCGCCAGCTGGGTGCGCGCGCGGCTGCCGATTTCCTTGAGGCGCTGGCCGCCCTTGCCGAGCACGATCGCGCGCTGGGTATCGCGCGCGACGAGGATCTGCTGGTGGATCTCGACCGATCCGTCCTCGCGCTCGCTATACTTCTCGGTCTCGACCGCACTGGCATAGGGCAGCTCGGCATGGAGCTGGAGGTAGAGCTGCTCGCGCGTCACCTCGGCGGCCAGCATCCGGTCGGTCGCGTCGGACACCTGGTCCTCGGGGAAATGCCACTCTTCCTGCGGCATGGCCTTGGCCAGCGCGGCCTTGAGTTCGGGCACGCCGTCGCCGGTCTGGGCCGAGACGAAATAGGTCTCGTCGAACGGCAGCGACTCGTTGAGCTTGGCGGCATGGCCGAGCAGGCGCGGCTTGTCGGCGATGTCGACCTTGTTGAGGATCAGGATCTTGCGCCCCTTGCGGCCGCGCAGGCTGTCGATCACCGCATGGACCTTGGGGCCGATGCCGCCCTTTCCGTCGACGACCAACGCGACGAGGTCGGCGCCATCAGTACCGTCCCAGGCGGCGGCGACCATCGCGCGGTCCAGCCGCCGCTCGGGTTCGAAGATGCCGGGGGTGTCGACGAGGATCAGCTGGGTGTCGCCTTCGATGGCGATGCCCATCACGCGGGCGCGGGTGGTCTGCGCCTTCGGGCTGACGATGGCGACCTTCTGGCCGACCAGGGCATTGACCAGCGTCGACTTGCCGGCATTGGGAGCACCGAGGATCGCGACGACGCCGCAGGATTGGGGTTTGGGTTCGGTCATGGGTTCCGATTGTACTGGGGAATGGGGATGGGGGCGAGGGGGGTTGATGGAGCGCGCTTGCCGCGTGCTAAGCCCCTCCCCTTCAGGGGAGGGGTTGGGGTGGGGCTGTGTCTCACCGAGACCAAGCTGCGTTCTGGCATCCCTCCACCCCAACCCCTCCTCCAAGGAGGAGGGGCTTGATAAAAGAAGGGGTCAGCCGCTCAGCTTCGCCAGCAGCGCCGCCGCTGCCGCGGTCTCCGCTTCCTGCTTGTTGCTGCCCTCGGCGCTGGCCTCCGCCAGCTTGCCGATCGACACCTTCACCGTGAAGCGCGGCGCGTGGTTGGGGCCGGAGCGATCGACGATCTCATATTCCGGGGGCTTGCGGTTGCGCGCGGCCGCCCATTCCTGGAGCGCCGACTTGGGATGCTTGGGCGCCTTGGCATGCGCGTCGATCCGGTCGCCCCAGGCCTTGCGCACGAAGGCGCGCGCGGCATCGAGCCCGGATTCGCGATAATAGGCGCCGATCAGCGCCTCCATCACGTCGCCCAGCACGTTGTCGCTGTCCGCCGCGCCATCGTCGCGGGCCTGCTTGCCGAGGCGGAGGTACGGCACCACGCCCAGCTCGCGCGCGACATCGGCGCACACCGGGCCGGTGACCAGCGAGTTGAGCCGGCGCGACAGCGCGCCTTCCGGTTCCTCGGGAAACCGCTCGAACAGCCATTCGGCGACGATCAGCCCCAGCACCCGGTCGCCGAGAAACTCGAGCCGCTGGTAGTTGCCGGCGGCCTGGCTGCCATGGGTCAGCGCGCGCTGGAAGGCGGGCAAGTCTTTTGCGGGGCGGCCGAAGGTCTTTTCCACCCAGCCGCCCAGATCGGGCACGCTCAGAAGCCTTCTCCGATCCGGCTCCACCGCGCGGCCGAGAACCAGGTCCAGGGCAGCAGCCAGTTGGCGCTGCCATCGGTCGACCAGAAGTTCACGACCGCCTTGCCCTCGATATTCTCGATCGGCACAAAGCCGATGCCCGATCCGTACGGCGGCTGCTGGAAACGGCTGTCGGTGGAGTTGTCGCGGTTGTCGCCCATCAGGAACACATGGCCGGCGGGCACGGTATACACCTGGGTGTTGTCCTGCGGCAGCGTGTCCTGGTCGAGCACGTTATACTGCTTGCCGTTCGGCAGCGTCTCGCGGAATTGCGGGATGCGGCAGATCGGCGCGCCTTGCGCGTCCGCGGTCTGGAACTGCGTCGGGCAATGGGTGAAGTTCGGGCTGATCGGCAGCACGAAATCGGCGATGCGCTGCTTCGGCACCGGCTTGCCGTTCAGGATCACCTGGCCGTTGACCATCTCGATCGTGTCGCCCGGCAGGCCGATCACGCGCTTGATCCAGTCCTCGCCATTATGGTTCGGCGCCTTGAACACCACAACGTCGCCGCGCGCGGGCGTGCCGGGCAGGATGCGGCCCGGGATCAGCGGTATGCTCCACGGCAGCGAGTGCTTGGAATAGCCGTAGTTCCACTTGGTGATGAACAGATAGTCGCCAATCAGCAGCCGCGGCAGCATCGATTCGCTCGGAATGCTGAACGGCGAGAAGATGAAACTGCGCACCACGAACACGATCAGCGCCAGCTTCAGCAGGAAGGTGGCGAGGTCGCGCCACTCCGACTTGGGCTTTTCCGGCTTTGCGGCAGGCACTTGCGCGGGCGCGGGGCGCGGGGCGCCGGTATCGGTGGAGGCGGGCGTTTCCATGGGCACTGCTCTGCTAGGGCGCGGCGGGGAGGTCAAGCGGCGGAATGAGGCTGGAACGGGCAGGTGTGGGACGATAGGGGAACACCTGCCACCAAGGAGATGAACATGGCCTTGCCCGACTGGACGCCGATCCAATCCCTCCCCGCTGCGACGCTGACCGACCTGTTCGCCGCCGATGCCGATCGGCTGTCGCGGCTGAGCGCCGACGTCGCGGGCATCCATTTCGACTGGTCGAAGACGCACCTCACCGCCGATGCCGTCGCCGCCTTCGCCGCGCTGGCGCAGCAGATGGACTTCGCGGCCAAGCGCGACGCGCTGTTCGCCGGCGAGGTGGTCAACGTGACCGAAGGCCGCGCCGCCGAGCACACCGCCGAGCGCTATGAAGGCGCCCCCGAGAGCGTTGCCCGCGCCCGCGGCCAGCATGCCCGCATGCGCGCGCTGATCGATGCGATCGAGGCCGAGGCGCTCGGCCCGATCCGCCACATCCTCCATATCGGCATCGGCGGCTCCGCGCTGGGTCCGGACCTGCTGGTCGACGCGCTGGGCCGCGACATGGACCGCTATGACGTGGCAATCGTCTCCAATGTCGACGGCGTGGCGCTGGAAGACGCGATGGATGCGTTCGATCCGCAGGCGACGTTGCTGGTGATCGCCAGCAAGACCTTCACCACCACCGAGACGATGCTCAACGCGCAGAGTGCGCTGAGCTGGATGGCCGAGGGCGGCGTCGAGGATCCCTACGGCCAGGTGATCGCGCTGACCGCCTCCCCCGACAAGGCGGTCGAATGGGGCGTCGACGAGACGCGCGTGCTGCCCTTCTTCGAGAGCGTCGGCGGCCGCTATTCGCTCTGGTCGTCGATCGGCTTCCCGGCGGCGCTGGCGCTGGGCTGGGACGCGTTCGAGGAACTGCTGGAAGGCGCGGCCGAGATGGACCGCCATTTCCGCCTGACCGACCTCGCCCAGAACGCGCCCGCGCTCGCGGCGTTCGCCGACCTTTACTATGCGCAGGCGCGCGGCTGCGAGACGCGCGCGACCTTCGCCTATGACGAGCGGCTGAAGCTGCTGCCGAGCTATCTCCAGCAGCTGGAGATGGAATCGAACGGCAAGCGCGTCACCGCCGAGGGCGAGGTGGTGAGCTACCCGACCGCGGCGATCACCTGGGGCGGCGTCGGCACCGATGCGCAGCATGCGGTGTTCCAGCTGCTCCACCAGGGCACGCACCTGGTGCCGCTCGAGTTCGTCGGCGTGATCGAGGCGGGCGACGCGCTGGCACCGGGCCATCACCGCCAGCTGCTGCTCAACATGTTCGCGCAGGGTGCAGCGCTGATGGCGGGCAAGGGGCATGAAGACCCCGCGCGCAGCTATCCGGGCGACCGGCCGTCGTCGACGCTGCTGCTCGACAGCCTCGATCCGCGCACGCTCGGCGCGCTGATCGCCTTTTACGAGCACCGTGTGTTCGTGAACGCGGTGCTGCTCGGCATCAACCCGTTCGACCAGTTCGGCGTCGAGCTGGGCAAGGAAATGGCCAAGGCGGCCGACAAGGGCGGGCTCGATTTCGATCCCTCCACCAACGATCTGATTCAAAGGGCTTTTGGCGAATGAGCGGCGACGAGGACTATGTGTATGACGAGGCGAGCGGGGAGTGGGTCCCCGCCGCCGAGGCCGCGGCCAAGGCCGAGGCGGCGGATGTCGTGGAAGTGCGCGACTCGGTCGGCAACCTGCTGCAGGACGGCGATCAGGTGACGCTGATCAAGGACCTGACCGTGAAGGGCGCGGGCCAGACGCTGAAGCGCGGCACGCTGATCAAGTCGATCCGCCTGACCGGTGACGCGCAGGAAATCGACTGCAAGTTCGACGGGATCAAGGGGCTCGTCCTGCGCGCGGAGTTCGTCCGCAAGCGCTGAGCGACATGCGTCGCCCTTGTTTTCGGGCGCCGCACCCTATCTTCTCCTCGACCTCTTCTTCCGGCCGTCCGCGCCGGCACACCTCCGGAGTGACCCATGTCCGACTATGACTTCGACCTGTTCGTGATCGGCGCAGGCTCCGGCGGGACGCGCGCCTCGCGCATGTCGGCGGCGTACGGCGCAAAGGTTGCGGTCGCCGAGGAGTATCGCGTCGGCGGCACCTGCGTGATCCGCGGCTGCGTGCCCAAGAAGCTCCTCATCTTCGGCGCGCATTTCGCCGAGGACCTGAAGGACGCGCGCCGCTTCGGCTGGGACGTGCCCGATTGCCGCTTCGACTGGCCGACGCTGCGCGACAATGTGCTGGCGGACGTGGATCGCCTCAACGGCCTCTACACCCAGGGGCTGGAGAATAACGGGGTCACCATCCTCCACGAGCGCGCCACCGTCACCGGCCCGCACGAGGTGACGCTGGCGAGCGGCAAGACCGTCTCCGCCAAGACGATCCTGATCGCCACCGGCGCGCACCCGCACGTGCCGAGCTTCCCGGGCAGCGAGCATGGCATCACCTCGAACGAGGTCTTTCATCTCGAGACGATGCCGAAGCGCGTGCTGATCGCCGGCGGCGGCTATATCGCCAACGAGTTCGCAGGCATCTTCAACGAGTTCGGCTCGAAGGTGACATTGGTCAACCGCAGCGACGTGATCCTGCGCGGCTATGACGCGCAGGTGCGCGACCGGCTGCTCCAGATCTCGATGACCAAGGGCATCGACTTCCGCTTCTTCGCCGAGTTCGAGAAGATCGAGAAGCAGGCGGACGGCAGCCTGCTGGTCTCGATGAGCGGGCACGACCCGATCGAGGTGGACTGCGTGCTGTTCGCCACCGGCCGCGTGCCCAACACCAAGGGGCTGGGGCTGGAGGAGGCCGGCGTCGAGCTCGACGACAAGGGCGCGGTGAAGGTGGATGCCGACAATCGCAGCTCGGTCGACAGCATCTATGCGGTGGGGGACGTGACGAACCGCGTGCAGCTGACCCCCGTGGCGATCCGCGAGGGACAGGCCTTTGCCGACACGCTGTTCGGCGGCAAGCCGCACCAGGTCGACTATCACTGCATCCCGAGCGCGGTGTTCAGCCATCCGCCGATCGCCGCGGTGGGCATGACCGAGGGCGAGGCGCGCAATGCGCTCGGCTCGGTCAAGGTCTATACCTCGGATTTCCGGGCGATGAAGAACGTGCTTGCCGGGCGGCACGAACGCGCGCTCTACAAGATGATCTGCGACGGCGTGACCGGCCGCGTGGTGGGCCTCCACATGATCGGGCCGGATGCGCCGGAGATCCTGCAGGCGGCGGCCGTGGCGGTGAAGGCAGGGCTGACCAAGGACGATTTCGACGCCACCGTCGCGCTGCACCCGACCATGGCCGAGGAGCTGGTGCTCCTCAAGTAACCGGCTGAAGGCGCCGCGCCACCCAGCGCGCGAGCAGGGGACCGGCGCCGAGCACCGCGAGGAAGCGCAGCGTCTGCATCGCCATCACGAAGGGCTGGTCGACCGCCACCGAGGTGGCGATGATCGCCACCGAATCCAGCCCGCCGGGGCTCACCGCCAGATAGGCGGTGACCAGGTCGATATGGCTGAACTGGGCGAGCAGCAGCGCGAGCCCGGTCGAGAAGCCGATCAGGATCGCGACCGACAGCAGCACGCGTGGCAGCGCGCGGGCGGCGAGGCGCAGCGTTTCGCGGGTGAAGGCGAGGCCGATCCGCCAGCCGATCAGCGCATAGCTGCACGCCAGCACCGGCTCGGGCAGGCTGAGCCGGACGATGCCGCTCAGGTGCAGCGTCACGCCGAGCGCAAGGGGCCCAAGCAGCGCCGGAGCGGGCAGACGGAGGGCGAGGGCGCCCGCAACGCCCGCGGCCGCAACCGCCAGCGTCGCCAGGGTGGGGAGCAGCGGCGCCGGCGCCATCAGCGTGTGCAGCCACGACCCGTCATGATGCGCGCCGAGCCCTGCCGCCAGCGCCGATGCCGCGCCCGCGACGCAGACAACGCGCGTATAGGTCATGAAGGCGACGAGGCGGACATCGGCGCCGAACGCCTCGGCCATCACCACCATCGCGCTCGCCGCACCCGGCATCGATCCCCAGATCGCGGTGGTGCCAGGCAACACCTGCCAGCGGCTGAGCCAATAGCCGAGGAAGCTGCTCGCCCCCAGCGTGGCCACGGTGACGCCCAGGAACAACGGCCATTCGTGCAGCACCGCGGTGAAGATCCCGGCGGAGAGCGTGCCGGCGATCAGGCAGCCGATCACCGCCTGTGCGCAGAGAAAGCTCCAGCGCGGCAGCCCGAGGCCCGATCCCCCGGCGCCGAAGGCGATTCCCGCCAGCATCGGCCCGAGCAGAAGCCCGGCAGACAGCCCGATCGCCTCGAGCAGCGCTGCCAGCAGCAGCGAGAGCACCGCCAGCGCGGCCCAGCGGACCGGTTGCGTAGTGACAAGCCTCAATGCGTCAGGATCTCGTCGGCGGTGCTGCGCGGCGCCTCGGCCTTGCGCGACAGCCAGATCGTCGTCGCCAGATCCCAGGTGACGTTGCCGACGGTGCGCATGATGTCCGGCAGCGTCTCCACCGCGACGAGCAGGCCCAGCGGGGTGATCGGCGCGCCGATCGTCGCCGCGACCGGCGAGATCGCGCTGACATAGCTCACCGTGCCGGGCAGGCTCACCGAGCCGAGCGAGGTCAGCGTGGCGACCACGGCGCCGACCAGCAGCGTCGCCGGATGGAGCGGCACGCCGAACCATTCGGCGATGTAGATCGCGACGGCAAAGTTCATCGCCGGACCGGTCGAGCGGAAGATCGCCACCGCCAGCGGCAGGGTGACGCCCGAGACGGCGACGGGCACGCCCACCTCCTCGGCGCCCTCGATCATCACCGGCAGGGTGGCGAGCGACGACTGGGTGCTGATCGCCACCGCCTGGCTGGGCAGCGCCGCGCGGAACATGCGGACCAGCCCGATACGGCCGCCGAACACCGCGGCGGGATAGGCGAACAGGGTGATCACGCCGCCGACGCTGGCGACGATCAGGATATAGTGGAGCAGCGCGCCGAACGCGCCGGTGCCCGCCTTGGCGCCGACCACCAGCGCCAGCGCGAACACGCCGACCGGGCCGATCCACAGCACCCAGTCGATCACCACCAGCATCACGTCGCGCACCGCGACGAAGAAATTGGTGAGCAGCGCGCGGGCCTCGGCGCCGACGCGGGTGATCGCGAAGGCGAAGACCAGCGCGAAGATGATCAGCGAGAGAAAGGCGCTATCCGCCGCGGCCTTGACGATGTTGGCGGGGACGATCGCCGCGAGGAACTCGCCGATCGGCGGCACCGGGCCGATCTTTTCCGCGCCGACCAGCGCGGCGCGCAGGCTCTGCGCCGATTCCTGCGGCAGTGGCGCAATCTGCAGGAACAGCGGCGTCAGCAGGGCGGCGGCAAGCGCGGAGAGGAAGAGCAGCCCGACATAGAGCGCGATCGCCCGGCCGGCGAGGCGGCCGGCGGCGGCAGCCTCGGCGGTGGCCGTCACGCCGGTGATCAGCAGCGCGACCACCAGCGGCACGATCGTCATCTGCAGGCCGTTCAGCCAGGCCTGGCCGATCGGCTGGGCCCAGCTCGCTGCGGCCAGGCCCCATTGCGGGGAATGCGCCGCCAGCGCGGCGCCGACCGCGAGCCCGGCCAGCAGGGAAAGAAGAATACGGGTAGGTTGCGACATGCTCGCCCTTTGCAGTTTTCGTCGCTATCACAGCACGCACACAACGCCACAAGGGCGCGAGAACGAGACGCATGGCAAGAAAATATTTCGGCACGGACGGCATTCGCGGCGCCACCAACCTCGCACCGATGACCGCGGCGATGGCGATGAAAGTCGGCATGGCCGCGGGCGCGCATTTCCGCCGCGGCGATCACCGCCACCGCGTGGTGATCGGCAAGGACACCCGGCTTTCCGGCTACATGCTGGAAAATGCGATGGTGGCGGGCTTCACCAGCGTCGGCATGGACGTGGTGCTGGTGGGGCCGATGCCCACCCCGGCGGTGGCGATGCTCACCCATTCGATGCGCGCCGATCTGGGCGTGATGATCTCGGCGAGCCACAACCCCTATGCCGACAACGGCATCAAGCTGTTCGGACCCGATGGGTTCAAGCTCTCCGACGCCGACGAAGAGGCAATCGAGGCGCTGATCGACGGCGACGTGCCGCTGGCCGCCTCCGCCGATATCGGCCGGGCCCGCCGCGTCGAGGATGCGCGCGGCCGCTATATCCACTTCGCCAAGTCGACCTTCCCGTCCGAGCTGACGCTCGACGGGCTGAAGGTGGTGGTCGATTGCGCCAATGGCGCGGCCTATCAGGTGGCGCCCTCTGCTTTGTGGGAGCTGGGCGCCGAGGTGGTGACCATCGGCGTTTCCCCCAACGGCAAGAACATCAACGACGGTGTCGGCTCCACCGCGCCGCAGGTGCTGAGCGAGACGGTGGTCGGCTCGGGCGCGGCGCTGGGCATCGCGCTCGACGGCGACGCCGACCGGCTGATCGTGGTCGACGAGACCGGCACGGTGATCGACGGCGACCAGCTGATGGCGCTGATCGCCACCGGCTGGGCGCGGCAGGGCAAGCTGGCCGGCGGCGGGCTGGTCGCGACCGTGATGTCGAACCTGGGGCTTGAGCGGCATCTCGCCGCGCAAGGGCTGGGGCTGGTGCGCACCAAGGTGGGCGACCGCTATGTGCTCGAGAAGATGCGCGGCTCCGGCTACAATGTCGGCGGCGAGCAGAGCGGGCACATCATCCTTTCCGACTATGCGACCACCGGCGACGGGCTGGTCGCGGCGCTGCAGGTGCTGGCCGAGATCGTCCGGGCAGGGGCGCCGGCGAGCGAGGTACTGCACCGCTTCGAGCCGCTGCCGCAGCTGCTCAAGAATGTCCGCTTCGCCGGCGGCAAGCCGCTGGACGACGACCGTGTGAAGGACGTGATCGCCGCCGCCGAGGCCGAGCTGAAGGGCCGCGGCCGGCTGGTGATCCGCGCCTCGGGCACCGAGCCGGTGATTCGGGTGATGGCCGAAGGCGACGACCGGGGCCAGGTGGAAGTGGTGGTCGACCGGATCTGCGACGCCGTGCGCGCGGCGGCCGCCTGATGCTGGAGATGCGGCCCGATTGCGAACGCTGCGGCACCGATCTGCCGGCCGATTTTGGCGGCGCGTTCATCTGCTCGTTCGAATGCACCTTCTGCGCAGACTGCGCCGACGACCTCGACGAGCGCTGCCCCAATTGCGGCGGCGAGCTGCTCGACCGGCCCGCGCGGGTGGGCGATGCGCTACGACGCCATCCGGCTTCCACCGAGCGCAAGCACAAGGGATAAGGCCATGGGCGCACGCGTGCTGATCATCGCAGGCTCCGATTCCGGCGGCGGCGCCGGGATCCAGGCGGATATCAAGACCGTCACCATGCTCGGCGGCCATGCCATGACGGCGATCACGGCCATCACCGCGCAGAACACGATGGGCGTGCAGGCCGTGCATCCGGTGCCGACCGACATGGTGGTCGCGCAGATCGATTCCGTCGTGCGCGATATCGGCGTCGATGCGGTGAAGATCGGCATGATCGGCTCTGCCCGCACCGCGCTCGCGGTGGCGGAGAAGCTGGCCGAGCTGCCCGGCGTGCCCGTGGTGTTCGATCCCGTCATGGTGGCGACCAGCGGCGCGCGGCTGGCCGACGAGGCGACCGTCGCCGCGTTCGAGCGGCTGATGGACCGCGCCACGGTGGTGACGCCCAACCTGCCCGAGCTGGAGGCGCTGGGCCGCGACCCGCAGGAGATCGTCGCGGCGCATCGCTGCGCGGTGCTGGTCAAGGGCGGCCATGGCGAGGGGCCCGAGGTGGTCGACACGCTCTATTCCGCAGATCCGGAGGACCCGCCGCAGATCGAGTGGCGCGATCCGCGAATCGACACCGCGAACACCCATGGCACGGGCTGTACGCTTGCCTCCGCCATCGCCTGCGGCCTCGCCTGCGAATGGGACCTGCCCGAAGCGGTGAACCGGGCGCGCCGCTTCGTGCGGATCGCGATGCGCGAGGCCGAAGGGCTCGGGCGCGGGCATGGGCCGATGGCGCAGCAGGCGGTGCGGCTCGACCTCAACTTGAGCTTCTTCGAGCCGATGCTGAACCAGGTGACGGTGCCGGCGCAGGATCTGGCGGCGAGCGAGCGCTTCTACCGGCTGCTCGGGCTCCGGCAGGTGGTGCGCGCCGCCCCGCGCTATGCCCGGTTCGAGACCGAGGGCGGGGCGACCTTCTCGATCGCGACCGACGAGGCGTACACCGCGCCGGTGGTCTATTTCGAATGCGGCGACCTCGACGTGACCGTCGCCTATCTCCAGCAGCAGGGCTTCCGCTTCGAGCAGGAGCCCCGGGACGAGAAATGGGGCTGGCGCGAGGCACGCCTGCGCGATCCGGCCGGCAATGCGGTTCGTCTCTATCAGGCTGGCGAGATGCGCCGCTTTCCGCCATGGCGGATCGAGGACGATGCCTGACCTCAGCCACGAAACCCGCTATTTCCAGCTGCACGCCGGCCCGGTCGCCGGGGTGGACGAGGCCGGCCGCGGCCCGCTGGCCGGGCCGGTGGTCGCCGCCGCGGTGGTGCTGGATCCGGACTGCATCCCCGAGGGCATCAACGATTCGAAAGCGCTGACCGCGGCCAAGCGCGCGCGGCTGTGCGAGGAACTGCTCGCCTGCGCGAAAGTGGGGGTAGGCATCGCCAGCGTCGACGAAATCGACCGGCTCAACATCCTGTGGGCGACGATGCTGGCGATGACGCGCGCGGTGGAGGCGCTGGGCTTTCCGCCTGCCTTCGTGCTGGTCGACGGCAATCGCTGCCCGAAATGGCACCATCGCAGCGAAGCGATCGTCAGCGGCGACGCACTGTGCCTGTCGATCGCGGCGGCCTCGATCGTCGCCAAGCATCAGCGCGACGCCATGATGGTGGCGCTGGACGCGGAGTTCCCCGCCTATGGCTGGGCGTCGAACAAGGGCTATGGCGGCAAGGCCCACCAGGCGGCGCTGCGCAGCCTGGGTCCGACGCCGCACCACCGCCGCAGCTTCGCGCCGGTGGCGCAGGCGCATCTCGATTTCGGGCCGATCGCGGCGGAGTAACCCGGCAAATTTTGCCTAGTACACCCCTCCCGCCCTCCTCTGTCCTACAATGAAGGGATAGCAGCGGGAGGAAACGGGCATGGCATATTTGGGGAGCATCGTGCGGGGATCGGCCGGCGGGTTCCAGCCGGCGACGCGCTATGATCCCGTGCTCGCCGAACTGCTCCGCGAGGCGATCGTGGGTCCGGCGAGCTTCCACGAGATGGCGGCGATGGTCCGCTACGCCGAATCGCGCGGGCTGGGGGCGATACGCTTCCGCTTCGACGACGATGCCGCGCTGATCGATCCCACCCACCCGCTGCATATCGCTTTCCTCGAGACGCTGCGCGACGCCCGGCTCGCCAGCGACTATGCCGATCTGGGCGAGATCGCGCCGTGGCGCGAGCGCGCGCTGGCGGTGCGGCTGCCCTCCGACATGCTGGGGCCGCGGCCTAGCCGCAAGGCGTTGCGCCGGGCGATCCAGGCACCCGGCACCTCTTGGGAGGTCCGCGTGGCACTGTGCGTTGCGGCGCGCATCCGATTCGGCGGTGAGGCCGAATGGTTCGGTCGCGAGGCCCAGGTGCTGTACGAAATGGGGCTGTTCCCCCAGGCTCGCGCGCGGCTCGCGGCCAGTGTCGCACGCGGCGGCGAGGCCATCGCGATCGGCTGAATCGTTTGCGGAACGTTCCAGCTTATCCACAGGCCGGGAAAATTTTCACAATCCTGAAACTGAGTCTTTCGGGCCACACCTACCAGCGCTTGGGCCTGTGGATAACTTCTTGACTCAAGATATGGCGGGTGCCGAAATGTTCCGCCTCCCCAAGCACCTGCTGCGGGTCACCGCCCGGCGATCCCCCCTCTTGACGGAGGAGTCGCTCGGCCCCGAATAGGGGTGCCTTTTGAGCGAAGGGGCAATGATTCATGGGCGTGCTGGAGAAGGTCAAACGGGCAGGTGCGCGCGTCGCGAAGCAGGCGCCGGCCGTGCTGCCGCTGGACACGATCCTGCGCCAGGATTGCATCGAGGCGATGCGCGGGCTGCCCGACAAATCGATCGACATGATCTTCGCCGATCCACCGTACAACCTGCAGCTGGGCGGCGACCTCAACCGCCCCGACGGCAGCCATGTCGACGCGGTGACCGACGAGTGGGACAAGTTCGACAGCCTCGCGGCCTATGACAAGTTCACCCGCGAATGGCTGGCGCAGGCGCGGCGCATCCTGAAGGACGATGGCACGATCTGGGTGATCGGCAGCTATCACAACATCTTCAAGGTCGGCTCGGCGATCCAGGATCTGGGCTTCTGGATCCTCAACGACATCATCTGGCGCAAGGCCAACCCCATGCCCAATTTCAAGGGCACGCGGTTCACCAACGCGCACGAAACGCTGATCTGGGCGTCGAAGGGCGAGAAGTCGCGCTACACCTTCAATTATCGCTCGATGAAGACGCTCAACGACGAACTGCAGATGCGCAGCGACTGGGAATTCCCGATCTGCAGCGGGCAGGAGCGGCTGAAGAAGAACGGCACCAAGGTCCACCCGACGCAGAAGCCCGAGGCGCTGCTGTACCGCGTGCTGCTGTCGTGCACCAAGCCGGGCGATGTGGTGCTCGATCCGTTCTTCGGCACCGGAACCACCGGCGCGGTGGCCAAGCGCCTCGGTCGCCGCTGGATCGGCATCGATCGCGAGGGCGTCTATGTCGAGGCGGCGCTGGAGCGCATCGCGGCGGCGCTGCCGCTCGACGAAAGCGCTCTGCAGACGATGCAGGCGCCCAAGGCCGCGCCGCGCGTGGCGTTCGGCCAGCTGGTCGAGAATGGCTATCTCGCCCCCGGCACGGTGCTCAGCGACCACAAGGCGCGCTGGCGGGCGACGGTGGGCGCGGACGGCTCGCTCAGCTGCGAGGGGCAGGCGGGGTCGATCCACAAGCTGGGTGCGACGCTGCAGGGCGCTCCCAGCTGCAACGGCTGGACGTTCTGGCATTTCGAGTCGGACGGCGGCCTGAAGCCGATCGACGCGCTGCGACAGACTTACCTATTGGCGACCCAGCCATAAGCTTCCGCTGCCTCCCCCTCGCTTTGGGGGGGCGCTTTTCTCGGCAGCGTTCGCTCGGTAGCAGGATAGAATGCTCGATATCCCCCCTGCCGCGCGCCTCTATCTCCGCCCGATCCAGTTCGTCGATACGCCGGTCGGCAGCGACGGCGCGGTTGCGCGGCTGGCGGGCGGGCTCCTCTGGTTCTCCGCCTATGAACTGATCGCAGTGGAGGGCGGAAAGCGTGTCCGCCAGCGCGTCGTCTCGATTGCGGAGGTCGAGGCAGATCCCCGCCTTGCCCGCATCGCCGCGCGCATCACCGCCCCGCGCGCGCCGCTGACCCTGGGCACCCGCACGCTGCGGTTCGACCAGCCGCAGGTGATGGCGATCCTCAACATGACGCCGGACAGCTTCTCGGACGGCGGCAAGCATCTAGGCGACCCCGCCGCCGCCGCGCGGTCCGGTGTCGACATGGGCATCGCCGGTGCCGCGATCCTCGATATCGGCGGCGAATCCACCCGGCCGGGCGCGGAGACGGTATGGGAAGGCGACGAGATCGCCCGCGTGGTGCCCGTGATCGAACGACTGGCGGCAAGCGGCGCGGCGGTTTCGATCGACACGCGCAAGGCAGCGGTGATGCAGGCCGCGCTCGCCGCCGGTGCGCATCTCGTCAACGACGTCTCGGCGCTGCTCTACGACGATCGCGCGCTCGACGTGGTGGTACGCGCCGGTTGCCCGGTGGTGCTGATGCACGCCGCCGATCCGAAGCACGGCGCGAAGGGCAAGGGCGGGACCGCCGATCCGCTGATCGAGGTCTATGACTGGCTGGAGGCTCGCGTCGAAGCGGTGGTCACTGCGGGCGTCGATCGGGCAAAGATCGTGATCGATCCCGGCATCGGTTTCGGCAAGTCGCTAGCGGACAATCTTGCGCTGATGAACGGCCTGGCGCTGTTCCACGGCATCGGCTGCCCGATCCTGCTGGGCGCGAGCCGCAAGCGGATCGTCGGCGCGCTCGCCAACGAGGCACCGGCGGACGCGCGGCTGGGCGGATCGCTCGCCCTGGCGCTGAAGGGCGTGAGCCTCGGCGTGCAGCTGCTGCGCGTCCACGACGCGTTCGAAAGCGTCCAGGCGCTACGGGTGTGGCGCGGCATGCAGGATGCCGCGCTCACCGCGCCTCATGCTGCGCTCTGATCGATCCCCAGTTCGCCAAGCTTGCGGTAGAGCGTCGAGCGGCCAATACCGAGGCGGCGGGCGACTTCGGTCATTCGCCCGCGATAATGGCCGATCGCCAGGCGGATGACGTCCGCCTCGATCTCGTCGAGCGGGCGGAGGTTGCCGTCGGGGCGGAACAGGGTGATGCCGGCCGCGCTGGCATGGCCTGCCGCCGGCGCATTGGTCGACGGACGACCGGACGCCAGCTGGGCGATCTGCGGGAAGTCGTCGCGGGTCAGGCCTTCCTCGTCGCAGAGCACCGCGGCGCGGAACAACACGTTCTGCAACTGGCGGACGTTGCCCGGCCAGTCATAGGCGGTGAGCAGCTGGAGCGCATCGTCGGAAATCCCCAGCGACCGCAGGCCGGGCTGCTCGCTGATGCGGGCGAGCAGGTGGCGGATCAGCGCCGGAATGTCGCCGGCGCGCTCGCGCAGCGGCGGGATCGTCACCTGCACCACGTTCAGCCGGTAATACAGGTCTTCACGGAAGCGGCCGGCTTCGACTTCGCCGAGCAGCGGCACGTTGCTGGCGGCGATCACCCGGACATCGACTTCGCGCGGGTGCCGGGCGCCGAGGGGCTGGATCTCGCCGGTCTGCAGCATGCGCAGCAATTTGACCTGCGCCTCGAGCGGCATTTCGCTGACTTCGTCCAGGAAGATGGTGCTGCCATCGGCTTCCTGCAGCTTGCCGATCTTGCGTTCGAACGCGCCGGTGAACGCGCCTTCCTCATGCCCGAACAGTTCGGATTCGACGAGGTTGGCCGAGATCGACCCGCAATTGACGCAGACCAGTTCCTTGCGCGCGCGCGGCGAAGCGCCATGGATGGCCTCCGCGACCACATGCTTGCCGACGCCGGTTTCGCCTTCGACCAGCACCGGCACGCGGGCGCGCGCGGCCTTGGCGGCAACCGCCAGTGCGGCGCGGAATTGCGGCGCGGAACCGACGATCTCGCTGAAGCCTAGATTGGCGGTGAGCTTCTCGGTCAACGGGCGCAGTTCGCCCGCGCTTGCGCCGCCCATGGCACTTTCCAGCGCCGTGAGCAGGCGTTCGGCGGCGATCGGCTTGACCAGGAAGTCGCTGGCGCCGGCGCGCATCGCACCCACCGCGGCGGCGACCGAGCCGTTGGCGGCGAGCACCAGGATCGGCAGATGCGGCCGGCGCGCGCGCAGATCGGCGATCAGCGCCGTGGCCACGTCATCCGAATCCGGATAGTCGAGAATGATCGCATCCGCGGCCAGGCCATCGGGGGTGCCCAGCGTCGCCATGGCGCTTTCCGCGTCGTCGGCAAATAGCGTGCGCCACCCGCGGCGCGAGGCGATCGCAGCGACCAGACGACGCTGCGCCGGCTCCGAATCGATCAGCAACAGAAGGCGCTGCCCGTTGCGCGTCATGCCGACTCCAGTCCCAATTGTCCCGTTTCGAGCCGCATCGATTAAAGCGGATGCGTAAAGTTCGGCTTAAGCCGACAAGAACCAGTTCTTGGGACGACGGGGTTGAGGGCACGCGACGCGGCGGTATAAGACATCTCGCACCTTAGGAGAGGAGCACGTTCATGGCTGAAACGGGTGAAAACGCCGGCGAGATCCAGGCACATGTCGAAACCTTCCACGGTTTCGCCGCGCTGATGAAGTGGGGCACGGTGGCGGTATTCCTCATCGCTGCTTTCGTCGTCTTCCTGATCGCGCGCTGACGTGAAGATCGCGGTATTGAAAGAGGCGGCGCTTGCCGAACGACGTGTCGCGGCTACGCCGGAAACCGTCAAGAAATTCCTGAATCTGAAGGCTTCCGTCGCGGTGGAAACCGCGGCGGGTCTTGCCGCTTCTTATGCGGACGAGGCCTATCGCGATGCCGGCGCGACCATCGCGTCCCGCGCCGAGGTGCTGGCCGATGCGGACATCGTGCTGGCGGTGCAGGGCCCCGATCCGGACAGCCTCGCCGGGCTGAAACCGGGCGCCTGGCTGGTTGCCGGCCTCAATCCGTTCGGCGATCGGGCGCGGCTCGATCGGTATGCCGCGCTGGGGGCGGAGGCACTGGCGATGGAGTTCATGCCGCGCATCACCCGCGCGCAGTCGATGGACATCCTGTCTTCGCAGTCGAACCTCGCCGGCTACAAGGCGGTTCTCGACGCAGCAGCCGAATATGACCGCGCCTTCCCGATGATGATGACCGCGGCGGGCACGGTGAGCGCCGCCAAGGTGTTCGTGATGGGGGTGGGCGTCGCAGGCCTTCAGGCGATCGCGACCGCGCGTCGGCTGGGCGCGCAGGTCTCGGCCACCGATGTGCGCTCGGCGACCAAGGAACAGATCCTGTCGCTCGGCGCCAAGCCGATCTTCGTCGAGAATGTCTCCGGGATCGAGGGCGAGGGGTCGGGCGGTTACGCCACCGAAATGAGCGATGCCTACAAGGCCGCGCAGGCCGAGCTCGTGTCCTCGCACATCGCCAAGCAGGACATCGTCATCACCACCGCACTGATTCCCGGCCGCGCGGCACCCCGGCTGATCAGCGACGCCCAGATCGCGACAATGCGAAGCGGCAGCGTGATCGTCGACCTGGCAGTGGAGCAGGGCGGCAATGTCGAGGGCTCGGTCCCCGGCGAGATCGTCGAGCGCCACGGCGTGAAGATCGTCGGCCACCGCAACGTGCCGAGCCGGCTGGCGACGGACTCGTCGGCCCTGTTCGCGCGCAACCTGTTCAACTTCCTCTCTGCCTTCTGGGACAAGGAGGCGGGCAGGCCGGTGCTCGACGAGGAGATCGGCAATGCCGTCCGCGTGACGCAGGGGGGCAAGGTGGTCCATGAGAGGCTGCAATAAGCCTGTCTTTACAGGCAACATGGGGGCAGAAATGAAGTCGATCGCAGCCGGACCGATCGTCGCGCTCGCGCTACTAAGCGCCGCGCCGGCGGGAGCACAGTCACGGGATCTCTCGACCCTTTGGCTGATCGTTCCCTCCGCTCCGCCGGCCGGCGAACGCACATTGGCCGGGGGCGAGTTCGTTCTCAAGCAGCGCCTTCTCCCGCTGGGGCTGGCCGAGCTTGCCGCCGACGCGACGCTCGGCGCCGCGACGCTGCCGGCGGGCACCCAGCTGATCGAGGCGCAGACCGAAGGCGCCAAGGTTTTCTGTGCCTCCGAGGTCGCCAAGCAGAAGCTGATCGGAGCGGCGTTCCAGCCGTGCCTTGTCGACGAGGATGGCGACGGCGACTTCGAAGGCTGGTTCAGCGGCGTCAGCCAGACCAAGGGGCTTTTGACGCTTGCGGGGCGGCGCCCCAAGAAGCCCAAGCTGCTCGGCGAGACGCGCTACACGGTGGTGCCGCCCACAACGATGCGGGACGTGTACTTCGTCGCCATCGAGCGGCGCAATTTCTTCAATATCTACAGCCGGGAAAGCTTCATGATCGCCTTCGGTCACGAAGGCCAGATCGAGCGGCTGACCACACCCGCCTCGTTCAAATCGGCCGAAATGCCAAAGGAGCTGACGGTGATGGGGGCGCGCTTCACGGCGCTCCGAGAGGCCGACGGCAAGATGACGGTGCGGGTCGATCGCGCGATGCCTGCGCAGCCCTTTGGCGTCGTCAAGACAACGACGGTTCGGTTCTACTGATGGCCGCCCCACGCAAGGTCGACCCGACCAAAAAGGAACATTGCTGATGGACTTCATCTCGATCCTGTCGGTCTTCGTGCTGGCGTGCTTCGTCGGCTATTACGTCGTCTGGTCGGTCACCCCGGCGCTGCACACGCCGCTGATGGCGGTGACCAACGCCATTTCCTCCGTCATCATCGTCGGCGCGCTGATCGCCAGTGCCGCCGGCAGCGTCGGCAGCGCGGGGGAGACCTCCAAGTGGCTGGGGCTGCTCGCGGTGGTGCTGGCAAGCATCAACATCTTCGGCGGGTTCGCGGTAACCGCGCGCATGCTTGCGATGTACAAGAAGAAGGTGCGTTGAGCATGGAGAGCATCGCACAAAGCCCTTGGGCAGCGCTGGCCTATCTCGTCGCCGGCATCTGCTTCATCCTCGCGCTGCGCGGGCTTTCCAGCCCCAGCACCAGCCAGCGGGGCAATCGCCTGGGCATGATCGGCATGACGATCGCCGTCGTCACCACGCTGGTCACCCATTTCCCGCAGGTGAAGAGCGGCGCCGCAGGTTTTGCAATCGATCCGCTGATCGCGGGCGAGATCCTTGCCGCGATCCTGATCGGCGCGGTGATCGGCGTGGTCACCGCACGGCGGATCCCGATGACGGCGATGCCGCAGCTGGTTGCCGCCTTTCACTCGCTGGTCGGACTGGCGGCGGTGCTGGTCGCGTGCGCCGCGTTCCTCAATCCCGCCGCGTTCGGCATCGCCGATCTGGTGATCCCGCTGATCGGCGCGCCGTTCGAATCGATCCACCCGGTCAGTCGCATCGAGATGGGGCTGGGCGTCGCGATCGGCGCGATCACCTTTTCCGGATCGGTGATCGCGTTCCTCAAGCTCAACGGCAACATGGGCGGCAAGCCGATTCTGCTGCCCGCGCGCCACGTGATCAACCTGGTGCTGCTCGCCACGATCCTCGGGCTGATCGGCTATTTCGTGCAGGATCAGTCGCCGTGGATCTTCTGGACGATCACGGGGCTGAGCTTCCTGATCGGCTTCCTGCTGATCATCCCCATCGGCGGCGCGGACATGCCGGTGGTGGTGTCGATGCTGAACAGCTATTCCGGCTGGGCGGCGGCGGCGATGGGCTTCACGCTGCACAACTCCGCGATGATCATCACGGGCGCGCTGGTCGGCAGCTCGGGCGCGATCCTCAGCTACATCATGTGCAAGGCGATGAACCGCAGCTTCATCAGCGTGATCGCCGGTGGCTTCGGCGGCGATGCCGGCGGCGGCGGTGGTACCGCCGCCGCGGTCGACCGGCCGTGGAAACGCGGGAGCGCCGAGGATGCGGCGTTCCTGATGTCCCAAGCCGAACAGGTGATCATCGTCCCCGGCTATGGCATGGCGGTGGCGCAGGCGCAGCACGTGCTGCGCGAGATGGGCGACAAGCTGAAGGCGCACGGCGTGCGGGTGAAGTACGCGATCCACCCGGTCGCGGGCCGAATGCCGGGGCACATGAACGTGCTGCTCGCCGAGGCCAACGTGCCCTATGACGAAGTGTTCGAGCTGGAGGACATCAATTCCGAGTTCGCCCAGACCGACGTCGCCTTCGTGATCGGCGCCAATGACGTGACCAACCCGGCGGCGAAGACCGACAAGTCCTCGCCGATCTACGGCATGCCGGTGCTCGACGTGGAGAAGGCCAAGACCGTGCTGTTCATCAAGCGCAGCATGGGCGGTGTCGGCTATGCCGGCGTCGACAACGAGGTTTTCTACCGCGACAACACGATGATGCTGCTCGCCGATGCTAAGAAGATGGTGGAAGAAATCGTCAAGTCGCTGGACTGATCGGGGGGTGGGGTGATCGGATCGATTCTGGGCGGCGCGTTCCGCCTGTTGCGGCAGCATCCGCTATCGGTGCTGGTCTGGTCGATCCTATACCTCGCCGGCATTTTCGCGATCGGCCTGCTGCGGATCGCGATCGCGCCGGCCGCGCCCGAAAGCCTCGGCGCGGTGCTGCTGCCGGCGCTCGTTACCCAGGCGCTGACGATCGCGCTGGTCGCCGTGCTGATCACCGCGGCGACCCGTGCGACGCTCCATCCCTACAAGCGCGGCGCCTGCTATCTGCGGCTCGGCGCGGGCGAGTTGCGGGTGTTCGCGCTGCTCGCGATGCTGGCCGTCGCAACCGGCCTCGCCACCTTCCTGCTCGCGCTGGCCAACGGCTTCCTGCTCGGGCTGTTCGGCTGGCTCATTTCTAGCGACAGCGTGCGGCAATGGCTCGCGGCGGCCCTGCTGCTTGTTGAACTTGCGGCGCTGCTGTTCGTGCAGGTGCGCCTCTCCATCGCACTCCCGCTGACCTATCTTTATGAAGCGATCACCGTCGACGAAGCCTGGGCGCAGTCGCGCGGCCATTTCTGGTCGATCTTCGGCGCGTTCGTGGTGCTCGGGCTGCTGTTGTTCGCCGCTGCGGTCGCGCTGCTGGCGCTGTTCTTCTGGCCGGCGCTGTCGCTGCTGGTGCAGAGCGGGCTCAATGCCGCGGCGCTCAGCCAGACGCTGCTGATGATCGTGATCGCCGCCAAGCATTTGCCGCTGCTCGCACAGCTCGCCCTGGTCGCGGCGCTGCTGGCACTGATGGCGTTGAGTTTCGTGCTGACCACCGCAACGCTGGCAAGTGCCGCGCGCATGATGCTGGGCCTCAAGGACGGACAGATCGAAGATCTCCGTCGACGCTGAACCGGAGATACTTTGCTCCGCTTCGGCGGTTTCCATGCTATACTGTGCGTCTTCGCTCCGGAATGGAGGAATTGCGACTCCGCCGTTTTGGAGCAATGCGGCATCTGTTGGAGAACAGATGCCGAACTACGGGGGCAGAGCATGTACGAGCTGGCGAATCTGGGCGACGCGACGCCCATAACCTATGATTTCGATCGTGACATTGCATTGATCGTCGCCGAACTTGGGCCCGCGCGGGACTTGGCGCAGCGGACGGCGGTGCTCGCCGGCTTCCGTATCCGTGCGCCGCTGGATGCTGCGGCGGCGCTGCAGGAAATGCCGCTGGCCGATGGCGTGCAATTGGTGATCCTCGAGACTGACGGCATCGCCGAGCCGCTGCTCGAGCCGCTGCTCGCCCGGCTGGGCGCGCTGATCGAAGCGCGCGCGGTGCCGCTGATCGCCACCGTTCTGCCTGAGCAGATCGACATGGCCGTTGCCCTGCTCCCACCCGGCGTGATGCTGCAATGCATCCCCAGCGAAGCCGATCGGCTGACGGCGGCCTTGTTCGCCGGGCGCGAACCGGTCGCCCGGCTGCACGACGGCATGCGCGACGAGGAGGTGCTGCGGATGCGCCGCTTCCAGGAGGAAGTCGCCCGCATCGCGGATTCGCTCGCCCGGCTGACCCGTAACGAACTCAGCGACGCGAAGGCCGCGGTCCGCACGCCGGCGTTCACCTTCGCGACCGAGGCGGACGCCGAAGGGACGAGCCCGAACGAAATCCGGCGCGTCATCCGCGCGCGGCGGATGCGGTCAGAATTCTTCGAGGGCGAGCTGTTCGCGGACCCGGCCTGGGATATGCTGCTCGATCTGTTCGCCGCCGATCTGGAGCATCGCCAGATCTCGGTCTCCAGCCTGTGCATCGCAGCCGCAGTCCCGCCGACCACGGCGCTGCGCTGGATCGGTACGCTCAGCGAAGCCGGTCTGTTCGATCGCAGGGCCGATCCCACGGACCGCCGCCGCGCCTATATCGCGCTGAGCGACACCGCGCGTCGCGGCATGCTGCGCTATATCGGCGCGGTGAAGCGGGCGGGGCTTGCCCTGGTGTGAATAGACTATCGCATTTGTCGATCGGTCCTTCGCTTCGACCCAATAGCATCCTGGACCATGATCGCCGGTTCGGGAATAGTCCGGGATAGCCGGTACCTTTGCGTGCTGCTCGTATCTGCTCTGTTCCGGAAATCGCCAGTTGACCGGCCGAGGAAATCGCGTAAATCGCCGGCTTCCCGGACACGGGCGGTTAGCTCAGTTGGTAGAGCATCTCGTTTACACCGAGAGGGTCGGCGGTTCGAGCCCGTCACCGCCCACCATTTCCTTCACTGGCAGCAGAACAGGCGCATCCGCGATACCGCGACGCGTCGTCCATGCCGCTCGGCGCCGACGCGCACTGTGTCCACGGCGCTCAAGAATTCCTTGGATTCCGTGAAGTTGTTTGGATCGGCAGCCCGTCTGGTCGCAGGCAATCCTGGGTGACGCAACCTGACGTCTACAAGCATCGATCCGGCCAAGATTGACATCGACTCTAGATGTGCAAGAATCATAGCGGGGTACATCAGTAAAACTGTGATTCGTTGTCGGTATTCGCGTGAATGCTGAACAATTCCGTATGTCCGCTTCTGGGGAGAGTGGAAATGGGGTCCGTCGCTAGCGCTGTCCTGCTGCGTCGTTGCTGGCACGTGGCGGCACGATGAACGTCGCAGATCTGGCCTTGGGGGCGCCGGATGCGTCGGGCGTCGGCGTGCTGCAATTCTATGCGCGCAAGCCTCCGGAATATGCCGTCTACCAAACGCGCGAGCGCGTCACGATCCAGTTCGCCGATGCGCAGGACAAGGCGAACGAGCAGCGCAAGGCGCTCGCGCAACTCGCCCCGCTGCGCGGCGAGCTGAACGGGCTGATCGATAGCTGGCGGGATGCGCCAGATCGGCTGCTGGATTGGCCGAAATGGTCGCGCAGCGTGGTGGGCGAGGGCAGCGGCCCGCGATTGCGTCGCCGCGCGGCACACTATGATCGACGGGTTGCCGACGCGCTGGTGGTGGCGCTCGAAGGCGACCTGACCGGCGCGGGCGGCGTGCTGGAGGCCATCAAGAGCGACATTCTCGCCGAGCGGGTCGGCTGGGCCCGCTTCCAGTATCTGATCACCGCCGTGGTGCTCGTGCTGGCCTTTGTCCTGATCGCCAGCCTGATCGCGGCCGGGCAGCACGCGGTGGCGTGCCAGCCGGCCTATGATCCGCGCTGCTTCGATCACGCGACCGATCTATGGCGGGGCGGCATGGCGGGCGCGCTGGGCGGATTCTTCTCGATCGCGCTTGCGATCCGGGGGCGCACGGTGCTTCCCGATCTCAACCGACAGGCCAACATGATGGACGCCGCACTCCGCGTGACGATTGCCATCATCGCCGGCGTCGTCTTCGTGGCGCTCGGCCTTTCCGGCTTCGTGCATCTCGCGATCGACAACAGCGACCCTAGCGATACGGGCAACCTCTATATCGGTCTTGCCGGCTTCATCGCTGGATTCAGCGAACGGCTGGTGCCCGACCTGCTCGAAAAAGCCGAGGCGCGGACCGGCGAGCGTCCGGTCCTCCGCAAGCCCGAACCCGAGGCAGAGGTCGCGCCGAAGCCGGCCGATATCGCGCCGCACGGCCCGCCGGCCACCAGTTCCGATCCCTTCGCGAGCGAGGCGCATGTCGATGGCTGCGTCGCCGATGTGCCGATCACCGAAACCGACCTGACGCCGGACGCGCTGCTGCCCGCGGCGTCGGGCGGTGTCGCGCCGGCAGCGGGAGGCGCAGCGCAATGACCTATGCGCTGCTGTGGCTGCCCGAGGTACTGGAGCGCGCCGGCCTGCGCGTCGCCGAGACCCCCGATTGGCGCACCCGCGGCCGCGGCGAGATGGGGCCCGTGAAGGGGGTGATGTGCCACCACACGGGGACGATCGCCGGCGGCAACATGCCCACGCTGGACCTGCTGATCCGCGGGCGATCCGATCTGGCCGGGCCGCTGTGCCAGCTCGGCCTCGGTCGCGACGGCACCTTCTACGTCGTAGCCGCAGGCCGCGCCAACCATGCCGGGCCTGGGCGCTGGGAGGGGATCGAGACCGGCAATACGAACTTCATCGGCATCGAGGCGGAGAATGGCGGCCGGCCCGAGGATCTGTGGCCGGATGTGCAGATCGACGCCTATCAGCGCGGCGTCGCGGCGCTTCTCGCGCATGTCGGCGCCGGCGCGAACATGTGCTGCGGCCACAAGGAATGGGCGCCAACGCGCAAGACCGATCCCCTGTTCGACATGGCCAGCTTCCGCGCGAAGGTGCAGGAGCTGCTCTCCGGCCGTTCGCCGCCGCCGCCGATCGCCGCGGCGGACGACAAGAACCGGCCGACACTGCGCCGGGGCATGCGATCCGATGCGGTGAAGGATCTCCAGAAGGCGCTGGGGCTGGAACCCGACGGCATCTTCGGCGGCGGCACCGAGGCGGCGGTGCGCGCCTGGCAGCGCCGGCACGGGCTGGTGCCCGATGGAATCGTCGGCCCGCGCGGCTGGGAAGTGCTGGACCAGCCGGTTGCCGATACCAAGGCGATCGTGGCAGCAGCGCAGCAGGCGCCGGCCGATCCACCGCCGGCAGGTTCGCTGGTCGACCTGATCGATCTACCGTTCCTCAAGGTCGCCTTTCCCGAAAGCCTGCCGACCGAGCTTGCGCGCTGGGTAGAGCCAATGCAGCGCGCCTGCCGCCGCTTCGGTATCGATACCGACCGCGAGATCTGCAGCTTCCTCGCCAATATCGGGGTGGAGAGCGGCGGGCTGACGCGCCTCTCCGAAAGCCTCAACTACAGCGTGGAGGGGCTGCTCACCACCTTCGGGCGGCATCGCATCACCGAGGCGGACGCGCGGCGGCTGGGGCGCAAGCCGGGCGAGCGCGGGCTGCCACTTGCCCGGCAGGAGGAACTGGCCAACCTCCTCTATGGCGGCGAATGGGGACGCGCCAATCTCGGCAACACCGAGCCGGGGGATGGCTGGCGGTTCCGTGGCTATGGGCCCAAGCAGCTCACCGGCCGCGGCAATTGCAGCAAGTTCGCCGCGGCGATGCAGCTGCCGCTCGAGCAGGTTCCGGACGTGCTCCGCACCCCGGAGGGCGGCTGCATGGGCGCGGGCTGGTTCTGGCAGGCCCATGGGCTCGACAAGTACGCCGCCACCCCGGGGCTCCGCGACGATCGGCGCGCGATCAACGGCGGCGAGCTCGGGCTGGACGCGGTGGAGCAGCGCTTCGACCGGCTGATGGCGGAGATGGCGCGGCGGCGTGCATCGCCACCGCCCCCCGCCTAATCGCGGTGCTCGGTGAGGCGGGCGGTCATGTTGTTCTGCGCGTCACCGTAGAGCGGTACCGCCCCCGGTTGCACAAGCACGCTGTACGGCGGTACGTCGTCGAGCAGCCAGACATTGCCGCCGATCGTGCTGCCGCGGCCGATCGTCACCCGCCCGAGGATCGTCGCGCCGGCGTAGACGATCACGTCATCCTCGATGATCGGGTGGCGGGCATAGCGACTGCGCGGGCCGGCCGGCGCCAGGCCCAGCGGACTGCGCGCGCCGAGCGTGACATGCTGGTAGAGCCGCACGTTGCGGCCGATGATCGTCGTCTCGCCGATTACCACGCCGGTGCCATGGTCGATGAAGAAGCTGGGGCCGATGGTCGCGGCCGGGTGGATGTCGATCCCGGTGCGCGCGTTGGCGAGTTCGGACAGGATGCGCGCGGCGATCACCGCGCCCAGCCCGTGCAGCTGGTGGGCAATGCGATAGTGAAGGATCGCCAGCGCGCCGGGATAGCTGATCAGGATCTCGTCGACGCTGCGCGCAGCCGGATCGCCGACAAAGGCGGCATCGACATCGTCGTCGAGCAGCGACCGGATCTCCGGCAGCGCGGCGGTGAACAGGCGGACGAGCAGATCGGGCTGGTCGCTCTCGAACGGCGTGGCATTGTGGAGCTGCCAATAGTCGAACTCGGCGGCGAGCTGTTCGCGCAGTATGGCGAGGCCCCGGGCCAGCTGTTCGGCGACGAAATCATCCTCGCGGGCGATGCCGCCGCGAAAGCCGCCCAGGCGGGTGGGGAAGAGGGCTGCGGCGATATGCTCGACGAAGCGCGCTAGTTCGGTCGGCGCAGGGAAACGCGACAGCCCGCGATGCTCGGCGCGGCGTTCGCGCCAGAACGAGCGGACGGTGTTGAGCGCGGAAACCGCATCCGCGATCTCGGCGGCGAAGGCGTGATCGGCAACCATCGCGTCAGGCCGTGATCGCATGGGCCGGGGTGCCGAGCGCATCGGGGGCGAGCAGGCCGCTCTGGCGCGCGACGATCGTCGGCACCAGCGCCTGGCCCGCGACGTTGACCGCGGTGCGGCCCATGTCGAGGATCGGATCGATCGCCAGCAACAGCCCCGCGCCTTCGAGTGGCAGGCCGAGCGTGGAGAGCGTGAGGGTCAGCATCA
Source organism: Sphingomonadales bacterium (assembly GCA_027489295.1). The sequence continues at coordinate 15,528 of JAIYAA010000161.1, read as the reverse complement.
CCGTCGCGCCGGTGAGGCCTGCGGTCGCTGCCGAGCCGACCACCGCGACGAAGGCGATCAGGCCATAGTCCGCCAGGTGCAGCGGCACGCCGAAGAACTGCGCGACGAAGATTGCGGAGATGGCGGGGTATATCGCCGCGCAGCCATCCATCTTGGAGGTGGCGCCCAGCGGTACCGCGAAGGCGGCATAGGCGGCGGGGACGCCGAGGCGCTCGACCACCTCCTCGGTCACCGGCAGCGTGCCGACCGACGAGCGCGAGACGAAACCGAGCTGGATCGCCGGCCAGGCGGTGGCGAAGAAGCGCAGCGGATTGAGGCCGTTGGCGAGCAGCAGCGCCGGGTAGACGACCAGCAGCACCAGCGCGAGGCCGATATAGATGGCGGCGGCGAAGGCACCGAGCGCGGACAGCGCCTCCCACCCGTAGCGGACCACCGCGTCGCCGATCAGCGCGGCGGTGCCGATCGGCGTCAACGCGATCACCCAGCGCAGCAGGCGGCGGAAGATGGCGAGTGCGGAGGCGTTGAACTGGAGGAAGGCGCTGCCTGCTTCGCCCACCCGCACCGCCGCCGCACCGATGGCGATCGCGGCGACGATGATCTGGAGGACGTTGAACGACAGGCCGGTGGTCGCGGTGCCGTCCTTGAGGCTGGTCGCGGCGGTGAGGCCCAGGAAGTTGGCCGGCACCACGCTCTTCAGGAAATCGAGCCAGGAGCCGGTGGTCGACGGTGCCTTGGCCGCGCCGGCCGAGACGCCGGCGTGCAGTCCCGGCTGGAGCAGCAGACCCAGCGCAATGCCGATCAGCACCGCGATCAGCGCGGTGGCGGCAAACCAGAACAGCGTGCGCGCGACCAGCCGGGCGGCATTGTCGAGATCGCGCAGCGCGGCGATCGAAGCGACGATGGCGGTGAAGACGAGTGGCGGCACCAGCGCCTTGAGCAGCTGGACGAAGATCTGGCCGGTGGTGTGCAGCGCCTCGCCAAGCGCAGCCTGCCCGGTCGCGCGGACGACGAAGCCGAGCGCAAGGCCGGCGGTCATGCCTAGCAGCACCTGCCAGGCGAAGGAAAAACGGAAACGGTGGGTGGCGGCGTTGGCCATGCGCGGGCAGCTCCTTGTCGAGCTGCCACAATATCCTAGCCGTGTACTAGGAGAACGAAGATTTGCTTTCAGCCGGTTTGGCCCGGCTTGGGGCCGGGCAGCCGCAGGGGCTGCCCGGCACGCCGGGTCAGTTCGCCTTGCCGGTCAGTTCGCCTTGAAGGTCGGCTTGTCGCCGGTGAAGGCGATCGTCAGATAGCTGTTGTCGCAGGCGTTATAGCCCGACCAGACGGCGGTGCTCTTGTCCTCGAAGGTGGCGCGGACGTCGTACTTGCACTGCGCACCCTTGTCGAAGTGCACCGTGGTCTTCGCGCCGACCTTGACCTTGCCGTCCTTGTTCAGGTCGGGATCGAACTTGTTGGCGACCCAGGTGCCGGAGCCGGCCGGCGCGACCTCGATCTTCTCGATCAGCTTGCCGGTGTTGTTGATGAGCATGAAATCCCAGTCGTCGGCCAGCGCCGGGACGGCGCTGCCAAGGAGTACTGCGGATGCGATGACAGCCAGTTTCTTCATGGTCTTGTTCCCTCCTGTTGCGCAGCATTTTGCGCGCAACGGGCGTTCCGGGCAAGGGCGTAACAATGCCTATAGCGCGCGTACCAGCCGCACCGCGACGGCGATCCAGGCGGGATCGGTCACCACCTGCTGCCGCCCGCCGGCACCGGGGGGCAGCAGCTGCAGCCGGTCGCCCTCGCGGCCGATGAGTCGGCCGAACAGGAAGCGGCCGGCCGGGCGCGGCACCAGCACGTCGCGGTTGAGCGCGCGGCCATATTCCGCCGGGGCGAGGCGTTCGCACCAGATCGCGTCCCCGGCGCGATATTCGCCGATGCTGGCCTCGACCGCGATCGCGATCGTCCCTGCCTCCGGGCGCGGCGCGACCAGGGTCGCCGGGCGGCGGGGGGCATGGGCGCCGTCCGCCTCGAGCAGCGCGGCGACGGGAATGTCCGGGCGATCGGGGAGCTGGACGAGATCGGCCGCATCGACTTCCAGCGCGGCCGCGATTCGGTTGAGCCAGGCGACCGACACGGTGCGGGTGCCGGTTTCCAGCCGGCCGATGGTCTGCGCGGTGGTGGACGGCACGCAGCGGCGGGCGACATCGTCGAGGGTAAGGCCCTTGGCGCGGCGGACTTCGCGAATCGCGGTGATCATGTCCTGCTCCTAACCAAATCGGTTTTCTTCTTTCCTACAGATGCGCCCTCATGGCAAGAGGCTGGAATCGGAACAAAAGGAGATCATGGTATGCGCCAGCTGGTGGAGCGACCGATGGGTACGGGCCGCAGCGTCAAGGTGAATCTGGGCGAGTCGCCGCTCGACTGGCTGCGGTCGCGCGGGCATGTCGATGCGCGGCAATATGCGGCAGGCGAGCGGCTGCGCGGCGATTACGAGACGGCATCGCTCGGGCCGCGGGTGACGATGCGCTGGGATCCCGCCCCGCGCGAGAAGGGACGCCGCGCGGCGCCCGAGCCGCTGGACCCGACCATGGCGCAGATCGCCGCCAAGCGCCGCTTCGATGCGGCGACCGCGGCGGTGGGGGCAGGGCTTTCCGACATCGCGTGGCGCGTGGTGTGCGCGGGCGAGGGGCTGAGCGCCGCCGAAAAGGGCCTGGGCTGGCCCGCCCGCGCCGGCAAGCTGGTGCTGTGCCTCGCGCTCGACCGGCTGGCAGACCATTACCGTCTCAGCTGAGCGGGAGCGCCTCGGCTGGGGCGGGGCGGGCGAGGAAACGGCTGTACGCCCAGCCGATCGCGATCAGCGCGACGCCCAGCCCCAGGAAGGAAAGGATGCGCAGCAACCCGTCGAGCGCGGCGGCATCGACCAGGAACACCTTGAACGTCGTGATCGTCAGCAGGCCCAGCCCCGCCAGCCGCAGGTCGTGCGCACCGGCGGCGATGCCGCGCCACAGCCAGGCGAGCGCGAGGACGAGCAGCACGGCAGAGTATCCGCCATTTTCGAGGCTGGCGATCGGGCCGGTGAGCAGCGTCCCGTGCGCTAGCCAGCGTACCGCCGCCAGCACCGCGAGGATGCTCAGCAGCGCGGCGGGGATGCGGAAGCGCGGCAGCGTCCAGCACCAGAAGGCGGCGAGCGCGAAATGCAACGCCAGCGCCGGGCCGGCCGCTTGCGCGACGAGGGCGGGGTTCAGCAGCAGCAGGTCGAACCACAGCAGCCGGGCTAGGCCGAGGAGCAGCAGCGCCTTGGCCAGCAGCGGCAGGCGGCCCGCGCGAATCAGCGCCCAGCCGGTGGCGAGCGCGGCCTGGGTCAGCAGCGCGCGCTCGACAAAGCCCCAGCTGAGGAACCGCTCGGGCGTGGCGATCGCGAGCGGTTGCTTGGCCAGCGTGTAGAGCAGCAGCACGCCGCCGCTGCCCGCCAGGATCGCGGCGGCACGGCGCGCGCGGCCGAACGCACGCGGATCGACCAGAAAGGCAAGCGCCGCGGCGATGGGCAGCGCCAGCATCCGGAACAGCTCGGCAAGGGCCGGCAGGTTAAGATAGGGCAGAGGCGCGCCGGACAGCGACCGGCCGATCGCGTCCGCCAGCGCCAGCAGGGGCAAAGTGGCGGCGACCAGCGCAGCCAGCAGCGGTAGAAGCGGCAGCGCGAACAGGCTCGGCGCACGGACCTGCCGCGCCCAGAGCGCCAGCGCGCCGAGCACCACCGCGAGCGGCAGCGACAGCCAGCCATGCGGCGCCAACTGCGCCAGCGCGACGGTGGCGAGCACGCCGGTTGCAACAGTCGCGGCGGTGAGCGCGGGATCGTCGCGCTCGCTGCGCAGCTGCCAGGCGAGGCGGGCGCAGGCGGCGGCGGCCAGTGCTTCGAACAGGCCCCACAGGGCATCGGGGAGCAGATCGTCGGCCGCGCCGTGGGCGACCAGCACCGGGCCGGCCGCGCCGAGCAGCGCGAGCGCCACCCAGCTGCGGCCGCGCGCCCAGAGCCACTGGCCCGCGCCCGTGAACAGCAGCGTCGCGACGATCGCCGCCATGGGGGTTGCCCCGCGATGGGGCGAGGCGAGCGCCAGTGCCTCCAGCGCCAGCAACACGGTCACGCTGGCCAGCGCGCCCGGCAGGTAGACCGGATCGCGCCGGGCCAGCGCGAGCGTGGCTGCGGCAAGCACGACGTAGAAGCTCCACGCGAGCGGGCCGAAGTCGAGGCCCGGCGCGATCGCGACCAGCTGCAGCATGCCCGCAAGCAGCGGCAGGAGCCGCAGCCAGCGGTTGCGGATGCCGGCGGCGGGGAGCGCCGCGCTTGCCCCGCCGGCCAGCACCATGGTGAATCCGCCGATCGAGGCGAGGCTGCCATGGCCATCGACGACTGCGATCAGGAACTGCGCCCAGGCGAGCCCCGCGACGCTTGCCGCAAGGGCGAGCCAGCCCCAGCGGCGATGCACCGCCAGCCCGAACAGCGCGGCGACGAACAGGCCGAGATAGACGAGCAGCGGTCCGATGCCCGCTGCTTCGAACCCGGCGACCAACGGCGCCAGGAAACCGCCGAGCAACGCCATGATCGCGGTGGGCGGGCCGTGGCGGAGCGACAGCGCCATCGCGGCGATCGTCACCAGCACGACCGCGCCGAAGGCCGGCAGCGGCGCGATCAGGTGATAGAGCGCCGCCGCCATGTAGAGCGTGCCATAGAGGCTGGCGATGCCGGCGCCGGCCAGCGCCTGGCCCGGCCGCGCGTCGTCGCGGGTGGCGGGAAGGCGGCGGACGACCTCGCTCGCGGCGATCAGCGCGATGCCGAACAGCGCGGCGATGCCGGTGCGCGCAGCAGGCCCGAGCAGGCCTTGTTCGATCGAGTATCGGACGAGGAAGAAGCCGGCAAGCACTAGCGCGACTCCGCCGATCCAAATCGGCAGCCGCCCGCCGATGAGCGTCTCGAAGTTGAGCCGGGGCAGCTCGAAATGCTGGCGCGGTTCGGGCGCGGCCACTACCGTCGCGGTAGCTGGCGCAGGCCGAGGGCGCGGTGCCGCTTCCTCCTCGTGCGGATGCAGGCGGGATATCCGGATTTCCATCGCCTGCAGCTCGCGCTCGAGTCGATCAATGCGGCGCTTCAGCACGGTAAAGGCGGTGGCAGCGCAGCATGCAAGCAGCAGGAACAGATATCCGGTCATTCTGCCCAGCGTTGCACGTTCGCCGCGCGATGTCGCGCAAAGTAGGCGCGATCCGCCGCAAAATCGGATATGCTGAACCGCATACAGGAGAGGAACTGCCGATGATCGTTTATGGTTCGACGCTGTCGCCGTACGTGCGCAAATGCATGGTGTTCGGCGCGGAGAAGGGGCTGGAGCTGCAGTTGAAGTTCGCCGGCCCCGGCAGCCCGGATCCCGCGTTTCGGGAGGTCAGTCCGTTCGGCAAGATGCCGGGGTTTCGCGACGGCGATTTCACCATTTCCGATTCGAGCGCGATCGTCACCTATCTGGAGGCGAAGTTTCCCGAACCGAACCTGATCCCGCTGGAGCCGCAGGCGCGCGCCCGCACCATCTGGTTCGACGAGCTGGCCGATACGCTGATGATGGCGGCGGGCGGGGCGATTTTCGGGAATCGCTTCGTCAAGCCACGGGTGATGCAGCTGCCCTGCGATCACGCGGCCGCCGACCAGGCCGAGACCGAGCAGCTGCCGCCGATCTTCGCCTATCTGGAGCGGACCATCCCCGACAGCGGCTTCCTGGTGGAAGACCGGTGCACGCTGGCGGACATCGCCGTGGCGAGCCCGCTGGCGACGCTCGGCTGCATCGGCGTGTGCGTCGATGCCGCGCGCTATCCGCGAACGGCCGCCTATGTCGAGGCGATCCACGCCCGGCCAAGCTTCGCGGCGATCCTCGAGCGCGATCGCGCGCAGGTGGCAGCGATGGGCGGTGGCGTGCCCCGCGCGGCATAGCCAAAGCGCCCCGGCTTCCCTAGATGGGCCGCCATGCGCATCGACTATATCAAGTGCCATGGCTCGGGAAACGACTTCCCGCTGATCGATGCCCGCGCGCTGACGCTGGGCGAGCCGGAATGGGCGACGCTCGCCCGCCTGCTCGCCGATCGTCGCGGCCCCGTGGGTGGTGACGGCCTGCTGGCGCTGGTGCCGGGGGACGACACCCATGCCTTTGGCATGCGGATGTGGAATTCGGACGGCTCCGAGGCGGAAACCTGCCTGAACGGACTGCGCTGCACCGCGCGGCTGGGCTTCGACCTGCTGGGGCTCGATGCCGCGCAGGTGAAGCTGAAGACGAGCTCGGCGAGCGTCGCGCGCGATCCGGAGATCGCGCCCGGCGTCGCGACGATCCGCACGCTGGTCGGCCCCAATTCGACGCGCGCTGCCGATGTCGGGCTGATAGGCGCGCCCGAGCAGGTGATCGACGCGCCGATCGCGGGCCTGCCCAACCCGCGGGCCTTCACCGCGGTGGCGATGCCCAACCCGCATCTCGTCACCTTCGTCGATACGGTGGACGAGGACGAGCTGGTGGCGCTCGGCCGCTGGTGCGAAAGCCGTCCGGCGCTGCTGCCGGCACGCGCCAACGTGTCCTTCGTCGAGCAGCGCGGTCCTTCGAGCCTGTTCGTCCGCACCTTCGAGCGCGGCGTGGGGCTGACCGACAGCTGCGGCAGCGCGATGGCGGCATCGGTGCTGAGCGCGGCGCTGACCGGGCGCACCGCGTTCGGCGCGCCGGTGCAGGTGTTCAACCGCGGCGGCATGGTGCGCGGCCAGGCCGAGGCAGACAAGCGCGTGATGCTCAGCGGCAACGCCACGTTCGAAGGGCAGTTCGCAATCGAGGCGGACCTGGCGGCCAGCATGCTCGGCGCACCCGAGCCGCTGGCCCCGCGCGACGCGGAGCGTGCCGCCTGGGCGGCGGCGGTCGCTGCGCTAGCCTAGGTCCGCCAGGCTTTCCGGCATGGCGAGGCCGGGCAGGGTGAAGCACAGCCGGGCACCGCGCAGCACGCCGCCATCGACATAGATCCGCCCCCCATAGGATTCGACGATCGCCCGGCAGATCGACAGTCCCAGGCCGAGCCCGCTGGCCGGGTGCGACGAGGCGAAGGGCGTGAAGACCGCTTCCGGCGCGTGGATCCCGGGCCCGTTATCGGTCACCGACAGCAATACCGTGCCATCCGCCTGCTGGGCACTGGCGACCACGACCTGCGCGTCCGCGCGGTTGCCGACGGCCTGCAGCGAATTGCGCAGCAGGTTGAGCAGCACCTGCTGCACCTGCACCTTGTCCGCAGCCACCCAGGCCGCCGCCGGATCCAGCTCGACCGTGACGTGCGCGGCGCAGCCGGGGGACGAGGCGCGCAGCAGCGACACGGCGTCGTCCACGGCCTCGGCGATGCGCGCGGCACCGCCGGCCTGCCGGTTGGCCGCCATGTCGCGGGCGCGCTGCATGATGCCGTGCGCCAGCCCGATCTGGGCGCGTCCCTGGCGAAGCAGCTCGGCCGCGTGCGCCGGCGTGCCGGCACCCAATTGGGCGGCCGCGATATAGTTGGACGCGGCGGTGAGCGGCTGCGCGATTTCGTGCGCGATCGTCGCTGCCATGATGTTCATCGCCTGCACGCGGGCGCCGTGCGCGATCTGCTCGCGGAGCGCGGCATGCGCCTTTTCCGCGTTCACGTCCTGCTCGGTGCCCATCAGCGAGGCGATCGATCCGTCGGCCTCGACAATGGGGACGATGCGGATGCGACGGTGCGAGCGGTGGCGCTTGCCGGTGCGCGCGATCACGTCGCAACTCTGCGGGCGGCGCGTAATGATCGCCGCACGGACCGCGGCGAGCAGCCGGCGGCGGTCCTGCGACGGCAGCACGGTGAGCGCGGCGCGGCCGTCGACCATGTCGTCGGCCGGCGCACGATCGTACATCCGGCAGAGCTGGTCCGACAGGATCAGGCGATCGCTGGCAATATCATATTCCCAGTCGCCGATGCCGCCGATCCGTTGCGCCTCGTGCAGCCGGTCGTTGGTACCGGCCAGATCGCGTGCTGCCCTCTCGCGACGGCGCAGCGCGTGCATCGCGAGCCCGGCGAACAGCGCGATTGCCAGCGTGATGCCGGTGGTCATCGCGCGCACCCGGGTGGATCGGGCCTCCTCGCCGCCCAGAATATCGCGCTCGGCGATGCCGGTGGTGACGAAGATGCCATAATCACTCAGCCGGCGATGGCTGAACACGCGGCGGATGCCGGTAAAGGCGCTGGGCCCGACATAGGTGCCGTTGGGATCGGCCTGCTGGTGGCGCATCGGCAGCTTGCCGGCCAGATTTTCGCCATAGCTGATCTTCGCGCCGGTACGGCGGGCCAGGGTGATGCCGTCCAGCCGGATCATCGAGATCACGTCGAGCGGGCGCGTTGCCGCCCCCTGGTTGAAATCGACGAACCGTTCGACGGGCACGCGCACCACGACTGCGCCGCGGAAACCGCCGTTCTGGTCGCGAATGGCGCGGCTGATCGAGATCAGCGGGCGGGGCACGAACCGGCTGATCTCCGCCGCGCTGATCGTCACCCTGCCCGACCGGTCGTCCCGCAGCTGGCGGAAGGTGGGATGCTCGGCGAGATCGAGCGCGGGCAGGCCGGGCACCGACGCCCAGCGCACCACGCCGGCAGCGTCCAGCACGGCTACCGAGGCGAACAGGCGGTTCCGGGCAATCGGATCGTCGAGCAACCGGGGCGGTGCCGCCCGGCCCGGCATGGGGGCGAGTGCGGGGAAGCGATCGGCATAATGGTCGATCGCCAGTCGGGCGCTGTCCAGCGTGCGCGCGACGAACTGTTCATAGGCGATGGCGCGGTTGGCGTTCTCGCGCGTGGCCGCGGCCAGCGCATCGGCACGCGCCTGGGCCAGCATCTGCTCGCCTGCGCTCCACAATAGCGCGGCGACGACCGTGGCACCGATGGCGATGAGCAGCAGGATCGGGCGCAGCGGCCCGAGCATGGGGCGATGCACGGGGTAGCGGAAGCCGCGACGCAGGGGCGCGGCCGGCCGGTGCGGCCCGGCGGCGTGCAAGCGGTGCAGGGTGTGGCGATGGCGGAGCGTCGAGGCGCGGCGACGCTTCGCACCGGCGCGGCGTAGCGGGCGAACGAACAGCGAGATGGAGATACGAGAGGAAACCCTGAAAATCGGCAATGCACGTCTCCGGAACGCCAGCATCGGGCGCGCCTCGACTGAGACGAACCTTATGGCTGGGCAACGATGAAGGCCTGAAGCTCCGATTTCCGCATGCGCCGTCCTCTCTTTCGACGCATTGGGAACGCGATACTGTTGTGCGGGGGCACCGGGATACAGCTCGGGCGCCGTGCCTCTATTCGGGCAAATCCATCGGCACAAGATGGTTAACCTGCAGGCCGATATCCGGTAAACTACGTGGATAAATTCGCGTCCGAAACATTACGCGCATTCTGGCGCCTTGTTTTATGATATCGTTGTCATGGTGAACTGTTCGGCGCCGGTTTGCTGCTTGGGGCGCATTTTCGATAGGTATATTTCCGTAGTACTCAGTTTGAGATCGCGAAGGCGGCGACCGAATAACCAGATCGGTTAATTCTGCTTGACATCGTCACGATGCTGTGGCACAAAACGGGAACGCTGAAGAATTGCGAGTCGCCGAGGCGGCCTCGCTGGAACGGGTCGGGCACGCAGGTGTCGCGGCCCGTTCGCGTTTTCGGAAGAGGTGCCATGACGGACGTGATCGGCAAGGGGACCAACCGTCGCCTGCAGAAGCGCAAGCTGCCTGCCCATGCCTGGACCGACGCGCAGGAGAGCGCGTTCCTCGACATGCTGGCGGCGACCTGCAACGTGCAGCAATCCTGTCGGCACGCCGGGGTCGACTATCGGTCTGCCTATCGGCGGCGGCGGCAGCAGCCGGGCTTCGCCGCGGCGTGGCGTGCGGCGATCCTCACCGGCTATGAGCGGCTGGAGGAACAGCTGCTCGCCCAGCTGGCGGCGCCGCACCCGTTCGAGGAGGACGGCATCGAGCGCGTGCCGCCGGCCGCCGGCCCCTTCGATGCGAGGCTGGCGATGGACCTGCTGCGGTTGCACCGCGCGACGGTGGAGAACCGGGAGCAGACGCCGCGCGGCCGGGTGGTGCGGGTCAGTCGCGAGGAGGCCGAGGCGGCGCTCAACAAGAAGCTCGATGCGCTTGCCCGGCGGCTGGCGGCCGAGCGCGGCGACCAGCCATGAGCCCCGCCGATGCCGAGGATGCGATGGCCCGGCTGGCGCTCGCCCCGCGCGCGGAGCGCGTGGCGATGATCCGCGACATGCCGCGCGCCCATCTGCGCTGCTTCAACGAGGCCTGGTGGCGCTGGGCGCATGACGGGCAGTTCTGGCCGGAGGGCGACTGGCGGATCTGGCTGATCCGCGCCGGACGCGGCTTCGGCAAGACCCGGGCCGGTTCGGAATGGGTGAGCCAGATGGCGCGCGAGCAGGCCGGCGCGCGCATCGCGCTGGTCGGCGCGACGGTGGACGAGGTGCGCCGGGTGATGGTGGAGGGGCCGGCCGGGCTGCTCGCGGTGGCGCGCGAACTGGAGACGATCGGCTGGCACCCGACGCGGGGCGAGCTGGTGTTCGCATCGGGCGCGCGGGCCTTCGTCTATTCGGCGGAGGCGCCGGAGAAGCTGCGCGGCCCCGAGCATGACTTCGCCTGGTGCGACGAGCTTGCCAAATGGCGGAGCGGCGCGGCCGACAATGCCTGGGACAATCTGATGATGGGCATGCGCCGCGGCGAACGGCCCCGCGTGGTGGTGACGACGACGCCGCGGCCGGTGAAGCTGCTGCGGCGGGTGATGGCGATGCCGGGGGTGCACGAGACGCGCGGGCGGACGCGCGACAATGTTCACCTGCCGCGCAGCTTCGTCGAGGCGATGCTGGCCGATTATGCCGGCACCCGGCTCGGCCGGCAGGAGCTGGACGGCGAGATGATCGACGACGTGCCCGGCGCGCTGTGGACGCGCGCGCTGATCGAGCGGCAGCGGCGCCCGGCGCCCGAGCGGCTGGTGCGGGTGGTGGTGGGCGTCGACCCGCCGGCGGGGACCGAGGGCGATGCCTGCGGGATCGTCGCGATCGGCCTGGGCGCGGACGGGCAGGGCTATGTCCTCGCCGATGCGAGCGTCGCGGGGCTGCGCCCCGAAGGCTGGGCGGCGGCGGTGGCGGACTGCGCCGCGCGGTTCGAGGCGGAATGCGTGGTCGCGGAGAAGAACCAGGGCGGGGCGATGGTGGAGAGCGTGCTGCGCGCCGCCGATGCCGCGCTGCCGATCCGGCTGGTCCATGCCAGCACGGGCAAGAGCGCGCGGGCCGAGCCGGTGGCGCTGCTCTACGAGAAGGGCGTGCTGTGGCACGCCGGCGCCTTCCCCGCGCTGGAAGAGGAACTGGCCGGGCTGCAGGCGGCGGGCGGCTATCAGGGGCCGGGACGCTCGCCGGACCGGGCGGACGCGCTGGTCTGGGCGGCGACCGAGCTGATGCTGGGCCGGCGCGGCCGGGCCGCGGTGCGGGTGGTGTGATTAATACTGAGCCCCTCCTCCTTGGAGGAGGGGTTGGGGGTGGAGGGATTCCAGAGCGCCGGTTGGTCTCGGTGAGACACTGCCCCACCCCAACCCCTCCCCTGAAGGGGAGGGGCTTATGCAGCGATAGGAGAACTCCAATGCGAAACTGCATGGTTGCAGGGCTGCTCGCCCTGCTGACGGGCGCGTGCGCGCTCGATGCGCGGACCGGGTTGGCGGTGGGCGCGGGCGTCGCGGTGGCGGCGGGCGATCGCAACGGCGACGGGGCGCTCGACTCGGCCGAGGTGCAGGCGCTGGTCGAGCGCGCCTTTCCGCCGGCGCGGCTCGTGGGCGGCTTCTGGGACGGCATGCGCGCCGCCCTCAGCGCCGCCTATTGGGCCCGCGACCTGGACCGGGACGGCAAGCTCAGCCTGGCGGAGCTGGCGCGATGAAGTGGTTCGGGCGCAAGGCCGCGCGCGAGGGGCAGCGGCCGGCATTGGCGCGCGGCGGCGGCTGGGGCGGCTTCGGCGACTGGCCGCGCAGCTACGAGGGGCAGCTGCGCGAGGGCTATTGCCAGAACCCGATCGCCCAGCGCGCGGTGCGGCTGGTGGCCGAAGGCGTCGGCGGCGCGCCGCTCACCGGTTCGGATCCGGCGGTGGTCGCGCTGGTCGCGGCCCCCTCGGGCGGGCAGCGGCTGCTCGAGACGCTGGCGGCGCAGCTGCTGCTCCACGGCAACGGCTATGTCCAGTTGCTAACCGACGGCGCGGGGCAGTTGCAGGCGCTCTATGCGCTGCGGCCCGAGCGGGTGAGCGTGGAGCCGGACGGCAATGGCTGGCCGGTCGCCTATCGCTACCGCGTGGGCGACCACGTCACCCGGCTGGCGGCGGACGATGGCGGGCGGCCGCAGATCCTGCATCTGCGCGCCTTCCATCCGGCCGACGACCATTATGGCCTGGGCTGCCTGGATGCCGCGGCGGGCGCGATCGCGATCCACAATGCGGCGACGCGGTGGAACAAGGCGCTGCTCGACAATGCGGCGCGGCCGAGCGGGGCGCTGGTCTATGATCCGGGCGACGGCTCCGCGCTGGCGCCGGACCAGTTCGCCCGGCTGAAAGACGAAATGGAGGCAGGCTTCGCCGGCGCTGCCAATGCCGGGCGGCCGATGCTGCTGGAAGGCGGGCTGAAATGGCAGGCGATGAGCCTGACGCCGGCGGACATGGATTTCGTGGGGCTCAAGGCCGCGGCGGCGCGCGAGATCGCGCTGGCGTTCGGCGTGCCGCCGATGCTGCTGGGGCTGCCGGGCGACGCCGCCTACGCCAATTACCGCGAGGCCAATCGCGCGCTGTGGCGGCAGGCGATCCTGCCGATGGCCGAGCACCTGCTGGGCGGGCTGGCCGAGGGGCTGGCCGCCTGGTTCCCCGCGGCGACGCTGGCGGTGGACCTCGACCGGGTGACCGCGCTCGCCGAGGACCGCGAGCGGCTGTGGCGGCAGGTCTCGGCCGCATCCTTCCTGACCGATGACGAGAAACGCAAGCTGGTGGGGTTGCCATGAACGACGGGACGATGCTGGCCGAGCTGATCGCGCAGGCCGAGAACGAGGGCGCCGAGCTGACCACGCTGCGCGCCATTGCCGAGGAGGCGGGCACGGTGGGCGCGAACCGCGCGCTTTCCCGGCTGGGGCTGGAAGACAGCGGCGCCGCCAAGGACATGGCCGAGCTGCGCGAGCTGCTGAGCGCGTGGCGTGACGCCAAGAAATCGATGCTCAAGGCGGTGATGCAGTGGCTGGGCCGCACGGTGGCGGCGCTGGTGCTGGTGCTGCTGGCGATGCGGATGGGCTTTCCGGGCTGGCTGAAATGAGCGTGCGCTTCGCCGGCTATGCGGCGGTGTTCGATCGCGTCGATCGCGGCGGCGACGTGGTGCGGCCGGGGGCCTTCGGGCCGGTGGGGCCGGTGCCGCTGCTCTGGCAGCATGGCGGCAAGCCGGTCGGCACGATCGAGGCGATCGGCGAGGATGCGCGGGGACTGCGCGTGATCGGCCGGGTCGAGGACCCGCGGCTGGCGGCGCTGGTCGCGGGCGGCGCGGTGGCGGGGCTGTCCTTCGGCTACCGGGTGCGGGCCGCCACGGCCGGGCGGGTGCGCGAACTGACCGCGCTGCAGCTGATCGAGGTGAGCCTGGTGGCCGAGCCGATGCAGCCGCTCGCCCGCGTGCACGCGGTGGCCTGAGTTTTTCCGACTTTTCTGGCGTGGGAGAATATCATGGATAATTTGGAGACGAGTTTCGAGCAGGCGACGCTGCCGCCGGTGCGGCCGATGCTGGCCGGCGGGCGACCGGCGGCGAGCGCGGCGTTCGACGGCTATCTGCGCGGCGGGGTCGAGACCAAGGCGCTGTCCGGCAATAGCGGCGGCGAGGGCGGCTATGCCGTGCCGCGCGAGATCGACGCGCAGATCGACGCGACGCTGCAGGCGATCTCGCCCATTCGCGCGATCGCCAATGTGGTGAAGGTGGGGAGCAGCGGCTATCGCAAGCTGGTGGCGAGCGGCGGCTTCGACAGCGGCTGGGCCTCCGAAACCGCCGCGCGCCCGATCACCGCGACGCCGACCTTCAACGAGATCGCCCCGCCGTTCGGCGAGCTCTACGCCAATCCGGCGGCGAGCCAGGCGATGCTCGACGATGCGCTGTTCGACGTGGAAAGCTGGCTGGCCGGCGAGATCGCGCGCGAATTCGCCCAGTCCGAAGGCACCGCGTTCGTCAACGGCACCGGGGTCAACCAGCCCAAGGGCTTCCTCGCCGCGCCGACCTCGACCGCGGCGGACGCGGCGCGCGCCTTCGGCACGCTGCAATATCTGGCGAGCGGCGCGGCGGGCGCCTTCGCCGCCAACCCGGACGAGAAGCTGATCGATCTGGTGCAGGCGCTGCGTGCGCCCTATCGGCAGGGGGCGAGCTGGGTGATGAACTCGGCGACGCTCGCGCGCATTCGCAAGTTCAAGACCGCGCAGGGCGACCTGCTGTGGCAGCCGGGGCTTTCGGCCAGCCAGCCGGCGACCTTGCTTGGCTATCCGGTCGTCGAGGCCGAGGACATGCCGGACATCGCGGCGAACAGCTTCTCCATCGCCTTCGGCAATTTCCAGGCGGGCTATCTGATCGCCGAGCGCGGCGAGACGCAGATCCTGCGCGATCCCTATTCCAACAAGCCGTTTGTCCATTTCTACGCGACCAAGCGGCTGGGCGGCATGGTCAGCAATTCGGAGGCGATCAAGCTGCTGAAGTTCGCCGCCAACTGAACCGGGGCCGGGCGCGGGGCCCGGGGGGCGCCCGCGCCCATCACTTACAGGGGAGAACGACCATGGACGCACCGCCCTTTCCGGCGGCGGCGATCGCGGACGCGTGCGCGGCGGTGAAGGCCTATCTGCGGATCGAGGGCGGCGCCGACGATGCCGCGCTGGCCGCCGCCGTGCAGACCGCGCTGACGCTGGGCGAGGCCTTTACCGGCACCGCCTGGATCGCCCGCGACTGGCAGGTCTGGCTGGCGCGCGGGCCCGATTGGCAGCGGCTGCCGGTGGCGCCGGTGACGGCGATCGGCGCGGTCGAGGCCGTCGATGCCGGCGGCACGGCACAGCCGCTGCCGGTGGAGGCCTATGCGATCGATCTGGATGCGCGCGGCGAGGGCTGGGTGCGGCTGACGCTCGCGAAGGAGTCGTCGCGCGTGCGCGTGACCTTCGCGGCGGGGGCGGCGGCGGGCTGGGAGGACCTGCCGCCGCCCCTTGCCCAGGGCGTGGTGCTGCTCGCCGCGCATCTGATCGAGGGGCGCGGCGATGCCGGCGCGCCGCCGGCGGCGGTGGCAGCCTTCTGGCGGCCGTGGCGGCGGCTGCAGCTGATGGCGGGAGTGCGGCGATCATGCTGGAACGGCTGAACACGCGCGCCGAGGCGATCGGCAGGCGCGCGGCGGACGATGCCGCCGCAAGGCTTGGGGCGCGGGTGGACGAGGCGGTACCCGGCGTGGCCGTGGCGGTCGACGGCGCC
>JAIYAA010000352.1 GCA_027489295.1 Sphingomonadales bacterium | reverse complement strand
GATCGGGCGACGCGGCTGTGGAGGATGTCGCCACAAATCACCACCCGTTGACCGGCCACCGATCCGCGACGTCTCCGGATGGTGAGTGCGTCGAGCAGCGCCTGGGTGGGGTGTTCGTGCCAGCCGTCGCCGGCGTTGAGCACCGGGCAGTCGACCTTGTCGGCGATCAACCGCACCGCGCCGGAGCTGGCGTGGCGGATCACGATCACGTCGGCCCGCATGGCGTTCAGGGTGACGGCGGTGTCGATCAGCGTCTCGCCCTTCTTCACGCTGCTCTGCGCGGCGTGCATGTTGACGACGTCGGCGCCCAGCCGCTTGCCCGCGATCTCGAACGACAAGAGCGTGCGCGTCGAGTTTTCGAAGAAGGCGTTGATCTGGGTGAGGCCTTCCAGCCGCTTGTCGCTCTTGGCGCGGCTGCGGTTCGCTTCGACCCATTGTTCCGCCTCGTCGAGCAGGAACATGATCTCGTGCGGCTGGAGTCCCGAAATGCCGGTGAGGTGCCGGTGCGGGAAAACGGCGCTGCCCTGTATCTGGGCACCGGGGCGATGATCGGAGGTGTGCATTAAAGCCGCCGCCTAAGCCCTGTAGCTGCGGTGCGCAACCCGCTCAGACGTTCACCAGCCCGTCGATCGCCCCTTGCAGGATATAGGCGGCTGCCATCTTGTCGATCAGCTCGGCCCGCTTGGCGCGGCTGGCGTCCTGTTCGATCAGCGTGCGCTCCACCGCGACGGTCGACCAGCGCTCGTCCCACATCAGGATCGGCAGGCCCATGTCCGCACAGTTGCGGGCGAAGGCCCGGGTCGACTGGGTGCGCGGGCTGTCGGTGCCGTCCAGGTTGAGCGGCAGGCCGATCACCATGCCCACCACCTGCTGGGCTGCGATCAACTCGGCGAGCGCGGCCTTGTCCTTGGTGAACTTGGAGCGGCGAATCAGGTGGGCGGGGCTCGCGAAGCTCCAGCCCGCGTCGCACAGCGCGGTGCCGATCGTCTTGGTGCCGACGTCGAGGCCGATCAGGCGCCCGCCCTGCGGCAGGGCGGCGCGGAAGTCGCTGGGGGCAGTCGTAATCACCGCGCGGCTATAGGGCGTGGGCGACGTCCAAGCGAGGCCTCAGATCGGCAATTCGGTGGTCGACTTGATCTCGGACAGCGCCACGATCGAATTGATTTCCTGCACGCCGGGCAATTTGCTCAGCTTTTCGAAGAAGAAGCGCTCATAGGCGTCGATGTCCTCCGCCACGATGCGGAGCATGAAGTCGACCGTGCCCATCAGCACATAGGCGTCGAGCACCTCGGGGAAGCCGCGGATCGCGGCGCTGAACTCGTCGAGATTGGCGCGGCCGTGTGCGTTCAGCTTTACCTGCGCGAAGATGTGCGCGTTCAGCCCCACCTTGCGGCGATCGACCAGCGCGACCCGCTTGCGGATCACGCCCTCGCGCTCGAGCCGGTCGACCCGGCGCCAGCAGGGGGAGGGGGACAGGCCGATTCGCTCCGCCAGCTCGGCGGTGGTCAGGCTCGCATCCTGCTGGAGCTCGCGGAGAATTTTGCGCTCCTGCGCATCTAGGGTGATCATATTATCCCGTGATAGGCTGAAATCGGGATAAGTTCACCTGAAAATGGCAGGTCCGCACGTAACTTGGGTAAGCATCACCTCGGCCATGCTGCCAGATTGCCTCCATCCAAGAGGGAGCGTTTCGAAATGGTGGTGCGGGTGCAGGACGAGAGCCTGGTCGAAGAAGTGTTGATGCTGAAGGACGCCGAGGCGGGGTTGGACGGCGTGATCGCGGTCCACTCCACCGTGCTCGGGCCGGGGGCGGGCGGGTGTCGCTTCTGGCACTATGCCGATGGTGCGGCCGCCTTTGCCGATGCGGTGCGGCTGGCCGAGGGGATGAGCTACAAGAATGCGCTGGCCGGCCTGCCGCTGGGCGGCGCCAAGGCGGTGCTGCGGCGCCCGTCGGGCAGCGTCGATCGCGCGGCGCTGTTCCGCGCCTTTGGCCGGGCGGTGGCCCGGCTGGAGGGGCGCTATGTCACGGCCGAGGATGTCGGGACAGGCGTTGCCGACATGGAACTGGTCGCCGGCGAGACGCGGCATGTCGCGGGCTTGGCGCAGCGGCAGGGCCGTCCGGGCGGCGATCCGTCGCCGCACACGGCGCGCGGGGTATTCGTGGCGATGGAGCATGCCGCGCGTCGCCAGCTCGGGCGGGAACTGCACGACTGTACGGTCGCCATCCAGGGTGTCGGCCATGTCGGCGCGGCGCTGGCGCACCTGCTCCATGCCGCCGGTGCGCGGCTGGTCGTTGCCGATGTCGATTCGCAGCGGGTCGCGCGGGTGGCGGTGGAGACCGGCGCCGAGGTCGCGTCGAGCGCGCAGCTGCTGGCGGCGCGGGTCGATATTCTTGCGCCCTGCGCGCTGGGCGGGGTGTTCCACGCCGATTCGGTCGATGCGGTGCGGGCGCGGGTGATCTGCGGCGCGGCGAACAACCAGCTGGCGACGCCGGCGGACGGCGCGCGGCTGGCCCGGCGCGGCATTCTTTACGCGCCGGATTACGTGGTGAACGCCGGCGGGATCATCAACGTGGCGGGAGAATATCTCGGCTGGACACCCGAGGACGTGGCCGCCCGGGTCGAGGCAACGGGCGCGCGGCTTGCGGCGGTGCTCGATCACGCCGAGGCGGAAGGGCTCCCCCCGCACGCCGCGGCGGACGCGCTGGCGCGTGCTGCGATTGCCGCGGGGCGGGTTCGAACGCCCATCGCGGCCTAGCCGGCGTCAGCGTTTCCGCTTCTCGAACGCCGCGAGCCGCCGCGCCGCATCCGCCCGGACATTGGCCCAGAACAGGCTGTAGTCGAACACATGATAGTTGTTCCCCGGCAGCACATATTGGCCGAAGTCCGGCGGGGCGGTGCCGATCGTGAGGATTCCGCGCCCGTCGCACCGCGCCGGCACGCGGCCGGGCTCCAGATGCGCCGATTGCAGATTCAGGTCCGGGATCAGCGCGCCGAGATTGGCGCTGGCAGGCGCCGAGTCGTTCGGCTTTCCGGTGATCGGGTTGGTGCATAGCATCTTCGTCCCACCACGCGGCTGGCCGGTGAAGCCGGTAGTCGCGTCGAAGGTGTCCACGATCAGCGCCGGGTCGGCGGGCTCGGCGAAGCTCTGCCAGGAGAGGATGCAGCCCGGCTGGTCGGGTCCCGCACAGGCAGGCAGGCCCATCCTGGGCAGGTCTGCCGTCAGCGAGACCGGCCAGCCGACCACATAGGCCGCGACCACGCGGGCGGCGACCGGCGTCCCGGCGATTCGCTCGGCCAGCAGGCGCGACAAATGCAGCGCGCCCTGGCTGTGCCCAGCGAGGAGGATCGGCCTGTCGCCGGCTTCGTGCAGGAATTCCTCGAACGCCGCCGCCACGTCGCGATAGGCAAGGTCGAGTGCCTGCTGCGCCTGTGCCTTGTTGGTAAGGAAGGCGCCGAAGGTCGCCTGGCGATAGCGCGGCGCCCAGATCGCGGCGCTGGCGTTGAACGCGCTCGCCTGGCCGCGCAGGAACAGTTCGGCGCGGGCATTGGCGTCCGGGTTGTCGAGCGGCGCGTTCCACTGCTTGGTGTCGAGGAACGAGGTCGGGTGGATGAAGAAGAGGGCCGCGCGGGGATTGGCTGCAGCGCTCTTCCCGGCGGGGGTCCACAGCGCGGGGTTGCCCGGCTTGTCCGGCCGCGCGATCCACATCTCCGCTTTGGCATAGTCGCGCGGGGTGACCGGCGGCAGCGCGGCCACCTCTCCGGCGGGCACCATGAACTGGCGCATCAGCTGGATGCCGTAGAGCCGATAGGCGAACATGGAAGCAACGCCGAGCATGATCAGGATCGCAACCGCATAGAGGAATTTCCGGGCCAATCGGCCTCTCCATTGTGCAATGCAGCGTAAAACAGGCGGGGACGCAAACGCGTTCCGGGCAGTGTTGCGTGCGAAGGATGCAACCGCAAGTGCCGAAGCGCGATCGGGGCGCTTGAAGGGGCGCGGCTCGGCTGTTAGGCGCAATGCCATGTCCGTAGACACCGCAACCGTGAAGAAAGTGGCGAACCTGGCGCGCATCGCGATCAGCGACGCCGACGCCGAGCGCCTCGCGCCCGAACTCAACAACATCCTGGGCTGGATCGAGCAGCTCGGCGAGGTAGACACCAAGGATGTCGCGCCGATGACCGCCGTGATGCCCAATACGCTGCGCCTCCGGGCGGACGTGATCACGGATGGCCAGCAGCGCGACGCGGTGCTGGCGAACGCGCCGCAGGGCGACCATGGCTTCTTTACGGTTCCGAAGGTGGTGGAATGAGCGTGCTGACCGATCTGGGCGTCGCCGCCATCCGCAACGGCGTGCGCGACGGCGAATTTTCCGCGCGTGAAGTCGCCGAGGCGTTCAACACCGCGGTGGCCGGTGCCGACGCGCTCAACGCCTTCATCGTCAAGACCCCCGAGCACGCGCTCGCCGCCGCCGACGCCGCCGACAAGGCACGCGCCGCGGGCGAGACGCTCAAGCCGTTGGCCGGCGTGCCGATCGGCATGAAGGACCTGTTCGCCACCAAGGGCGTGCAGACCACCGCGGCCAGCCACATCCTCGAAGGCTTCAAGCCGGAATATGAGTCGACCGTCTCGCACAAGCTGTGGGACGCCGGCGCCGGCATGCTCGGCAAGCTCAATCTCGACCAGTTCGCGATGGGCTCGTCGAACGAGACCAGCTATTTCGGCAACGTGATCTCGCCGTGGCGGCGGGGTGAAGGCGACACCACCCCGCTCGCGCCCGGCGGCTCTTCGGGCGGCAGCTCGGCGGCGATCGCGGCGCGGCTCTGCCCGGCGGCGACCGGCACCGACACCGGCGGCTCGATCCGCCAGCCGGCGGCGTTCACCGGCATCTCGGGCATCAAGCCGACCTATGGCCGCTGCTCGCGCTGGGGCGTGGTGGCCTTCGCCTCCTCGCTCGATCAGGCGGGCCCGATGGCACGCGACGTACGCGACTGCGCGATCCTGCTCGAGGCGATGACGGGGTTCGACCCGAAGGATTCGACCTCGCTCGACATGCCCGTGCCCCAGTGGGAGGCGGGACTCTCCGCCGATCTGCGCGGGAAGCGCGTCGGCATTCCGGCCGAGTACCGGATGGACGGCACGCCCGCCGAGATCGAGGCGCTGTGGCAGCAGGGCATCGCCTGGCTTAAGGATGCGGGCGCCGAGATCGTCGAGGTCAGCCTGCCGCACACCAAATATGCGCTGCCGGCCTATTACATCATCGCCCCGGCCGAGGCTTCCTCGAACCTCGCCCGCTATGACGGCGTGCGCTACGGCTTGCGCGAACTGGCCGACGGCCAGAACCTGCAGGACATGTACGCCGCCACCCGCGCCGCCGGTTTCGGCGACGAGGTGAAGCGCCGCATCCTGATCGGCACCTATGTGCTCTCGGCAGGCTTCTACGACGCCTATTACACCCAGGCGCAGAAGGTCCGCACGCTGATCGCGCGCGACTTCGACAATGCCTGGAGCCAATGCGACCTGCTGCTCACCCCGACCGCGCCGAGCGCGGCGTTCGGGCTGGGCGAGAAGGTCGATCCGCTGGCGATGTATCTCAACGACGTGTTCACCGTGCCGGCGAGCCTCGCTGGCGTGCCGGCGATGAGCGTGCCGGGCGGGCTGGATGCGGCGGGTCTGCCGCTGGGTCTGCAGATCATCGGCAAGCCGTTCGACGAGCAGGGCGTGCTCAACGCCGGCCTCGCGATCGAGCAGCGCGCGGGCTTCACGGCGCGTCCGAAGGTCTGGTGGTAAGAGACTGAAAATCCTCCCCCGTAAGGGGAAGTGGCAGGCCGAAGGCCTGACGGAGGGGTGTCCCCGCTGAGTGGGCGGGGCGCCCCTTCGCCGTTTTCGACCCTCCGTCGCTTCGCGACACCTCCCCTCGCAGGGAAGGATTTGGGTCAGTCCTGCACGATCGGCACGGCGAGATATGCCAGCCGCCGCACCTCGCGGCGGCCGCGCACCACCGTGTCGAGGATCAGCCCGGTGAAGAAGCTCAGCGTCGCGACGATCGACAGGCCGGTGACCAGCACCGCGGTCGGCAGGCGCGGCACCTGACCGGTGTGCCAATAGGTCACCGCCAGCGGCACCGCGAGCAGCACCGCCAGCGCCGCCAGCACGCCGGCGATGCCGCCGAAGAACAGGATCGGGCGCTCGATGCGGAACAGCGTCACGATCGTGTTCAGGATCCGCCAGCCGTCGCGATAGGTGGAAAGCTTCGAGGTCGAACCCTCGGGCCGCGCTGCATATGCCGTGACGATCTCCGCCACCGGCATGCGCAGCTCCAGCGCGTGGATGCTGATCTCGGTCTCGATCTCGAACCCGGCGGAGAGCACCGGAAAGCTTTTCACGAACCGCCGCGAGAAGACTCGGTAGCCGGAGAGAATGTCGCTGAAGCTGCGGCCGAACAGCCGCGCCAACATGCCCGTCAGCATCCGGTTGCCGAGGCGGTGGCCGCGCCGGTAGGCCAGCTCCACCTCGGACTTGCGCGCGCCGACCACCATGTCGAGCTGCTCGTCCAGCAGCCGCTCGATCAGCGCGGGGGCGGCGTCGGCGTCATAGGTGAGGTCGCCGTCGGAGAGGACGTACACGTCCGCCTCGATATCGGCGAACATCCGGCGGACGACATTGCCCTTGCCCTGCATCCGCTCGCTGCGCACCACCGCGCCCGCGGCCTGGGCGACCTCGATCGTCCGGTCTCGGCTGTTGTTGTCGTACACATAGACCGTCGCGCCGGGCAGGCTGGTGCGGAATGCCTCGACGGTGCGGGCGATCGCCACCTCTTCATTGTAGCAGGGCAGCAGCACCGCCACCCGCAGACCCGCAACCCGTTCCTGAAATCCAGCCTTCACCGTCATGGTCCCCGACGCTTCCCGATCGGCGGCGCCTAGTCGACTCAGGGGGTCTGCGCAATTGGGCGCTGGACCTGAGGGCGACGACGCGCGATAGGCGGAGGCACGCATATTCCCATTACCTTGTGAAGAGCACATGGCGACCAAGACTGCATCGAGCTACCGAATCCAGGGCGACACCGGCGAATGGGAGGTCGTGATCGGCCTCGAGGTCCATGCCCAGATCACGTCGCAGGCCAAGCTGTTCTCCGGCGCTGCGACGGCCTTTGGAGCCGAGCCGAACAGCCAGGTCAGTCTGGTCGACGCGGCGATGCCGGGCATGCTGCCGGTGCTCAACGGCGAGTGCATTCGCCAGGCGGTGCGCAGCGGCATGGCGATCGGCGCGGTGATCAACAAATGGTCGCGGTTCGATCGCAAGAACTATTTCTACGCCGACAACCCCCAGGGTTATCAGATCAGCCAGCTCTTCCATCCGCTGGTGGGCGAGGGGCAGATCACGATCAGCCTGGACGAGAAGGATCCCGAGGCCGAGGTGAAGGCGATCGGCGTCGAGCGCATCCATGTCGAGCAGGACGCCGGCAAGCTGATCCACGACCAGCATCCGACGCGCTCGTACGTCGATCTCAACCGCGCCGGCGTGGCGCTGATGGAGATCGTCTCCAAGCCCGACATGGCCTCGCCGGCTGAGGCAGGCGCGTACCTGTCGAAGCTGCGTTCGATCCTGCGCTATGTCGGCAGCTGCGACGGCAACATGGACCAGGGCTCGATGCGCGCCGACGTGAACGTTTCCGTCCGCAAGCCCGGCGATCCGCTGGGCACGCGCACCGAGACCAAGAACGTCAACTCGGTCCGTTTCGTCATGCAGGCGATCGAATATGAGGCGCGCCGCCAGGTCGAGGTGCTGGAGAGCGGCGGCCGCATCGTCCAGGAAACCCGCCTGTTCGATCCGGACAAGGGCGAGACCCGCTCGATGCGCTCGAAGGAAGACGCGCAGGATTACCGTTATTTCCCCGATCCCGACCTGCTGCCGCTGGAGCTGGACGACGCCTTCCTCGAGGAATGCCGCGCCAGCCTGCCCGAGCTGCCCGACGCGAAGCGCCGCCGCTACGAGGAATCGCTGGGCCTCAGCGCCTATAACGCCGCGGTGCTGACCGCCGAGGCGGAGACGGCGCGCTGGTTCGAGGCGCTGCTCGCCGAGAGCGTGCGGATCCAGAAGAAGGGCGAGCAGGAAGTCGCGCGCGCCGCCGCCAACTGGCTGCTCTCGGACCTGTACGGAGCGCTCAACCGCCTGGGCAAGGGCATCGACGAGAGCCCGGTCAGCCCCGAGGCGGGCGCCGAGCTGCTCGCGCTGATCGCCGACGGCACCATTTCGAACACGCTGGGCAAGCAGGTGTTCGAGATCATGCTCGAAACCGGCGATGCCCCGGGCAAGATCGTCGAAGAGCGCGGCATGAAGCAGACCAGCGACACCGGCGCGATCGAGGCGGTGATCGCCGAGATCCTGGCCAAGAACCCGAACCAGCTCGAACAGTATCGCGCCGGCAAGGAGGCGCTGTTCGGGTTCTTCGTCGGCCAGACGATGAAGGCGATGGCGGGCAAGGCGAACCCGGGCGTCGTCAACGAACTGCTCAAGAAGGCGCTGAGCTGAGGGGAGGCGAGGGGATGCTGCGTCGACTGGTCGTCTTGGCCCTGTGCCTGTTTCCGCTCGCGGCCTCGGCGCAGACCGCGCCTGCGCCGGCATCCCCGCCCGCCAATCCCAAGGTGGCGATCGAGACGAGCGCGGGGCGGATGGTCGTCGAGGTCTATCTCGACAAGGCGCCGGTCTCCGCGCGCAACTTCCTGCGCTATGTCGATACCAAGCGGCTGGACGGGGTGGTGTTCTACCGCACGGCCAGGCCGGCAGACCATTTCGGCTTCGTCCAGTTCGGCATCCAGAATGCGCCCGCCAAGATGTTCCCGCCGATCAAGCATGAGCCGACCAGCCAGACCGGCATCCAGCATCTTGACGGTACCCTGTCGCTGCCACGGCTGGCGCCCGGCAGCGCTCGCGGTGAGTTCACCATCATGGTCGGGGACCAGCCGTCGTTCGATGCGGACCCGAGCAAGCCAGGCGACAATCTCGGCTATGCCGCGTTCGCGCGGGTGATTGAGGGCAAGGACGTGCTGCTCAAGATCTTCGATGCGCCGATCTCGCCGACCAAGACGATCATGGGCACGTTCAAGGGCGAAGTTCCCGAGGTGCCGGTGAAGATCGTCTCGGCGCGCCGGGTTGCAGGCTGAACGGCGTCAGAGCGCCTGCGGCTCGAGATACAGATAGCCTGGATCGAATTCCGCGAGTCGCTTCAGGCCGGGCAGGTCCTGAAACGTCACGCGGCCAGCGCGGAATTCGACGAGCCTACGCTCCCGCAATTCGCGCAGCACGCGGTTCACGTGGACAGGCGTCAGGCCCAGGCACTCCGCCATTTCGGCCTGGCTGAGTGCCAGACGATAGCCGTCCGCTTCCGCCAGCCCGACCACGCCCAGTCGCACGTACAGTTCGCAAAACAGGTGCGCTGCACGCTGGATCGCGGACCGGCGGCCCAGCGACACTTCCCATTCGCGGTGGATCGCGGCGTCGACATTGGTCGAGTACCACATCACGCGGGTTAGGTGCGGCAGCGTCTCGGTGATCTGGCGTATCCGGGTATGCGAGGCGCGGGCAATCGTGCACGGGCTAAGCGCCAACAAAGCGTGGTCGAGCCGCTTGAGGGTAAAGCTGTGCAAATCGGCGAAGTCGCCAGGGACGTGCACATGGGTGATCTGGCGCTGGCCGTTTTTCAGGTCCTTGTAGCGCCCTAGCAGCCCGTCGAGCAGCAGGGTGGAATAGTTGAGTTCCTCGCCGGCGCGCACGATCGTGCGGCCGGCGGGATGGACGATCGTGTCGACGATCGTCCCGCGTAAGGCGGCCTCTTCCTCGACACCGATCGTGTCGCGAAGGCGCAGCTTCAGCAGGTGGCGTTCGATCATCGCGGGGCTAATCTCCGTATGGGGCGGCTATTGCTGGTTGACGTCCTGGTTCTTGACGACGCCGTCGGCGCCGTTTTCCCCGCCGGCGCCAAGTGGGACCGCGCGCTTGAGCGGCGTGCCTTCCTTGGCTGCTGCATCGGCCGCATCCGAACGGGCCTCAACGGCCTGCTGGATGTCGGGACGGGGATCGTCACGGTCGTTGATGCGATCGGGCATGGGCGTGTTCTCCAAGTTCAGGCCACCGGCTGGCCGGGGGTGATGCCGGGATCGATCCCCGGCTCGGTCTGGGGTGCGGGCACGTCGATGTCGGGGGCGGGCGGGTCGATCTCCGGCGGCGGGCCGCCCGGCTGGCCGGGATCGGGCGCGGGCATCTCGGACGGGGGCGTGGTAGGCTGGACGGGGGGCTCGACCGGCATGGGACATCTCCTGTTCGTTTCAGTGCCAACGCCCAACGAACCCCAATCGTTGCTTCGTACTTGCCCCGAACCCCATGACTGCTATAGAGCCCGCCGACCGGCGGTGTCCCCTGCGGGCGTGGCGGAACTGGTAGACGCGCTGGATTTAGGTTCCAGTATCGAAAGATGTGGGGGTTCG
>JAIYAA010000179.1 GCA_027489295.1 Sphingomonadales bacterium | reverse complement strand
GCTCGCGCTGTCGTTGCCGCCGCCGCCACAGGCGGCGAGAGTGAGCATGGGAGTAACGCCCAGGATTAACAGGTGCTTCTTCATCATACGAATCTCCTCGTTCCTGGAGTCGACGAACGTCCCGCCTATCGCCACGTTCCGATGTATTCGCCTTATCTATCTGATCAAGAACCCGAAACTTTCTCGCATATGGCACTGGTGACCGCTGAAACGGTGCAGCGCGTCGCAGATGCTGCAGCGCGCAAAAGAACGTAACGCTTCGTCCATGCGCGGTTTGCAATCGGCCCCCTACCTCCCGGCTTCAACCGCAAGAGGAGTGCTTACCATGTCCCGAGACGCCGGTTTTCGCCGCAAGGAGCGCCTGCGCAGCGCGATCGCTTTGCTGATGTTCGGCCTGGGCACGCTTGCCTTCCTGATCGCGATCGATCGACCGGAATGGTTCCATCTGCGGCCCGCCAGCGCGGCGGCGGAGGCGATGTCGCAGGCCGCGATGCCCGCCCCTGAGCGGAACGACGGCTAAGGGACCCCGGCACCGCTTTGCGCGTATAGCCTCGCCATGATCGTCACCACCGCCCCCCGTGCCCGCCAGATTCTCCGCGAGGTCTGGCGCCCGCTCACCGTTCTGTTCGTCTGGGACGTGGTCGTCACCATCGTCTATTTCGTGCTGCCGTTCCGCGCGCCCTCGCTGCCGCTCACGCTGTTCGGATCGGTACTGGCGCTGTTCCTCGGCTTTCGCAGCAACTCCGCCTATCAGCGCTGGTGGGAAGGCCGCGGGCTGTGGGGGCTGATGATCAACGCCAGCCGCAATCTGGCGCGCGCCGCGCGCAACTATCTGCCCGACGGCGAGGCGGTGGACATGAAGCGCACCATCGTGCTGCGCCAGATCGCCTATGTGAACGCGCTGCGCTGCCAGCTCCGCCGCCAGCCGGTGGATCGGGAGGTGCTGCGCTTCCTCTCCAAGGGAGAGGCCGATTTCGCGCTGGCCCGCACCAATGTGGCCAACGGTATCGTCGACGGTACCGGGCGGCGGATCGAGATCGCCCGGTCGAAGGGCTGGATCGATTCGATCCAGCAAAGCTCGATGGAACGCGTGCTGATCGACATCGCCAACGCGCAGGGCGGCATGGAGCGGCTGAAGAACACCCCCCTGCCCGTGCAGTACCGGCTGGTGCCGACGCTGTTCACCCATATCTTCTGCGTGCTGCTGCCGATCGGCCTGGTCGAGACGCTGGGCGTCGCCACCCCGCTCGGCTCGACCGTGGCCGGGCTGATGTTCCTCGCCGCGCTGGCGATCGGCGACGATCTGGTCGACCCCTTCGCCAACACCGTGCACGACCTCCCGCTGAACGCGATGTGCCGCACGATCGAGATCGATTTGCTGCAGTCGATCGGTGACCCGGCGCCCGAGCCGGCGACGCCGGACAAATACGGCGTACTGTGGTAAGCAGGCGACAGGTTGCGGCGATCCCCCGGTTGCCGCTAAGGGCAGCCGCGTAACGGGTGTCCTCCCCCACAGGGAGGGTGAAAAGGGAACTCGGTTTCAAAATCCGAGGCTGCCCCCGCAACTGTAGCCGGTGAGCCGGCATGCCAATCTGCCACTGGAGCATCGCGCTTCCGGGAAGGCGGCATGTCTGCGACGACCCGGGAGCCAGGAGACCTGCCCGCTACAGTCGATTCCTTCACGCGGGCGGGGTGCACCGGGTGAACGGGGCTGAAATCCCCGCGCGAGCGACACCAAACCATGCGGGGGGCGCGTGCGCTCCCCCATCTGCGGGTGTCTTGTACCAGATGCAGTTTCTCAAGCTTACTCTCGTCGCCGCGGCTGCGTTCGCGCCGCGGGCAGCCCATGCCCAGCGCGACGAAGACCAGATCGTCGTCGTCGCCAGCGGCGTCGAACAGCGCACCGACACGGTCGGCCGATCGGTGACGGTGATCGACCGCGCCGAAATCGAACAGCGCCAGACCGTCGCGCTCTCCGATCTTCTCGCCACCACCCCGGGCATCACCGCCGTCCGCAACGGCGGGCTCGGTACCTCGACGGCGCTCAGCATCCGCGGGGCGCAGAGCGATCAGACGCTGGTGCTGATCGACGGCATCCGCGTCGCCGACCCCTCCTCCACCGGCGGCGCGTATAACTTCGCCAGCCTGCTCGCCGGATCGGTCGAGCGGGTCGAGGTGCTGCGCGGGCCGAACTCGGTGATCTGGGGCAGCCAGGCGATCGGCGGCGTGGTCAACGTCACCACGCTGCAGGGCACGCAAGGCCTGCACGTCCGCGCCAATGCCGAGGGCGGATCGTTCGGCACGTTCGACGGCAATGCCGCCATCGCCGGCGGCAACGACCGGATCACCGCGGGCCTGACCGCCGGCTATCTGACCACCGACGGCATCTCGGCCGCCGCCAACGGCAAGGAGGCCGACGGCTATCGCCAGTTCGGGGCGACCGGCAATGTGCAGGTGCAGCTGGCCGAAGGCCTTGCGCTCGACCTGCGCGGCTATTTCGCCGACAGCAAGGTCGATCTCGACGGCTATGCGCCGCCGACCTACGCGTTCGGCGATACGGGCGAATATGCCAAGACGCAGGAAGTCTATGGCTATGCCGGCCTGCGCAACGAAGCGCTGGGCGGCGCGCTGCGCAGCCGGATCGGCTTCACCCTCTCCGACATCACCCGCGACGGCTACAACGCCGACAGCAGCATCGCCTATCGCTATCGCGGCCGCGCCGAGCGCTACGCCTATCAGGGCGACGCGACGCTGGCGAAGCAGCTGCGCCTCGTGTTCGGCGCCGAGCACGAGCAAAGCCGCATCCGCTACGACGAAGGCTTCGGCAGCGCCGGGCGCCGTTCGGTGGGCATCACCAGCGTCTACGGGCAGGCGATCGTCACCCCGCTCGATCCGGTGACGGTGACCGCAGGCGTCCGCCATGACGACCATGACCAATTCGGCAGCCACTGGACGTGGAATGCCGATCTCGCCGTGCGCGCCACCGCGACCACGCTGCTCCATGCCAGCTATGGCGAGGGCTTCAAGGCGCCGACGCTATACCAGCTCTACAGCGCCTATGGCTTTGCCGGCCTCCAGCCGGAAACCGCGAAGAGCTACGAAGCTGGTGCGCGACAGATGCTGGCCGGCGGCAAGGTCGCGCTGGGCGTCACCTGGTTCCACCGCGATGCGGACAACCAGATCGACTATAACTTCGCGACCTCGACCTATTACAACCTCAACCGGACCCGCGCCGAAGGCGTCGAGCTGGAAGGCGTGCTGCAGCCGGTGACGGCGCTGACGGTGCGCGCGGCCTTCACCCATGTGACCGCCGAGAACCGCAGCGCCGGCGCGCTGGGCAAGGACCTGCCCCGCCGTCCGCGCGACACCGGCAGTGTCTCTGCCGACTATCGCTTCGCCTTCGGCCTCGCGATCGGCGGCACGGTGACGATGGTGGGCGACAGCTTCAACGATGTGGGGAACGCCACGCCGATCGACGGCTATGCGCTCGCAGGGGTGCGGGCGGAGATGCCGGTGACGAAAACGCTGTCCGTCTACGGCCGCGTCGATAATATCGGCGACGTGCGCTACCAGCAGATCACCGGCTACGGCACTTATGGCCGCGCTGCCTATGGCGGCGTGCGGGTGCGTTTCCCGTGATGCGCGGTGCCGCGCTGCTCGCCTGCCTGGGGCTCGCGGGCTGCGCGGCGCCCCCGTCCGCCGGCGGCGGGGGCATCGTCTCGATGAACCCCTGCGCCGACGCGGTGCTGATCGAGCTGGTGCCGCCCGAGCGGATCGCCGCGATCAGCCATTATTCGCAGGCGCCGGATTCGACCTCGATCCCGCTCGCGGTCGCCCGCCGCTTTCGCGGCAACAACGGCACGGCCGAGGAAGTGATCGGGTTGAAGCCCGATCTGGTGATCGCCAGCAGCTTCACGCCGCCCTCGACGCGCGAGGCCTTTGCCCGCGCCGGCCTGAAGGTGCTGTACGTCGGCATCCCGCCCTCGATCGACGAGAGTCAGGCGCAGGTGACCGAGCTCGCCGCCGCGGTGGACGCGCCTGCCCGGGGTGCGGCGCTCAACGCCCGGATCGACGCCGCCGTCGCCGCCGCCCGCTGGAACGGCCCCGCCGCCCCCGCCCTGCTCTGGATCGGCGGCAATCTCGTCACCGGCGGCAAGACGCTGCTCGACGACCTGATGGTCCATGCCGGCTTCTCCAACCAGGCCGCGCACTATGGCCTCACCCACACCGCCCATCTGCCGATGGAGCAGGTGATCGCCGATCCACCACGGGTGATGCTCGCGCCCGAAGGGGCCGGGCACGACAGCGATTCGCGCGCGGCGACCCTGCGCAAGCGCGCCATCGCCGAGACCGGCATGCCCGTCACCCAGGCGCAATTCCCGCGCCAGCTGGTCAATTGCGGCGGGCCGGTGATCCCCGCCGCGCTCGCCCGCCTCACCGCCATTCGCCGGAGTGTTCCGTGAACCGCCTCGCTCTCAACCTCGGCCTCGCCCTGCTGGTCGCGCTGCTGTTCGCCGCCTCGTTGATGGCGGGCAAGTTCTGGGTGCCGGTCTCCGCCTGGTTCAGCAACGATCCGCGCTGGTGGATCATCGTCGAGCTGCGCCTGCCCCGCGCGATCCTGGGGCTCGCCATCGGCGCGGCGCTGGGTCTGTCGGGTGCGGTGCTGCAGGGCTTCCTGCGCAACCCGCTCGCCGATCCGGCGGTGGTCGGCGTCTCGTCCAGCGCCGCGCTGGGCGCCGTCGCCTCGATCGTGCTGCTGGGCAGCAGCGCGCCGCTCGTCCTGTTTGCTTGCGCGATGGCGGCGGCGTGCGGATCGATGTTGCTGCTCGCCGGCCTTGCCTGGCGGGCGGAAAGCGCGGTCGCGTTCATCCTCGCCGGATCGGTGCTCGCCAGCCTCGGCGGGGCACTGACCAGCTTCCTCATCTCGATCTCGCCCAACCCCTATGCCACCGCCGAGATCCTCGACTGGATCATGGGCGCGCTCACCGATCGCAGCTTCGCCGAGGTGCAGCTGGCGGTGCCGTTGATCGCGATCGGCTGCGGGATCCTGTTCCTCACCGGGCGCGCGCTCGACGGGCTGACGCTGGGCGAGGCCGCCGCCCGCTCGATGGGGCTGCGGCTGGAGCGCACCCAACTGCTGGTCGTGCTCGGCACCGGCCTCGCGGTCGGCGCCAGCGTGGCGGTGACCGGCGTGGTCGGCTTTGTCGGGCTGATCGTTCCCCATCTCCTGCGCCCGCTCACCGGCGCACGGCCCTCGGCGCTGCTGCTGCCGAGCGCGCTGGGCGGGGCGGCGCTGCTGCTCGCCGCCGACAGCCTGGTGCGCCTGTCGCCCGGCGCCGGCGAGATCCGGCTGGGCGTGGCGATGGCGTTGCTCGGCACGCCGTTCTTCTTCGTGCTGCTCCTCAAGCTCCGGCGGTCGACATGGAACTGAGCGTTTCCGAACTCTCCGTCAGCCTCGGCAAGCGCCGCGTGCTGCACGGCATCGATGCGGTGCTGCGGCCCGGCCGGGTCACCGCGATCCTCGGCCCCAACGGCTCGGGCAAGTCGACGCTGGTGCGAACCCTCGCCGGCCTGCTCGATCCCGATGGGGGCAAGGTAAAGCTGGGCGGCACGCTGCTCGGCCGGCTGCCCCCCCGCGAGCGCGCCCGGCGCATCGGCTATCTGCCGCAGGAAGCGACCGTGCACTGGGACGTGCGCGTGGCCGATCTGGTCGCGCTGGGCCGCCTGCCCCATCGTGCGCCGTTCGCGGGGCTCTCCGCCGACGACCATGCCGCGATCGACGCCGCGATCGAGACGACGGGCGTCCGCCCCCTTGCCGAGCGGCTGGTGACCCAGCTTTCCGGCGGCGAGCGGGCGCGGGTGCTGCTCGCCCGGGTGCTGGCGGGGCAGCCGCAATGGCTGCTCGCCGACGAGCCGCTGGCGAGCCTCGACCCCGTCCACCAGCTCGATCTGCTCGATCGCCTGCGCGCGCTGGCGGCGGGGGGCATGGGCGTGGTGATCGTTCTGCACGATCTGGTCCAGGCCGCCCGCGCCGCCGACGATGTGCTGCTGCTGCGCGAGGGCC
Organism: Sphingomonadales bacterium; assembly: GCA_027489295.1. Next base: position 3,623 of record JAIYAA010000179.1, on the reverse strand, counting down.
GCACGGTGGCCTTCGGCCCGGCCACCACCGCCCTCGCCCACCAGCCGCTGCGCGACGCGTTCGGTGTGGAGGTGATGGTGATCGGCGACGATCAAGGCCGGCTGCTGCCGGTGCCGATCGGGCGGGTGAAGAGGTAGCCCGCGTCCCGAAAGTCGTGGCGGGATGTCACAACTATCGCTAGCATCCACCTGTATTACAGGGGGAGAGGAACGTTGCGCCATCGATCGGTCGTGGTAGCTTTTGCCTTGCTGACCGGCGGGACCGCCCTGCCGACCAGCGTATGTGCACAAAAGGCCACGCTCGACGTGCCCGCGAGCAAGAAATGGCAGCATGCCCAGACCGGGTTAATTGTCCCGCAGGTCTCCGGAGGCCTGCCCCGCACCGAGATCACGACGCTGGGCCAGGGCGAGCTCGACATCGCGGTGCAGTTCGGCGACGTCGACAAGACGCAGGCCACGCTGTACCTGTTTCGCCCCGCGCTGATGAGCGTGCCGGTGTGGTTCGATCGGGTGGAGACGCAGATCCTGCTGCGCGGTGCCTATGGCACTCCAACCCCGGCAGGCACGCCCGGCGGCTTCACCGTTCCCGGCGGGACCGTCGCCAGCGCGCTGCGCCGCTTCTACACGCCCTCGAAGCCGCCCTATGCCGCAACGGGCGTGGCAGTGCTGCCGCTGGGTGAATGGCTGGTCGTGATCCGCATCAGCTCCGTCGAACAGGGGCCCGCGCAGCTCGACGCCACGCTCTCCGCGCTGATCGCCGACCTCGGCTGGCCGGCGCGTTCCGAATCGATGCCCGCATTGCCCGCCGCCGTTCCGGTCCAGCCCTGTGCCACGTCCCTTAGCTATGACGCCAAGGCCAAGATGCTGAAGCCGGACATGCAGTCGAGCCTGCTCGGGAGCCTGATCGCGGCGGCTGCAAACACCAAGGACAAGGGCAAGAAGGCCAAGGCCGCGGAGGCACCCCCCCTGTTCTGCCGGGACGGTACCGCCCGCCAGGCGCTGGGGGTCTATCGTGCCGAGTCGCTCGGATCGGACAGCTATACCATCGCCATCGGCGACGCCGGCCGCACCGTGTCCGTATATCGGGAGTTCCAGCTGGACGAGAAGAAGACGCCGGGCTTCGCGGTGACGCTGAACCTGCTCGATCGTGCCTATGTCTTCCCGTCTTTCGACCGCCTACCCGATCCCGACAAGGTGATGCAGGCGATCGCCCAAACGCAGCCGGTCTCGTCGGTCGAGCGCGGCAGCAAGCACATCAGCATCAAGGCAGACTGAAGGAGACGCTCAGCCCCCCAGCACTTCCACCAGCGTCTGCACCTTCTTCTGCCGCCACTGCGGCAGCGGGGCGACCAGCCAATAGCCGAGTCGCGAGGGCTTGGGCTCGCCGATCACAGCAACGCGGCCCGCCTCGATGTCGGCGCGGGCGAGCAGCTCGGGCACGGTCGCCCGGCCCAGCCCCTGCGCCGCCGCATCGATGGCGAGGCCGGCATCGGCAACGCGGACCAGCGATCCGGCATCCTCGGCCATGCAGCCGGGCCAGGAGATGCGCACGTCGATGCTGCCGCCGCCGGGTCGCTCGACCGTGATCATGCCGTCGCTTTCCAACGCCTCGCCCTCATGCTCGCCCGGGCCCTCGCCCCAGCGGATCGCGAGATCGAGATTGGCCTCGGTGAAATCGAGCGCATCGTCGGCCGGCACCAGCACGAAGCGCAGATCCGGATCGGCGCGGGCGATGTCCGACAGGCGCGGCATCAGCCATTTGGCGGTGAGGTCGCGCGGCGCGGCGATGGTCAGCGACTTGGAGGATTGCCCCGCCTGCATCGCCCGCACCGCTTCCTCGAACTGGAGAAAGCCGTTGCGCAGCGCGGTCAGGCCGCTTTCCGCCTCGGGGGTCAGCTCCAGCCCCTTGGTGGTGCGGCGGAACAGCACGACGCCCAGCGTATCCTCCAGCGCGCGGATCTGCTGGCCGACCGCGGCGGGGGTCACCGCCAGCTCGTCCGCGGCGCGGGTGAACGACAGGTGCCGCGCGGCCGCATCCAGCACGCGCATGCCGTTGAGGGGGAGATGGGTGCGCTTCATTGTTCGCCCGTCACCGCCGGGGCGATCAGCGCGAATCGCGGGATCGACACGTCGAACGCCGAACCGTCCTCGGCGATCATGTGGTAGCTGCCCTGCATCGATCCGCTGGGGGTGGAGAGCGGGCAGCCCGAAACATAGTCGAAGCTGCCGCCCGGCGCGATCATCGGCTGTTCGCCGACGACGCCCTCGCCCTCCACCGTGTGGCGCAGGCCGCGCCCGTCGGTGATGATCCAGTGTCGGGTGAGCAACTGCACCGTCACCGTGCCTTCGTTCTCGATGCGGATATGATAGGCCCAGAACCAGCGGCCGCGATGCGGCTCCGACTGTTCGGGCAAGTACGACACCGACACGCGAACGACCACGCCGCGCGTCGTCGCCTCGTCGGTGAAGAGCGCCTTCACAAGCCGGCGCCCCGCAGCGCCTGATCGAGATCGGCGATCAGGTCGTCGGCATCTTCCAGACCGACATTGATGCGGATCATGCCCTCGACCACGCCCATCTCCAGCCGCTTCTCCTCGGCGAGACCCGAATGGGTGGTGGAGGACGGGTGCGTCATCAGCGAGCGCGAGTCGCCGATGTTGTTCGAGATGTCGATCAGCTCCAGCCCGTCGAGCAGCGCGTGGGCCTGCTTGCGGCCGCCGTCCAGCTCGAAACTGAAGATCGGGCCCGCCGCGGCCATCTGGCGCATGAACAGCGCGTGCTGCGGATGGCTGGGCAGCGCCGGGAAGTTCACGCGGGGAACGCGGCCCTCCAGGAAGGTGCCGACCTTCAGCGCATTCTCGCTCTGGCGGCGGATGCGCAGGTCGAGCGTCTCCAGTCCCTTCAGCACCACCCAGGCGTTGAACGCGCTCAGCGTCGGGCCGGTGTTGCGGGTGAAGGGCAGCAGCGTGTTGGTGATGAAATCCTCGGAGCCGCACACCGCGCCGGCCAGCACGCGGCCCTGCCCGTCCATCATCTTGGTGGCGGAATAGGCGACGACGTCGGCACCGAACTCCATTGGCCGCTGGAGCGCGGGCGTGGCGAAGGCATTGTCGACCACAGTGACGATGCCGTGCTTCCGGGCGATGGCGCAGACCGCTTCCAGATCCACCACGTCCATCGTCGGGTTGGCAGGCGTCTCGAAGAAGAAGATCTTGGTGCTCGGGCGGATCGCGTCCTCGAACTGCTGCGGATCGCGCGCGTCGATCGTCGTCGTGGTGACGCCAAAGCGCGGCAACAGGCTGTCGGTCAGCCAGCGACACGATCCGAAGGCGGCGCGGCCCTGCACGATATGGTCGCCCTGGCTCACCTGGCAGAGCAGTGCCGCGGTCATCGCCGCCATGCCGGTCGCCATGGTGCGGCATGCCTCGGCACCTTCGAGCAGGGCGATGCGCTGTTCGAGCATCTCCACGGTCGGGTTCTGGAGGCGCGAATAGGTCATGCCCGCCTGTTCGCCGGCGAAGCGCGCGGCGGCGTCGCCCGCGCAATCATAGGCATAGCCCGAGGTGAGGAACAACGCCTCGCTGGTCTCGCCGAACTCCGAGCGCGCGGTGCCGCCGCGCACCG
>JAIYAA010000060.1 GCA_027489295.1 Sphingomonadales bacterium | reverse complement strand
TCGCGCTCGACCGCCGAGACCTTGATGCAGGCGCGGCCGATATTGCCCTTGAGGATGCGGAAGCCGCCCTCGGGCGAGAAGGCGGTCTCGACCGTGCGGACGATATTCTCGTCGTTGCTGGTCGCGCCGTGCTCGGTCCAGACCAGCGCGTCACCCTCGATGTCAGGCTTGCGGCCATAAGCGGCCATGCCGTCCTTGGCAATCGTCAGCGCGTCGCCGTGCATCAGCCCGGCGCCGAGCAGTTCCTTGATGACGAAGGACGGGCCGCCGGCATCCTCGAACTGGTTCACGTCCGCGGAGCCGTTTGGATAGACGCGCGTCATCAGCGGTACAGCGCGCGAGAGACGATCGAAATCATCCCAGTCGATGACGATGCCGGCCGCGCGCGCGAAGGCGGGGACGTGGATCAGATGGTTGGTCGAGCCGCCGGTGGCGAGCAGCACGATCGCGGCATTCACGATCGCCTTTTCATCGACGACATGGCCGATCGGGCGATAGTCGTCGCCGTTCCAGCCGATCTCGGCGAGGCGGTGGACGGCGGCGCGGGTCAGTTCCTGGCGCAGCTTGGTCTGCGGGTTGGCGAAGGCGGCGCCGGGGACGTGGAGGCCCATTGCCTCCATCATCATCTGGTTCGAGTTCGCCGTGCCGTAGAAGGTGCAGGTGCCCTTGCCGTGATAGGCGGCGATTTCGGACTCCAGCAGCTCCTCGCGGGTCGCCTTGCCCTCGGCATAGCGCTCGCGGACCGCGGCCTTCTCCTTGTTCGGCAGGCCGGAGCGCATCGGGCCGCCGGGGATCAGCACCATCGGCAGATGGCCGAAGCGAAGCGCGCCCATCAGCAGACCCGGCACGATCTTGTCGCAGATGCCGAGCAGCGCCGCGCCTTCGAACACACGGTGGCTGAGCGAAACCGCGGTCGACATGGCAATGGTGTCGCGGCTGAACAGCGAGAGCTCCATGCCCTGATAGCCCTGGGTCACGCCGTCGCACATCGCCGGCACGCCGCCCGCCACCTGCGCGGTGGCACCGGCCTCCAGCGCCCAGACCTTCATCTGCTCGGGGTAGCGATAATAGGGCGCGTGGGCCGAGAGCATGTCGTTGTACGCGGTGACGATGCCGATGTTCATCCGCGTGCCGGTCTTCAGCTCCTCGCGCTGCTCCTCGGTACCGGCATAGGCGTGCGCGAGGTTGGCGCAGCCGAGCTTGGGCCGGTCATTGCCCGATTCGCGCTCGCGCTGGATGAGCTCCATATAGGCGGCACGGCCGGCCTTGGAGCGCTCGATCACGCGATCGGTGACGGCGGCGATTTCGGCGTGGAGGGTGGTCATTTTCAGACGCTCCAGTGGATGTCGACAGGCAGTTCGGTTTCGGCGAGCACGCGGCCGATCGGCAGCGTCGAGCCCGCGCCTTCGGCAATGGCGCGCTCCAGCACGTCCTTCTTCTCCTGGCCGGTGATCGCGATCATCAGCGCGCGCGCCGAGACGATCGCGGCGAGCGACAGCGTGACGCGGGCGACGGGCGCCTCGGGCGGCAGCGGATCGGGCATCACGCCCAGCGCGCGGCGTTCCTTCGGGCCGGTCAGCGCTTCGGCGAGGTCGGGGCCGGGGAAGATCGAGGCAGTGTGGCCATCGGCGCCCATGCCGAGCAGGCACAGGTCGAGCGGCCAGTGGAAGTCCTGGAGGCGCGCGTCGGCGGCGCGGCCGGCGGCCTTGTAGTCGTCGGCCTTTTCGCTGACCACCGGGATCACCCGCGCGCCGAGCGGCAGGAACACTTTGGCGAGGCCGGTCACGTTCGACATCGGATCGCCCATCGGCACGATGCGATCGTCGGTGGGGATGATCGTCACACGCTTCCAGTCGAGCTTGGCCTTGCTCAGCTTGGCGTAGATCGGGCCGGGGGTGCGGCCGCCGGCGAGCGCGATGACCGCGGCGCCGCGCGCGTCGATCGCGCTTTCGATGATGAACTGCACGTCGCCGGCGAGCGCGTCGCCCATTTCGGCGGCGTCGTCATAGTCCCACCATTCGATTTCGGTCGTCATGTAAGCTCCTTGGATGTCGGTGGGACCGCGTCAACGGCCGGGCGGCCGCGCGGGTCCGATATGGGGATTGGGTCGCGTTCGCGCTTGCCCGTCCACCGTCATCCCGGCGGAGGCCGGGATCCATTTCACAGCGACGCTGGGGATGGAGCCTAGACGGTGAAGGCAATGGATCCCGGCTTTCGCCGGGATAACGGAAGAGAGAAAGGCGCTCGCCCCGCTCATTCGTGCCAGTGCACCCCGTCGCGCTCGGTGAGCGCGATCGAGAGCGAGGGGCCCCAGCTGCCCGAGGCATAGGGCTTGGGCTTGAGGTCGTTGGCTTCCCAGCCGGCGCGGATCGCATCGATCCATTCCCACTGCGCCTCCACCTCGTCGCGGCGGACGAACAGCGTGGGATCGCCCTCGATCAGGTCGAGCAGCAGGCGCTCATAGGCGATGCGGCGGGTGGTACCGGCGAATTCGGCGTCGAGGCTGAGATTGAGCGGCACCTCGCGCAGGCGGTAGCCCTCGCGGTCAAGGCCGGGCTGCTTGGCCATCACCAGCAGCTGGACATATTCCTCCGGCTGTAGGCGGATGACCAGCGCGTTGGGCTGGAGCATGCCGCCGCGATCGGCGAAGATCGAGTGCGGCACGGGCTTGAACTGGATGACGATTTCGGAGCGGCGCTCGGCCAGGCGCTTGCCGGTGCGCAGGTAGAAGGGCACGCCCTGCCAGCGCCAGTTGTCGACATGCGCCTTGATTGCAACGAAGGTTTCGGTGCGTGAGTCCTTGCCGAGATCGGTGGTGTAGTCACGCACGATCTCACCCTTCACCGCGCCGCCGCCATATTGGCCGACAACGGTGAGGTTCGGCGCATCGACCGGCGCGATCTTGCGCAGCGAGCGCAGGACCTTGACCTTCTCGTCGCGGATCGAGGTGCCGTCGAGCCGGGCAGGGGGCTCCATCGCGATCAGCGCGACGAGCTGAAGCATGTGGTTCTGCACCATGTCGCGCAGCGCCCCGGTATCGTCGTAGAAGCCGGCGCGGCCTTCGAGGCCCACCGTCTCGGATACCGTGATCTGCACGCTGTCGATGCCGCGCGCGTTCCACACCGGCTCGAACAGCGAATTGCCGAAGCGCAGCGCGAGGATGTTCTGCACCGTCTCCTTGCCGAGATAATGGTCGATGCGGAAGGTCCGCTCCTCGGGGAAGGCTTCGGCGACGATGTCGTTGATCTCGCGGCTCGAGGCGAGGTCGCGGCCCAGCGGCTTCTCGAGGCTGATGCGGACATTCTCGCCGGCGAGGCCGGCCGATTCGAGGCCCTTGATGGTGGGGCCGAACAGCCAGGGCGCGGTCGACAGGAAGATGGCGAGGCCGCCGGAAATGTCGCCCAGCTTTTCCTTTAGCGCGGCGAAGCCCTCGATCTTGGAGGCATCGAGCGTCTGGTAGTGGAGGCGCTGGAGAAAGCCCTGGACAGCGCTGTCGTCCTTGCGATCGGCCGGCAGGAACTGGTCGAGCGCCTTGGCGGCGAATGCGCGATAATCGGCATCGTCGTGCTCGGAGCGCGCCGTGCCGGTGATGGTGAGGCCCTGGGGAAGCAGGCCATCGGCGTGCAGCGCATAGAGCGACGGGAGCAGCATCCGCTGCGCGAGATCGCCGGTGGCACCGAACAG